>CAIPTQ010000179.1 GCA_903868035.1 uncultured Phycisphaerales bacterium
CAGCGGGTATGGGGTGACGGGGGCGGCGGTGCCGGAGCCGTGGGCGGTGGGGGTGTTGGCGTTGGGGGGGATGGGGTTGGTGATGAGGCGGAGGGGGAGGCGGGGCGGGTGAAGGGGTGATTTTCGATTTTCGATTGAATCATTGAATCATGTTCACCACGAAGACGCGAAGGGATGAAGACGCACGAAGAATTTTTACCACAGAGCCACTTTTTACCACAGAGCCACTGAGACACGGAGGACGCACAGAGACGGACGAAGCGATTTGAAATTTGAGATTTGAGATTTTTGAGAATGGGGGTGTTCACCACGACGACGTGACGGGACTACGGACGTAAATTGGCCACAAATTAACACCAATGAACGCCAAGATCGAGTTGGGCGATGGAACGTTCCGCGCGCCCGGGGCTATTCCTGATGGGCGGTGAGGCGGCGGAAGCGGGCGAGCGCCATGAGGGGGAAGTAGAGGCGATAGAGGTGGTATTTGAGGTAGAAGACGCGGGGGAAGCCGGTGCCGGTGAACCAGTTTTCCTCCCAGTTGCCGTCGGCGCCTTGGTATTCGATGAGCCAGAGGATGGCCTTCTGGATGTGGGGATCGTCGCCGGAGGCGTGGCCGGCGGCGGCCATGAGGCCCATGGCGCCCCAGGCGGTTTGGGAGGGGGTGCTGGGGCCGCGGCCCTTGAGGCTGGGGTTTTCGTAGGTGTCGCAGGATTCGCCGAAGCTGCCGTCCGATTTTTGCACGGAGCGCAGCCAGTCGGCGGCTTTGCGTATCCACTTGTGATCCATGCGTTCGCCGACGCTGCGCAGGCCGGTGAGCGTTTGCCACGTGCCATAGATGTAGTTGACGCCCCAGCGGCCGAACCAGCAGCCGTCCTTGTCCTGGGTTTCCTTGATGAAGTCCACGGCCTTGCGGACGGCGGGGTGGGCGGCGGTGATGCCGCAGTGGCCGAGGCATTCGAGGACGCGGCCGGTGATGTCCGGGCAGGAGGGATCCTGGATGGCGTTGTGGTCGGCGAAGGGGACGTGTTCGAGCACGGGCTTGTTGCGGGTGCGGTCGAAGGCGGCCCAACCGCCATCATCGTTCTGCATGGCCAGCAGCCAGTTGACGGCGCGTTTCACGGCGGGTTCCGCCGGGCCGTTGCCGGTGCGCTGGAGGGCCATGGCGACCATGGCGGTGTCATCCACATCGGGGTAGTGGGGATTGGCGAATTCAAAAAACCAGCCGGAAGGCTCCACGTCGGGGCAGTTCTTGGCCCAGTCGGAGGCGTTGCGGCATTCCTTGTTGAGCAGCCAGGTGGCGGTTTTGGAGGCGTCGGGATCGTCGGGCCCCAGGCCGGCTTCGGCCAGAGCGTGGAGGGCGATGCCGGTGTCCCAGACGACGGAGAAGCAGGGCTGAATGCGGATGGTGTCGTTGGTCTCGTCGCGGATGAACAAGTCCTTGAGGTGTTTTTGGGCTTCGAGGACTTTGGGGTGGTCGTCGGGATAGCCCAGGGCGCGGAAGACGATGAGCACGTAGACCATGGGGGGGAAGATCGCGCCGAGGCCTTCGGAGTTTTCCATGTGTTCGAGGATCCACTTTTCGGCATCGCGGATCGCCTTGGGCCGTAGCGGGGTGACGGCGGTTTTTTCGTAGCGCTTGAGCGTGACGTCAAGGAGCAGGAACATCTCGCGCCAGGAGCGCGGCAGGAACTTGAGCCGGCCGGCGGAACTGTTGCGCTTGGCATAATCGCGGTAGAGCTCGCGGATGCCCAGATGTGCCGGCAATTGCCGGGTGGGGCGGAGGGTGCTGACGATCGCCAGCGGGAGAATCATCGTGCGCGACCAGGCGGAGACGGCGTAGAGATTGAAGTAGAGGAACTTGGGCAGCAGGGCGATTTCCGGGGGGATGGCGGGGCAGGCGTCGTAGGAAATCTGGCCGAGTGCCGCGAAGTAGAACTTGGTGAAGGAGTTGCATTGTTCGGCGCCGCCGAGGGCGAGGACGACCTCGCACGCGGCCCGCATATACGGGGCATCGGGGTCGTCGCCCATGAGTTTGAGCGCGAAGTAGGCCTTGACGGTGCCGGCCAGATCGTTGGCTCCGCCGGGGTACATATTCCAGCCGCCGTCGGGTTGCTGGAGGGAGCGGAGGTGGTTGGCGATGAGGGGGAGGTCGGGGTCGTACTCCTGCCCGAGGATGAATTTCAGAAGGATGTATTCAGATTCGAGAATGGAATCGCCCTGCAGCTCGGCGCACCAGTAGCCATCCGGGTGGCGCATGGAGATGAGGGCGTCCTTGGCGGCGTCAATGGCGCCGGTCAGCGGCAGGGATACTGGGGAGTGGGGTAGAGTGTGGGATGCGTCAACGGAATGGGACAATGTGCGTGTAAATGCCGTCACGATCAGTGGTTCCTAAACGCAGGATAGCACGGCCAGTCAATTCCAGCACAATGAAACATTAACACAACCGAGAAAAACCGGCAAGGAAAAGAGCCTGAGGGGGGAGGTTTTTTTGAGAGTGTGAATGTCATGAGCCGCGCCAAGGCCCGTGCGTCGCGGTATACTTGCATTTTATCGGAGTCTGCCAAGCGGGAGCTTTTGTTCATGCCGGACATTTACCAGGACTTTCAGGGTTGGCTCAAAGAGCACGACGGCCGCCAGTATGAGTTACATGACCAGCATGTGAACTCGGCGTTTGTGAAGATGTTGCGCACGATCGGTTTTGACAAGGGCTACGTCCGCGGCCAGGGGTGCCATTTGTGGGATGCGGCAGGGAACAAGTACCTGGACTTGCTGACCGGCTGGGGGGTGTTCGCCCTGGGACGCAACCACCCGAAAGTCCGCGCGATTCTCCGGCAGGTGCTGGATGCCGACATGCCCAACCTGGTGCGGATGGACTGTGCGATCCTCTCGGGCCTGGTCGCCGAAAAACTTACACAGCATACTTCGCCGGGTTTGAGCCGCATCTTTTTCACCAACAGCGGCACGGAAACGGTGGAGGGGGCGCTGAAATTCGCCCGCTGCTTCACCGGCCGGCAGAAAATCATCTACTGCGACCACGCCTTCCATGGCCTGACCAACGGGTCGCTGGCGATCAACGGCGCGGATTTTTTCAAGGAGCGCTTCGGCGAGTTCACGCCGGGGGCGGTCAAGGTGCCGTTCAATGATCTGGCGGCACTGGAGCAGGCGCTGGCGGGCAAAGACGTGGCGGGCTTTATTGTCGAGCCGGTGCAGGGCAAGAGCTGCGAGATGGTTGCGGATGGATTCCTCAAGGAAGCCCAGCGCCTCTGCCATGCCGCCGGATCGCTGCTGATTCTGGATGAAGTGCAGTGCGGATTGGGCCGCACGGGCAAGTGGTTCGCCTATCACTACTTTGACGGCGTGGAGCCGGATATTCTGTGCGTCGCCAAGGCGTTGTCGGGCGGCTATGTGCCCAACGGCGCGATTGTCACCCGCCCCGACATCATGAAATGTGTCTTTGATTCCATGGAACATTGCGTGGTGCATTCCAACACGTACGGCCAGAACGACCTAGCGATGGCCGCAGCCCTGGCGAGTCTGTACGTCATTGAGGACGAAAAACTGGTCGAAAATGCCGCCGCCATGGGGGAGTACGCCCAGACGCGCCTGCGGGAAATCGGCGCCCAATGCCCCTTCGTGTCCGCCGTTCGCGGCAAGGGCCTGATGTTCGGCATCGACTTCGCCCGTCCCAAGTCCGGCTTCCTCCTCCAGCAAAAATGGGACGCTCTGCATAAAATGAACTACGCCGTCTTCGGCCAGACCGTGATCGTCCCGCTGCTCCACGAGCACCGCATCCTCACCCAGGTCGCCGGCTACCACACCGAAGTCATCAAGTTCCTCCCCCCCATGACGATCGGCAAGGAAGACCTCGATTGGTTCCTCGGGGCCATGGAAAAGGTGCTGGGCGACACCAGCAAGACCGGCGCGACGTTGAAGACGATTGGACGGCTGGCGGTGGGGGCGGTGCGCGGATGACGAGGGTTTTCACTTGCCCAGCAAATTGACGCCGAGTTTCGCGGCGGCTTTGCGCAACGGTTCGTCCAATGTCGCCAAGGGCAGTTGCTCCGTGAGCGCTAAATCCAGATACAGTGCGTCATAGCTGGTCAGTTCATGCGCTCGGCAAAGCGGCAGGATATGGGCAAATGCCCGCCGTGCCGCATCATCATGGATCGTCAGGTCAAACGATTCAATCAGGGCGATAAACTGGGCCACCTTCGCGGGCGTGATCCGCTTCTTCTTTTCGGCCAGATAGAGCACATTGGTCAGTTCCACAAACCACCACGCGGGCACGGCGGCGGCTTCGGCGGACATACGGTCCAGCAGCGCCTGGGTCTCCGGGGTGGCCTCCTCCGGAAAACACCACGCCAGCGCCACGGAGGAATCAAGCACAAAGCTCGCCTTCACGGCCGGCCCTCCTCAAGCAGGTCGCGTATCTTCAGGCCGCGCAGCGACAGGGTCTTCGACGCCTTGCGCCACTCCTGAATGGCCGCCTTGCGCTGGTCCGGCGTACTCCGCTTGCTGACGGGCACCAGCCGGGCCACCGGCGTGCCATGACGTGTGATCGTGATTTCGCTTCCCGATTCGGCCAATTCCAGCAGTTCCGCAAAACGCGTCTTGGCATCATAAGATCCGATGGTCGTGACGCTGGTCATAAAGACCTTTCCATAAAGACTAGCCTACGACCAGTCTATCCGCTGCCAAAGCACGAATCAAACCTGCTGTTCATGGATTCATGGATCAAGAATCCTTGGATTTGGGTTTTCTTTGCCAGGAAAAAAGTCCTTGCCACCACCGGCGTTCCCGCGCCGATCCGGAAAACGATGGGCCTCCCGCGGACATCTGGCGGCGGGGGCGGTATCAGGATAATATTCCCCAGACATAGCGGCTCTGATGCCGGAGCCTGGATATGGCTTTTTTACACAAGGAAGAATCGAATGGCGAAAAAGACTGTGGCCCAACTGGATGTCAAAGGCAAGCGCGTCCTGGTGCGGGTGGATTTCAATGTGCCGCTGGATGCGAACTTGCAGGTGACGGATGACCGGCGGATTCGCTCGGCGCTGCCGACGATCAAGAACATCATCGAGCGCGGCGGCAAGGCGATTTTGATGAGCCATCTGGGGCGTCCCAAGGCCGGGCCGGAGAAGAAATTCTCGCTCAAGCCGGCGGCGGACGTGTTGGCTAAGCTGCTCAACAAGCCGGTGGCGCTGACCACGGATTGCATCGGGCCGGATGCCGAGAAGGCGGTGGCGGCGATGAAGGACGGCGACGTGGTGCTGCTGGAAAACACCCGCGTCCACAAGGAAGAGGAAAAGAACGATCCGGGGTTCTCGGCACAGCTCGCGAAACTCGGTGACCTCTATGTGAATGACGCCTTCGGCACCGCCCACCGCCAGCACGGCTCCACCTTCGGCGTGGCGGAAATCATTGGCCCGGGCAAGCGGGCGATCGGGTTCCTCATCGAAAAGGAAATCAAGTACCTGGGCGATGCCCTCAACAAGCCCCAGCGCCCGTTCATCGCGATCCTGGGCGGGGCGAAGGTCTCCGACAAGATCGAGGTGATCGAGAACCTGCTGGCCAAGGCCGACGCGATCCTCATCGGCGGAGCCATGGCTTATACGTTCTTCCTGGCGCAGGGCCGGAAGATCGGCAAGAGCCTTTCCGAAAAGGATAAGGTGGACCTGGCCAAGAGCCTGCTGGCCAAGGCCGGCGGCAAGATTGTGCTGCCCCTGGATAACGTCATCAGCGACCAGATGACCGACGACGCCAAGACCAGCGTGGTCGAGGGCGACATCCCCGACAACATGGAAGGCTTCGACATCGGGCCCAAGACGGCCCAGTTGTATGCCGACCGGATTCGGGCGTCCCGGACGGTGGTGTGGAACGGTCCGATGGGCGTGTTCGAGAAAAAGCCGTTCATCAACGGAACCAGGGTGGTGGCCGAGGCGCTGGCGGCGGCGACGAGCAACGGCGCGACGACGATCATCGGCGGCGGCGACTCGGCGGCGGCGATCGAGGAGTTCGGGCTGGCCGACAAGGTGAGCCACGTTTCGACCGGCGGCGGGGCGAGCCTGGAATTCCTTGAAGGCAAGGGTTTTGCGTGCCTGGACATTCTGGATAATGCGTGACGTGATGCGGGGCGCCTCCGCAGTACACCCCAGACCGCCGACGAGGGCGTCGGCACCACTGGTGGGGCGCCCCGCTTTTTTAACCCGGTCGCGCCACGGAAATGCGTGACCAGATTGATCTTCTTGAGGAACTGAGTGCCTGATGTCCAACGTGTTCCAACATCCCCCGCATTTGCCGCTGATCGCGCCGTCGATCCTTGCGGCGGATTTCGCCAAACTGGGCGCGGAGGCGGCGGACGTCGAAAAGTGCGGCGCGGACCTGCTGCACATCGACATCATGGACGGGCATTTTGTGCCGAACCTGACGATGGGGCCGGACATCGTGCTGGCCCTGGCGCGGTCGTGCGGGCTGATGCAGGATGTACACCTGATGGTGAGCAACCCGGACGAACACATCGAGGCCTTCGCCAAGGCCGGGGCGAGGAACCTGACCTTCCACATCGAGGTCCGGCATGATGCCTCGGGCGTGGACCTGATCAAGCGGATTCACGACCTTGGGTGTACGGCGGGGGTGTGCCTGAATCCGGCGACGCCGGTGGAGGCGCTGGGGCAGACGATGCAATTGGCGGACATGGTCCTGGTGATGAGCGTGGTGCCGGGGTTCACGGGGCAGGCGTTCATGCCCGAGGTGCTGGAAAAGGTGCGGTTCCTACGGCACGAACTGGGGGCGCATCAGCGGCTGCAAATCGACGGGGGCATCGGCATACGCACCGCCCACCAGGCGCTGGAGGCGGGGGCGGATGTGCTGGTGGCCGGGGCGGCGATATTCCGCAACCCGGAGCGGGCGCAGACGATCAAGCTGCTGCGCGGGGATTACCCGAAGTGAGGGACCGGGTGAAACTTGAGGTCCCAAATTGTGACCTCAACAAGCAGCCCGGATCGCAGACCGTTTAGAGCAGATTTCACTCGTTCGTAGCGGTAAGTTCCGCGAAAAGGCAAGCCCCAGCGAGAACAAACTTGCGAAGAAACGATAGGGTCGCATGAAAACCGCTCTAGTCGGTTAATCAATCTACGTGTGTGCATTGGTGTTTACGGGCGGCTCCCGTATCATAGGGGCTGTGATTTTTCGGTTTTATAGAGAGGCACCATGCCCCTGCTCACCGGCAAGAAGGCGTTCATCTTCGGCGTGCTCAATGAATACTCGATTGGGTATCACATTTCGCAGAAGCTGCATGAGGAGGGGTGCGAACTGGCGTTTTCCTATTTGCCGGGGGAGAAGATTGAGCGGCGGGTGGTGAAGGCGGTGGAGGGTTTCCGGCCCAAGTTCCTGGTGCCGTGCGATGTGAGCAAGGATGAGGATTTGAAGGGGGCGTTTGCCAGGGCGGGCGAGGCGTGGGGGAATTTCGACATCCTGGTGCATTCGCTGGCGTTTGCGCCGGCGGAGGCGCTGCACAATCCGTTCCTGCAGACGACGCGGGCGCAGTGGCAGACGGCGCTGGATATCTCGGCGTATTCGCTGGTGGCGATGGCGCGGCTGGCGCAGCCGCTGATGAACAAGGACGGCAGCATCATCACGATGAGCTACCTGGGGGCGGAGAAATACATCCCGATGTACAACGTGATGGCGGTGGCCAAGGCGGCGCTGGAGTGCTCGGTGCGCTACCTGGCGGCGGAGATGGGCCGGCATGAGAAAAATATCCGCGTCAACGCCATCTCGGCGGGGGCGATCAAGACGATGGCGGCCCGCGGCATCGGCGACATCGACCGGATGATGGACCATTACACGGAAAAATCGCCCCTGCCGTGGAATGGCGACGACGCGGCGGTGCATGTGGGGCGGACGGCGCTGTGGCTGTGCAGCGGGCTGTCGACGGGGGTGACGGGGGAGACGATTTATGTGGATGGGGGGTATAGCATTGTGGGGTGGTGATTGCGGGCGTCTGTGGCGTGTTGTTATACTGCGGTGATGACCATGCAAGGCACAAGATCTGACCGCTGGCAACGGGCCAATAGTGGGTTCAAGCGCCGCGCTGGGGATGGTGTATCGGGCGGCGTGGCGTTGCAGCCGCATCCAGGCCGGCGGCTGACCGAGAATGAATTTCTCGATTGGATTGAGGAACCGACGCGTGCCGAGTGGGTCGAAGGAGAGGTTTCCATCATGTCTCCAGTGAGTTTTAATCACGATCAGATTCACCAGTGGCTCATTCGGCTGATTGGTGCGTTTGTCGAGGTCCATGACCTGGGGGTGTTGTGCGGTTCGGAGCTTTTTGTGCGCCTGCGGCAGCCGTTGGCGCGGCGTATGCCGGACCTGTATTTTGTTGCCCAATCCCGTGCGGCGGGTTTTCAAAAAGCGCATTTTGAAGGCTCGCCGGACCTGGCGATGGAGATTGTCTCGCCGGATGAACCGGCCCGCGATTACATCGAGAAGTTAGGCCACTATGAATCCTCCGGGGTCAGGGAGTATTGGATTGTGGACCCGCTCATCCAGCGCGTGGAAGCCCATGAACTGGTCAAAGGCAAGTACCGGAAAATCTTGGAACGAAACGGGGCGCTGCATTCCAAAGTGCTAAAGGGACTGTGGATCAAACCTGAGTGGCTGTGGCAAAGGCCCAAGGTGGCGCAAATTCTTCGCGAGATGGGCGTTAAGTGATAGGGGAGCCTGTTTGCGGCAAGGGATGCATTTGGACGGCAGACGCGCATGGTGACAAAGTGGTGGATTATCTTTCGTATGATCCTGCCGTTGGTTTTGGCGGCCTCGACGCGTCTCTTGCACATATTCTGGCCGCATAATCAGGAACTCCAATTGTTGCCGGTGTTTCTTCCTTGCCTGGTGGCGGTATTCAATCTATATTTCAGTTCGCTGGATAGGCCGAAATTGGAACCACGTGAGCCGAACAAGGAATTTCAGCGCTGTCTTAGCTTCTGGCATGGATTGGACGGCTTGGCATGCTTCATTTTGATGCTCTTTGAAGCGATTACGGCTGTTGGGATGTCGGAGAACAAGGTTGGAATGCTAGGATTGCTCTTCACCATTCCCTTTTTCTTTGTGCCGTATTGTCTCATTGCCTTGGAGGCGCGAAGGAGATTGCTGCGCTGCTATGAGATTTTGGCGGCCGATATCTTGAAAAGCCCGGATAATACGGAGGAAATCTGAATGGTAACAAAGATAATGTCCCCCAGTGCGGGAACAGAGGAAGCGGCGAGTATCCTTTGTGTCGGCAATCTAGTGGCCTTTCCCACCGAAACCGTCTACGGCCTGGGTGCCGACGCCCGGCGGGATGACGCCGTGGCGAAAATCTATCAGGCCAAAGGCCGGCCCACTGGTAATCCCGTGATCGTACACGTGGCGGATGTGGCTGCGGCGCGGGTATGCGCGGCGGTGGGGGGGTGGAATGATACGGCAGAGGAGTTGGCGCGGCGGTTCTGGCCCGGGCCGCTCACGTTGATTGTGCCGCGCGGGGCGGGGATATCGGCACTGGTGTCGGCGGGGCGAAATACTGTCGCCGTGCGCTGCCCGGCGCATCCGGCGGCCCAGGCGCTCTTACAGGCGTTTGGCGGACCCATCGCCGCGCCCTCGGCGAATCGCTCGGGGTTCACCAGCCCCACCACGGCGGCACATGTGCTGGCGGAACTGGCCGGGCGGGTGCCGCTGATTCTGGATGGGGGGGCGTGCAAAATTGGCCTGGAGTCCACAGTGTTGGACCTGACGACGACCCCGCCGTGCGTGCTGCGGCCGGGGGCAATTACAGCCGAAATGCTCCGCGCGGTGATCGGCCCGGTGGAGGTGGTGGCCGCAACGGTGCGCCCGGAAGATTCCGCCGCCAGTCCCGGTCAGCACCACCGGCATTACGCGCCGCGGACGCCGGCGCATTGGTTTGCCCGGTCCACGGCACCAACAATGGCCGCGGCGGCAGCCCGGCAAGCCCGCGCGGTGCTCATCACGCACGACCCGGCGGTGATGCTGCCACCGCCCCATGAGGTGATTCTGCTCCCGGCGGCGGCGACGGAATACGCACGCGTGCTCTACGCGTCGCTCCGGCAAGCGGATGAGGCGGGCGCTTCAATGATTTTCATCCTTTTGCCCGATACTACCGAGGGCCTGTGGGCGGCGGTCGTCGATCGGCTGAAACGCGCGGCGGTGCCGCTGCCGGGCATGTGATAGGATTCCCAAGATGATTGCACAACAGGGGACATTGGAAATCTCGCGCTCGCGCCTGGCGCATAACCTGCGGCTGCTGCGCGGCCGCGTGGGCCAGGCCAAAATCTGCGCCACCATCAAGGCCGACGCCTATGGCCATGGCGTCGATTTGCTGGCCGATCTGCTGCGGGAAGAGGGCCTGGAGTGGGCGTGCGTCTATTCGCTGCAAGAAGCGCTGGACTTGGCCCGGTTCTGCCCCTTCAAACTCCTGGTGCTGGCGCCTCTCGTGCTGTACGAAGCTGCGCCCAATATGATTCAACATGTCCTCGACTTGGGTGGGATGGGCGGCGGCGGGGACGGGACAAAATGGGAAACGGGAGTGCGCTTCAATATCACGGACGCCCCCACGGCACGCTTCCTTTCCCAAAGCGTCATCACCGTGGACAAGTCCCGGTGCTGGCCGGTACACGTGCAAGTGGACGCCGGCCTGACCCGCATGGGCACCGGGCCGGGTGAAGTCGGCGAACTCATCGCGCTGATCAACGAGCTGCCGGGGCTGCAACTGGAGGGGATTTTCGCCCACCTCTCCCACGGCGACGTGCCCGGCCATGCCACCGTCGCTCAACAACTGGCCGTGTTGCACCGTGTGGCCGACCCCGTAAAAAAGGCCCAGCCCGGCGTACTCGTCCATATGCAAAACTCCGCCGGAGCGCTCCACCTTGGTGATGCCGGCCTCGACCTGGTCCGCATCGGCATAGCCCTCTATGGCCTGCAACCATCCACCGCCGAGCCGATCCCCGGCCTGCAGCCCATCGCCCGGGTGACGGCGCCCGTGCTGGCGATCCATGAGCGCCCCGCAGGCACCGGCGTGGGATATGGCCATTCCTTCGTCACGCAACGCCCCAGCCGTCTGGCCATCGTGCCCGTCGGTTATGCCGACGGCTATCCCCGGCAGTTGTCGAACCGCAGCGTGGCGCAGATCCGCGGCCAGGATATGCCCGTGGTGGGGCGGGTGTCGATGGACCAGATCATTGTGGATGTGACGGACCTGCCACCAATCGCGGTGGGGGAGGAGGCGACGGTGATTTCGTGGGATCCAGCAAAGAAGAATTGCCTGGACCAGATGGCCGACGCCATCGGCACCATCGGTTATGAACTGGCGACCCACCTGGGAGGACGGCTACGGCGGGTGGTGGCGGAATAAGGGGGGGGGAGACCGCCAA
This sequence comes from uncultured Phycisphaerales bacterium, assembly GCA_903868035.1. The sequence goes on from CAIPTQ010000179.1 coordinate 11,424, forward strand.
ATACCCGTAGTTTATGACGCCGGTCTTCAATCCGTAGTGGTCAAAAAATGCCATGTCGCGCCAAGATGAGCCATGGCGAAGGTTCGCGTATGGTACGATTATTAAGCAATCCTGTGGAATTCCGTACACGTCCCCCACTTTGGAGGTATGCCATGAAAATGACTCGCAGAACCGCCGTACAACTGCTCGCTGGCACCGGTGCCGCGGCCTTGGCGCTGCCCCGCGTAATGGGCCAGGCCGCCGCCACCACCACCACATCGCCGGCTGCCGCGGCCAGCACCCCGCCCATACCACCCGCACCCACGCCGATTCCCGCCCCGCCGAATTTCGGCGTGGCCGACGGCCCCTTCAAGCCCACGCTCGAATCGCTCTCCGCCTATAAGATTCCCGACTGGTATCGCGACGCGAAGTTCGGCATCTGGGCCCACTGGGGTCCGCAGTGCCAGCCTGAGTTCGGCGACTGGTACGCCCAGCGCATGTATCAGCCTGCGAATTCCGCCTACAAATATCACGTGGGGAAATACGGCCATCCCTCGAAGTTCGGCTTCAAGGATGTGATCAACGAATGGAAGGCCGAGAAGTGGGATCCCGTGGCCCTCATCGCCCTGTACAAAAAGGCCGGGGCGAAGTTCTTCGCGGCCATGGCCAACCACCACGACAACATGGACATGTTCGACTCGACCTATCAGCCGTGGAACAGCGTGAAGATCGGCCCCAAGAAGGACCTCGTCGGCGGCTGGATGAAGGCCACCCGCGATGCGGGCCTGCGCTTCGCCATCTCGTGCCACGGTGATCGCGCCTGGGACTGGTATCAGGTCAGCCGGGACTCCGACCCCACCGGCCCCCTGGCCGGGGTGCCCTACGACGGCTTTGTGACCAAAGCCGACGGCAAGGGCAAGTGGTGGGACGGCCTGGACCCGCAGGATCTGTACGCCCAGTATCACGCCCGCGGCTCGTACGGCTGGGATCTTTCGCCCCGCGGCGGCCGGGGACGCGGCGCGGCGGCGGGAGCTCCCGGGGCAGCGCCCGGAGGCGCGGGAACCACGCCCCCGCTGGACCCCGCCTATGTGGCCAAGTTCTTCAACCGCATTGTCGACCTGATCAACAAATATCCGCCCGACCTGCTGTATTTTGATGACACCGTGATGCCCATGTACCCCTCGCAGGACGTCGGCCCGCGCATCGCCGCGTACCTGTACAACACCAACCTGGCGCGCCTCGGCAAGCTGGAAGCCGTGATGACCGGCAAGGGCCTCAACGGCGGCAACGCCGCGTGGCGCAACGCGCTGGTGTACGACATCGAACGCGGCGTCGCCGCCGGCGGCGAATCCGTGCCCTGGCAGACCGACACCTGCATCGGCTCGTGGCACTATGAAAAGAGCGTCTTCGACGGCCACAAGTACAAGACCGCCCTTCAGGTCACCCAGATGCTCATCGACATCGTCGCCAAGAACGGCAACCTCATGCTCAGCGTCCCGGTCAAGGGCGACGGCACCATCGACTCCGACGAAGTCAAGATGCTCGAAGGCCTGGCCGCCTGGATCGGGCCCAACGGCGAAGGCCTCTACGGCACGCGCCCATGGACCGCCATTGGCGAAGGCCCCGCCACCGCGCCCGCGGCGGGGGGCCGGTTCGGCGGATCGACGGACGTGCGCTCTTACACGGCCGAAGATTACCGCTTCACCTGCAAGGGCGACATTCTGTTTGCGTTCCTCATGGCGTGGCCGGCCAACGGCCAGGCCGTCGTCAAGACGCTGGTCAAGGGTGCCGCGGCCTTCCCCAAGGATGTGGCCAAGGTGGAACTGCTGGGCGTGGGCGAACTCAAGTTTACCCATGACGGCAAGGGCCTGACGGTGAGCCTGCCCGCCCAGAAACCCAACGACTACGCCTACTGTCTGAAGATCACACCCAAGTGATCGGCCGTCAGCCATTCGCGATAGCATTCGGCGACGTCATGGAAAATCCGAAATATTGCTTGTAACTGGCGAATAATGCCAGTATCGTACACGTATGCAACGGTTGGCGGCAATAGCCTTCGCAAAGTCGAACCATGGCGTCTTCACGCGGTCGGAGGTGGCCTGCTGGTTGGGTGGCAGCACGCAGCGGCAGTACAGCCTCGTCAAGCGCGCCTTGGCCAGCGGCCAGGTCGTGCATCTGCGGCGGGGGCTATATTGTCTGGCCGCCCAATACCTGCGGGAGAAAGTCGATCCGCTCGCGCTGGCCCAGCGGATTTATGGCCCCAGCTACATAAGCCTGGAGACGGCCTTGTCGTATCATGGCTGGATTCCCGAGGCCGTGTACGCCATCACCAGCGCGGCGCTCGACCGTTCCCGCGAGTTCCGCACGCCCCTGGGGCATTTCAGCTTCGCCCATGTTCCGCAGAGGAATTTCTACACGCACGTCACGCGGGTGGAAAAGGCGCCGGGGCACGGCTTTCTGCTGGCCGCGCCGCTGAAGGCCTTGGCTGACTACGTCTACGTCCACAAGCTGGACTGGAACTCCGCCCATCCGGTGGTCGAGAGTTTGCGTGTGGATGAGGGGCTTTTGGGGAGCGTGGATACCGAAACGATTGATGATCTCCTGGCCAACTATCCGTCCCTCCGCGTGCGGCGGTTCCTCAAAGGCCTGCGCAAGGATCTGACCCGATGAGCGTAAAGATGATCCAGGACCGGCTCGACAGCTACGGCTGTCAATCCACCCTCGAAGAGGAGCAGGCGCTCCGCGAAATCACACAGGAGATCGTGCTGGCGGCACTGGGACGTACCGACTTCTTCCAGAAGGCCGGCTTCCAGGGAGGCACCTGCCTGCGCATATTTTATGGCATGAACCGCTTCTCGGAGGATCTGGACTTTGCCCTGCGGAAGCCGGAGAGCGCCTTCCTCTTGCAGCCCTATCTGGATGCGCTGGCCAAGGAAGTGACGGCCTACGGTTATGGGCTGGAGGTGGATGACCGGTCGAAGGCCGGCCAGGCTGTCCGCAAGGCCTTTGTGAAGGATGGCTCCCTGGGCAACATGCTGCGCCTGAACTACAAAACCACCACCGGGCCGCTCCGCAAATTGCGCATCAAATTGGAGGTGGACGCCAATCCGCCGGCCGGTGCGGCCTTCGAGACCAAGTACCTGGACTTTCCCTTCCCCTCGGCCGTGTGCGTCTTCGACCTACCCAGCCTTTTCGCCGGCAAACTCCACGCGCTGCTGTGCCGGGAGTATCTCAAGGGTCGCGACTGGTATGATTTCATCTGGTACACGGCCCGCAAGACCCCGATCAATTACGTCTTGCTGTCCGCGGCACTGGCGCAGATGGGGCCGTGGAAGGACCAGACTGTGCCGATCGACCGGGCTTGGTGTGTCACGCACTTGCGCGCCAAAATTCTAGCCCTGGACTGGCCGCAAGCCCGCGCAGATGTCCGGCGGTTCGTGAAAGCCAACGAGTTGCCATCCTTGAACCTCTGGACCAGGGAGTTCTTCCTGGCACAGGTGGAGAAGTTGGTTTAAGTCATTACCCAGTTCACAATTCCAGCTTGCGCGGGAAATAATCCTGCTTGATCGCCCGCTTGGCCAGTACCAGCGTTACCTCCGCCACGGCATTGGCCCGGCGTGTGCCTTCCTTGAGCACTTGCAGCACCGCCCCGGGGTCTTTTTCCCACTGCGCCCGCCGCGCGCGGATCGGCTCGATTAGCGCCACCAGCACGTCCACCAATTTGCGTTTGCAGTCCACATCGCCGATCTGCCCGGCGCGGTATTTTTCCTGCGCCTGGGCCACCCAGGCCGTGTCAGGATTGAACGTCTCGTGAAACGCCCACAACGGATTCTTCTCGGGGTTCGTCTCGCCGGGGTCGGTCGCCCGTTTGCGGTTGGGGTCCGTGTACATCCCCATCACCTTCTTCTTCACCGTGTCCGGATCGTCACTCAGAAAAATCGCGTTGTTCAGGCTCTTGGACATCTTCAGCAACTGCCCCGTCTCCGCCGACGGCCCCCCCGTGCCCACCAGGCGCTTCACCCGGCCCAGCTTGGGCGCAATGATCGGAAACACTCCGCCGGCTTTGACGAAATCCCGGTCCTCCGTGTGCGGATTCACCCCGCAGTAAAGCTGGTCAAACTTCCGCGCCACCTCCCGGCATAACTCCAAATGCGGAATCTGATCCTCCCCCACCGGCACCAGCTCCGGCCGGAACGCCAGAATGTCCGCGCACTGCCCCACCGCATACAGCGGAAAACCAAACGGAAACTCCTCCCCCAGACCCTTGTCCCGAATCTCATCCTTGATCGTCGGATTCCGCATCAACCGGTTGAACGGTATCAACATCGCAAAAATCCACGACAATGCATGGATCGCCGGCACCTCCGACTGGATCAGCATCACCGACTTCGCCGGATCGATCCCCACCGCCAGCCAATCCGTGGCGATGTCAATCACCGACTGCCGGATGTCCGCGGGATTCGCCGCCCGCGCCGGGTTGGTGAAGGCGTGGTCGTTGGCGATGAGGAAGAAACACTCGTAGGCATCCTGCAGCGCCAGGCGGTTCTCGATGGAACCGACATAGTGCCCCAAATGCAGACGACCAGTGGGGGTGTCCCCCGTGAGAATGCGCGGCTTGGACATAGTGGCTTCCTGTAGGACTTCCTGCGAAAGACGCAAAGCGTACCCGATTCCGGCGGCAACGCCCAGCGCGCCGGAGCGCGGGGGAATATATGGACAAAGGGAATGACATCCGGTGAAATACAGACCCGATGTATTCCCGAGGCCGTGCTGTCGGCGACGCTGACTTCCGTTGAAAGGACCCGGCATGAAACTAATGTGTACGAGGAACTATCTCCGTATTGCGGCGCTCGCGGTGGGCCTGGCCGCGGCCGGTCTGGCCGCGCCCGTCTTTGCTGACCAGGAGGTGGCGCTCCAGGGCGATGCCGGCGGCAAGCGCTTCGATGGCGTCGGCGCGGTCAGCGGCGGCGGCGCGACCTCCATCCTGCTCAAGGATTACCCCGAGCCGCAGCGCGCGCAGGTGCTCGACCTGCTCTTCAAGCCCAAGTTCGGCGCCTCCATGCTGACCCTCTTCGTGGAAGTCCCCGGCGACAGCAACGCCACCCAGGGCGCCGAACCCAGCCACATGCACACCAAAACCGACGAAAATTACTTCCGCGGCTATGAATGGTTCATCATGTCCGAAGCCAAAAAGCGGAATCCCGACATCACCCTCGACGGCGTGGCCTGGGGCTGTCCGGCCTGGATCGGCGCGGACGCGCGCAACCCCAACGGCCAGTTCTTCTCCCAGGACATGGCCGACTACTACGCCAAGTGGATCAAGGGCGCCAAGACCGAGCACGGGCTGGACATCAACGCCATCGGCTGCCGCAACGAAAAGGGCGTGAGCATTGATTTCATCAAGAAGCTCAAGGCCACCTTGAACGCCAATGGCCTCCAGAAGGTCATGGTGCATGGTTTCGACAACTGGCAAAGGGACAAGTGGGACTGGATTCCGCAAATGAGCACCGATGAGGTCTTGCGGAATTCCGTGGATGCCGTCAGCAATCACACCATCGCCACCGCCGCCGCCCCGGACAATATCCGCCAGATGCTGGATGCCATGAACAAGCCCATCTGGAACACGGAAGAACACGTCTATAAGGACGGCTTCGACTGCGAAATCAGCCTCGTCGAGGCCTTCAACGAAAACTTCCTCCGCAGCGGCGTCACCAAAATCGTCAACTGGTATCTCGTCGGCTCGGTCTACCCGCTGGAGTCCTACCCCGAACAACCCTCCGCCATGATGGCCAACTCGCCCTGGTCCGGCCACTACTACACCCGCCCGAATCTCTGGGGCTACGCCCACTATGGCCAATTCGTCAAAATCGGCTGGCAATACCTTAACGGCGGCTGCGGCAACCTCGCCAGCGGCGGTACGTTCGTCACCTTCAAGTCCCCCCAAACCGACTACAGCATCATCGCCCAGACCAAGGCCGCCAAGGCCAACCAGACGCTCACCTTCAAACTCAGCAACGGCCTGTCCACCGGCAAGCTCTGCGTCTGGCGCAGCAATGCCGCCGAACAATTCGTCCGGCAGGCGGACATCACGCCCGTCAACGGCACGTTCAGCATCACGCTCGAACCCATGTGCGTCTATTCGATCTCCACCACCACCGGCCAGCAGAAAGGCTCCTTCCCCGACATTCCCGCGGCCAAGCCCTTCCCCTTCCCCTATCTGGAGACCTTCGACCACTACGCCGACGCCAAGTCCTTCGGCTATCTCCCCCATCACACCGCCGATATCGTCGGCATCTTCGAAATCGCCGACCGCCCCGACGGCAACGGCAAATGCATGCGCCAGGTGGTCGATAAACGCGCCCAGAGCTGGGCGCCCGAATGGATGCCCTACACCATCCTCGGCGATCAGGATTGGAAAGACTATGACGTCAGTTGCGATGTCCTTCTCGATGGCGGCGGACCCGCCGGCGTCATGGGCCGCATCATGAATGTCGGCACCGGCTATGGCACCGTCCCGAAAGCTTACTACCTGCGCGTCTCGCCCGATGGCACCTGCGCCCTGTTTGTCGCCAAGCAAGGCAACAATGCCGGCGCGGGCACCCAGTTGGCCACCGCCAAGGCCGACAACTTCGCCCCCGATCAATGGCATAACGTCAAACTCCGCTTCTCCGGCACGACCATCACCGGGTTTGTCGATGACATGCAGATGCTGACCGTGCAGGACGCCACCTACGCCAAGGGCATGGCCGGTTTCCTCACCGGCGACGCCCCCAACACCCGCAATACCGCCATGTTTGACAACCTTCTGGTCAACACCGTCAACGGCGCCAAGCCCCAGCCCACGGCGTTCCCCTCGGACCAAAACCCTATCTACAAGCGCTAGGATTGTGTTTATAGGCTCAGGTGGCCGGTGTTTTTGGGCGCGGAGTGTATGCCTTGGCGTGCTCTTGGGCGGTGCCGTTGTTTTGCCGTATGTTTTGCCTCCACCCCCCAATTCCTTGTCACACCCCCTCAACTCTCGTACACTTATACACTTATGACAGATTCACCCCTCGTCCCGTTTACCCCCAATCCTCCTCCCACCCCGGCCCCTCCCGCCGTCCACCAATCCCCACCCGCTCCACCTCCCGGTGGGCATGCCGCACCATGGCCCCAGCACGGTGGCCAGCAGGGTCCGCAGCGGCGCCGCCGCGGCGGACGGGGCCGCAATCACAATCGCCAGGAACCAGGCACCGCGCCCCATCACGGCGGCCCGCCACACCACGGCAACGCCCCGCATGGCGGCGGCGCGCCTATGGGCGGGGCACAGCCGTATACCGACGAAGGCGACGATCCCTGGGGCAATCCCCCCGAATCAGCCGCCGCCCCTGATCCGCTGGACGTAGAACAGCAAGTCCACCACGAGAAAATCCATCTGCCGGAGGCTTTCGCCAAGCTCGGGCTGGAATCCTCGCTCCTCCACGCCTTGGCCGACATCCACTTCACCACCCCCTCCGAAATCCAGGAAATACTCATTCCACCCGCCCTCGCCGGCAAGGACGTCCTGGGCCAGGCCCGCACCGGCACCGGCAAAACCGCCGCCTTCGGCCTGCCCATCCTCCAGAATATGGACCTCGCCCAGCCCTTCCAGGCCATCGTCATCGTCCCCACCCGTGAACTGGCCGTGCAGGTCGAGGCCGAACTCCGCCGCCTTGCCCGCCACAAGCCCGTCCGCTTCGCCCTCGCCTACGGCGGCACCAAGGTCCAGGGCAACCTCAAACAACTCGGACACCAGCCCCACTTCATCGTCGGCACCCCCGGCCGCATCATGGACCTCGAAGAACGCGGCGCCCTCATCCTCGACAACATGCGCTTCGTCGTCTGCGACGAGGTGGACCGCATGTTCGACATCGGCTTCCGCGACGACATCCGCAAAATCCTCTCCAAGTGCCTCGTCCCCCACCAGACCATGTTCGTCTCGGCCACGATCAACGAGGACATCGAACGCATGGTCTCCAAGCACATGCGCGACCCCGTGCGCCTCTTCACCCACACCAAGGAAGAGCAGCTCACCAATCCCGAGGCCGTGCAGTTCTATGTCGGCGTCCAGCCGTGGGACAAGCAGCGCGCCCTGCGCCTGCTCCTGCGCCAGGAAAAGGCGACCCTGGCCCTCATTTTCTGCCGCACCAAGCGCTCCGTGGACAAGGTCGCCGCCGGCCTGCTCCGCGACGGCATCGCCGCCTCCGCCATCCACGGCGACCTCATGCAGAACAAGCGCGAACGCGTCATGCGCGGCTTCAAAACCGGCAAAATCCACGTGCTCGTCGCCACCGATCTGGCCTCCCGCGGCATCGACGTCCACGAAATCTCCCACGTCATCAATTACGACATCCCCGAAGACCCGGAGGTCTACGTCCACCGCGTCGGCCGCACCGCCCGCATGGGTGCCACCGGCCGGGCCTTCACCTTCGTCTCCCACGGCCAGGCGCAGATGCAGACCGAGATCGAAAAGCTCATCAACAACCTGATGACCGAATACCGCATCGACCATTTCGTCGGCTCTCCCGAGCCGGGCAACCGCATGCACCGCACGGCGGAAAACGCCGACGACGAAGCCCCGGCACCGCACCACACGCCTGCCGACCCATCCGCCCAGCAATCCGTCGCCCCGCCAACCGATGGCAAACCGCCCGCCGAGGAAGGCTACATGCCCACGGGCTTCTCCAACGTCCAGCCGTCTAAATCCGTGCGGCCGCTCAGCGGGCGCTTCCCGACCAAGCGCCGGCGGTAACCCGCCAAATAATCTTGGGAATTCCCGCCCCTCACCACCACGCCGCCAGCCAGGCGTAGGCCATCAGCGCTAGCATCCCCACGCCCAGCAGGGTGATGATCCACGTCGTGCCGCGCTCCAGGAGGTCGGACGGCCCCTGGTGAATGACCTCCCCGAAAAATTCATAAAGCGTCCTCATATCAACATCTATCGGTAAGATTGCGGAATTTCCCCACCGTTATCGGACCCCATTTTGGGGGGTAATTTACCCATCAGGCCGTCCTCGTACGCCACGTCCGGCGTTGCCAAATCGCCACACGCCGCGCAACCCCTACGCCCAGCGCCCGCCAAAACGCTTGTAAGCCTTTTATCCACAATATGTTACGGAATGTGTACCCGGGCCTGTCCTAGGCGCGCCCCGCTTTGCTTTATCCAGGGCGGAGGCTGAACGCATTGTTGAGGTGTGATATGGATATGGGTGGAATTCAAGGCGGCCAGGTCGGCATGGCCCTGTTTGATATGTGGAATGCTTCGGTCCAGAAGACGCAGAAGTCGCATAAGGCCAAGGGGTCGGCGCTGGTGGCGGCCGCCGCGGAGGCCTTTGAAAGCTATATCGGCCAGGCGGAAACGGGAATGGCCGCGCAGATTTCGGGGGTGGCGGCATATGCGTTGAATCCCGGGGGGAACTCGGCCAGCCCGGTGACGGGCTCGCAAATCGCCCCTTTTCTCGCCCTCAATGCGATAGCCTGACCTGGTTTTCAGCATCACTTCTCAAAATTCCATTTGTCACCCATGCCACTTAAGCCCAGGGATTGCAATCCCTGGGCCTACGCTTTCGCTCCGGTGTGGCGCGCTATCCTCGCCTTGCGGCGCGGTATCCTCACCTTGCGCCACGGACACGGGCGCAGGGTGGACATTTCCCTGAATAATTTCCCTTTTCGGGCGTTGGTCAGGAAGCAACTTTCTCTTTTGGAGAATTATCTTGAAGCTTCCCGCATCGCTCGTCGTGCTCGCCGCGGTGGCCGCGGCCGTGACCTGTTGGTTCCCCAGCGGCCGCGCGGCGGACGCACCCCCTGGCACCCCCCGTGTAGCGCCCCTCCCCCCTAAAGTCTATTTCGACGTGCGCGATTTCGGGGCCGTGGGCGACGGCAAGGCGCTCGATACGGAGGCGATCAACGCCGCCATTGACGCCGCGACGGCGGCGGGCGGGGGCACGGTCTACTTCCGTGCGGGGACGTATGTATCATATTCAATTCATCTCAAGTCCAACCTCACGCTGTATCTGGACCAGGGTGTGACCCTGCGCGCCGCGGGTACGCCCCAGGCCGGGCGCGGCGGCGGGGGCGGCGGCGGCGGTCCCGGCGGCGGACGA
>CAIPTQ010000180.1 GCA_903868035.1 uncultured Phycisphaerales bacterium
TGAAACCCGTAGTTTTTGCGTTGGCGATATTGTTCGTAATTACCGCCTGCTTCGTCACTTGCGCCTGCATCCCCGCCGCCGAAAGATATAGTCCATAATTCATCGCGCATCCTCCGGCTTGGCAAGCGTAAGTACGCCTTGAGCCTGGCTTTGCATTAATTGTTCCAAATGTTCCAAAGTAGCAATTTCCGCAAGTTTCAATATTCGCTGCGCAATCAATTCCAAATCCAAGCCATTTTCTTTCATAATCATGACAATTACTTTGCAACCGTCATACCGCCCCCAACCGTCTTTCCATATTGGCACATAAGTCTTTGCAATATAACAACTTACAGAATCTGACCGCATCCCAATCCCCCACAAAAATAGCGCAATGGTCTCCACTCAGAGCGCAATTCCTGCAACCCCACCCAGAAATCCATGCCCGTACATATGAGCACCATCGGCGCGAAAATGCGCTATGTTCTGCGTTCACCGCTCCATGAAGTGCGGCCTCCGCAACACTGCGGAGCGATGAAAAACGCGTGATGAGCGTACAGTACACTAGCGCGGAGCGCGTTTTTTACACTTTTTTTTCAGTGCGGAAACGTGGGAGGATATTTCGTGATACGGAAATTTCACAATTGAGCGGCGCGAATCTTTCGCGGTTCGGCGGAAGGTCCGGTCGAAAAGTTGACCGGCATGCCGCGCGGTGACGGCGGTGGAGGTGGCGGACATCACGGTGAGGGACTATGATGCATGTGCGCAAGTGAATGGGAGGATACACACAATGCTTCGAAAGACCATTACCATCGACATGGAAGCCTACGCGCGGCTGAAGCAGAATCAATTGCCGAAGGAATCCATCAGCCAGGTAATCAAGCGGCTCTTCAAGGCACCGCCGCGAAACAAGCGGATGATAAAGACGTCGAAGGATCTCGACGCATGGTTGAAAAAGTTTGCGCAACATCCCATGAGTGAAAAGACGGCACGGGCCATCGAGGATCAGGTGTCGGGACGGCTTCAGCGAAGCCGCGGGAGCTTGTAAAGGACAAACATGGCAAATGCTTCATCCAATATAGGAATGGCGCCGCCAGCAAAAACGCCCGCGCGTAATTGGATGGCGCTCTGGTCCATGATTCTGGGGATCATCGGGGCCGCGCTCTGGTGGTCGATGGTCTGGGGCATCATGGGAGCCGAACCCATGAGTTGTGCTCTGGTAGCGATACCGCTGGGGCTGGTTGCGGGCATCCTGGGAATCATCGGATTGCTGAGGCCTGGGCGGAAGGCCATGGCGATCACAGGATTGGCCGCGAGCGCGTTCATGGTCGCGCTCTTTTTCGGAGTAGTTCAATTCGATACCACGCCACGCGTAACAGCCGCGCGCATCGTCACGGCCAAGGGGCGCATTTTCAAACTGACCATGGCGCTCCAGGCGTTCAAGAAAGATATCGGACGATACCCCACCGAAAACGAGGAACCCATGGCGTTGAACAATAAGTTGGCTGGTCCGGAAGGTGGATTATGGCACGGCCCCTATATTGCGGAAAATGATACTGATCCATGGGGGCGATGTTACATTTACCGGTATCCTGGAATTATTCATCCGGATAGTTTTGATTTGTTGTCAATGGGACCGGATGGGGAGGCGGGGACCGCGGACGATATTGTCAATCCATAAATGACGCAACTTACGCCACTTTCCCCAAAAAAACCGTTAAACTACCGCCATGGCCATTCAGCGGTACAAGTTCTTCAAGGCCCAGCAGGCGGCGCAACTGCGGCGGTTGGAGCTTACGGTGCGCGGGGTGGTGGTGGGGGTGTTTGCGGGGTTGCATAAGTCGCCGCACAAGGGGTTTTCGATTGAATTTGCGGAGCATCGGGAGTATGTGCCGGGGGATGAGCTGAAGCATTTGGACTGGACGCTGCTGGCGCGCTCGGACCGGTACTACATCAAGCAGTACGAGCAGGAGACCAACTTGCGGGCGACGATCTGCCTGGATGCGTCGGGGTCGATGGCGTTCCGGGGGGCGGAGGGGACGAGGAGAGACAAGGAGACAAGGAGACAGGGAGACAAGGAGAAGGGGACGGGCGCGGTGGGGGAGAATGTGCCGCTGGTGGCGGGGAAGGTGAGCAAGTTTGAATATGCGGCGGTGTTGGCGGCGTCGCTGGCGTTTATGCTGGGCAATCAGCAGGATTTGGTGGGGCTGACGGTTTTTAATGAGGACATCACGCTGGAAGTGCCGCAGGGGAACGGGCCGAGCCACCTGGACCAGATTTTCCGCAAGCTCGAGGAGGTGCGGCCGGGCAAGGAAACTAACGTGGCCGAGACGCTGCATCACCTGGCGAATAAAATTCCCCGGCGGGGGCTGGTGATCCTGATTTCGGACCTGCTGGACGACCCGGACCAGATTCTGCTGGCGTTGCAGCATCTGCGGCACGCGCGGCATCAGCTTATTGTGTTGCAGGTTCTGGACCGTGCGGAGACGGATTTGCCGTTCGGGCGGCCGGTGATGTTCGAGGACATGGAAACCAAGGCGCGGCTGCAGATCGATCCGCAAACGATCCGGCAGGACTACCGGCGGGAGATGGCGGCGTTTTTGGACAACCTGAAGCTGCGGTGCGGGCAGTTCCGGATGGATTATGTGCTGGCGTATACGGATGTGCCGTGGGAGGCGCAGGTGCGGGAGGTATTGCGGCGGACGGGGGGGAAATGAGCGGCCAGCGAAAAAGAGTGTATTCTTGTATGTTGTACACGGGATAGTTACCATTAAATCAACTTGTAACTCTTATTGGCTTGGGGTTGCCATGAGAAAATGGACAGACTTGCCGCCTACCGCTGATTACACGGCTCACCGCCGCTCTCGCATGATTTGTTGGGCATTATTCGGCGGTACTTTTCTGGTAATCCCGGCCGTACTTTTCGGCCAGGCCGCAGAGCCAACGGATAAGCCCCGCGATTCTGGCGATGCCGCGGCATGGCTGCGTTATGCATCCCAGGAAGAGGATAAGGTAGGAGGCATTCAGGGACTTGAGTGGATCGCACAACTGCAAGGCGATGCGAAAGATAAAGTGGGCCTGGATCAGACGGCAACACGGCTTGTCAATAAGCTTCTAAAACAAACGGGACCTATCCCGTCCGCTTACGACTATGATGCATATGCCGAGTTGGCGGGTGCCTACGCCCAATGCGACGACATGGAGAATTTCAAAAAATATGCGGCGAAAACAGACTTCAAGGAACGCCCCAATGCCGTCATCATGATGTACGCCGTCGCCCGGGATTATCCCGCCATGGAGAAGGCCTTGGCGGAGGGCCAGTGGGAAGGCAATCAAAATGAAGGCGCATATTGCGTAGCAGCCCTGAGAGTGGCGCGCGACAGCCGCGACGAAGCCGAGAAGGTTCTTCAAGCCGCGCGGGAAAGATTTAAATTTGGCGCTGCCACGACGAAAATCGCGCGCACTTATGCGGATTTGGGTGATATGGTCAAGGCGTTGACCCTCACACAACATATGGGTTTGGAGGATAAAACCTGGGTGATGGGCATCGTCGTCAATAAACTGCATCAGGACGGATCCCATTGGGGCGCACGGCTGATCGAGGCGGAAATCGTCCGCATCATTTCAAACGCATCCGACGATTTGCATTGGCAACGTTTCAGTTGGCCCATGGTAAGATTGTATGATCACCAAATGCGCTTGGGGCGCCAGGTCGATGCCTTGGAGACACTGCAAAAAATGGTGCCGCAGGGGCAGCTTCCGACAACGGATATGGAGCGCGGTGATTGGTGTGAGCAATTTGAAACTGTCATCAGGTTGGCGGAAGAATCGGGATACGGGGAGATTGCGGATCGCGATCTTCAGATTGCACTGCGGGATCTGGGCGAAGAATCTCCTGAAGGCAAACGGCTGAAGCATTTGCTGATCGATATGCGCGAACACAAACCACGGCGGCTCTCTCCGCTGGAAGCGTTTCAAGCACTCCCGGCCGCACTGGCACTGAAGGACGAAACCGAGCAACTCCAAGCGATTGCGGAAATTTATCGGAACTGCCCGGATATTGATACCCGCATGACGATCATCCAGCAATATCGCTCCACGTCCTATCAGACGTATTTTATTCGCGAGTTGGTGCCCATACTGGTACGGGCTGAGGAAAATAAACGCACCGGGAATGCCGCGGCCGCCAAGCCGCGTGACCTATGGACATGGGTTGAATCGCTTGCCGATGGCAATAGCCGGGTGACCGCCGCCGAAGAAATCGGACAGGAGCTTATCACCTTGCGCCGCCAAGTCGCAGAATAATCCAAATGATTTTTCCCAAGCGTGGAAGCCGCAACCACAGTGTATCGCAGGCCCCACAGGCATGCTTTTGACGCAGATATTGCAGGCGAGGCGGCGTGCATGGGCGAACATGCGAGCGGAAATCCACCTACCCTCACTGCGTCAAAAGCATGGCACCCGCGTCCCAGGCCCCACGGGCATGCTTTTGACGCAGATATTGCAGGCGAGGCGGCGTGCGTGGGCGAACATGCGAGCGGAAATCCACCCGCCCTCACTGCGTCAAAAGCATGGCACCCGCGAAGGAGGTTTCAGGGCGGAGAAATGTGTGGAAGATGATTGGCGGCACGGGCCTTGGCATCGGTGGCAAAAAATGCCGCCAAGTCGGCATCTTGAACGAATGCATTGTTGGCATCGCACAGAATATAGCGCCCGCCGCGTTCTGGTATTGGCTTATCGTAAAGAATGATGACTTCTGGTCCTGAATCGATTGGTACACCCGAACCGGTGTAGACGTAGTCTGAATGGGCATCAATGAGGGAGACGATCTTCGGCCAGTCCGCAGGGGCAAGAGGAGATGGCAGGATCGCGGGAGCAGTATGGGAGAAGGGATCGAGAAGATCGTCGGGAGAGATGGACCCATCGGCGACCAGCACCGCCAGGTGCGGCGGGTAAGCGCCAGACCGCGATGCATAAGTTTTGCAGGCATCGTAAATTTTATGGAAATGAGACAGGTTGGCATATTGAAAGTTATATTCGATGGACTCGCGCGCCGGACCCAGCAGCGGCAGAGTCGCCATGCATGACGATAGTGCAAGGCATACGGCCACGACCGCCAGCCAGTTGCCACGCGGAGATAGCGCCGGGCGCCGGAGACGAACGCCAGTGATGATCGTGGCAAGGATGCTCCCGAAGAGCAGGTTAAATAACAGGGTGACAGTGGAGGGCCGCGCGAGCCAAGTGAAATGGCACGAGTAAAGGAGCACCACGGAGGTAATACTTATGGCACAAAAAAAGGCGGACAAAAGGGCGCGGCGGCTGAACGGTCGGTTGGAGGACCGATTCGTGTGGTAATTGAGAACGGGTTGAGACATTGGCGGGTTCCGCAGAATTCTGACCTTGGGCGCTATCAGATTATACGGTTGCGGACAGGACGGCGTCCACGGAGCGGCCCAGGCGTGTGAGGGCCGCGAGATCGCCGGTCAGGGTGCCGACGGGATGGACGGGGGAGGCGGCGCGGGGTTGGGCGTTGGTGCGGGCGGGGGTGGGGCCGAAGAAGAGGCACAAGGCATTGCCGGGGGGCCAGTACGCCAGCTCGCCGACGGTCATGAGTTCGCGGGCGTCGGGGTCCGCGGCAACGGAGAGGGGGGGGGTGTATTCCGCGAAAAGGCAAGCCCGTGCGATAGCAAACTGGTGAAAGAACGAGATGGCACGCAGTGTATCCCGGCCCCTCAGGCATGCTTTTGACGCAGATATTGCAGGCGAGGCGGCGTGCGTGGGCGAACATACGAGCAGATATCCACCCGCCCTGACCGCGTCAAAAGCATGGCCCCCGCGTCCCAGGCCCCACCGGCCGCGCGGGAAATCCGGATCAAGCCTGCATTAAAAAACGCCCTCGCACGGTTGCAAGGGCGCGGGAAGGAGCGGATCGTAAATTGAAAATCGTCAATGCCGGGTTTGGTCGGTGATGAGCAGTTCGCCGTGTTTGTCCTCGACGTGGAGGAACTGGCTTTTGACGATGTGGTAGGTTTGGAGGATCTGGTTGGCATCGAGTTTGGGGGAGAGGGTATTGACGCGGAAGTGGTGGCCGCTGACCTGGGTGACGCGGACCATGTCGTAGGGGCGTTTGAGGACGTCGAGGTGATCGACGAGGCGGCGTTTGAGGTCGGGGTTGTTGCCGCCGCCATTGGTGGTTCCTGGTTCCCGTTTTTCGATGAGTGCCGCCATTTCTATTCGCTCCTATTTCCGGGGTTCTCCCGGATTGCACCATTGTAGCGCATGGTAGGGGTTTTGTCGCACGCGTTCCCATACCTATCGCACGAAGCGTGCGGAATCTTTAACTTTGGTGGGGAGATTGCCGCACACATTTCCGGACATGACAAGGGTTTATGAACGTTGGGCCGAAAACGCGCGGCGGCGGGCGGGGGTGGTGTCAGCGAGGCGGTTTTTCAGGGACGATGCGTTTGGGGACGCTGGCGGGGCGGATGGGCACGCAAATATACCCCCGCGGGCGTGATTTTTAGGGGGGGGTGCGATATTGTGGTGGGGCGGTGGTCCATTTGATGCCGGACGCCGCGCCAGACGTCCCACAGCAAAGGAACTTCATGCCAGCGCCCCGCTCCCGGGCTTCAAACCCCTCTTCACCGGCCGCCCAGGGCAGCCGGTTGGCGGGGGGGAACGTAACGGACGCGGCGGGCATGCGCCGTTCCGGGCCGGGGGGCGATCCGAGCATGGAATTGATTATCCGGCGGAAATTTGCCGGGCGGAAGGATTTCGAGCACCTCAGCAGCGCCATGGGGGCATCCGCCAGGGAACAAGCCGCCGGGGAGCCGTGCGACTTTTTATTTTTAAGCGCGGAAGACGCCCATGGGCCGGAGGACGTATTCGAGCGCCTGCGCTGGGGGGGGCAGGTGATCGTGGTGAGCCGGGACCGCAAAGTGGTGCAGGCGGCGGCGCGCGAATATGAGACGTGGCGGATGGATCAATCGGACCATGCGGCGTGGGTGGTGGAGCATGCGCTGGGGCGGGAGCGGCAGTTTTCGCTGAACCTGCTGCGCTGGTACACGCCGGTGTATTACATGACGGCGCGGAAGATCATGCTGGTGCCGCCGGGGAAGACGTCGGACCGCTTCACGTATCACGTGCATCTGGAGAAGGCCGCGCGGGGAGGGGGGTATGACGTGGTCAAGCAGATACCGACGGTGGAGCGGGTGCTGGCGCGGCTGCGGGAGAAGTTTCCGGAGGCGGACGGGGAGACGCTGCGGAGGCGGGCGCGGAAGTTCACGGAGAAGATTTTCCCAGTGTTTCTGACGCGGGAGACGGCGATGCTGAAGCTGTTGCAGCGGGACATGCCGGCGAAGTTCCGGGACCGGGTGCCGGGGCTGATCGCGGCGGAGACGGACGCGGCGGGTTTCACGCGGAGGCTGCGGATGAAGTGGCTGCGGAACGCGCGGCCGGTGGCGCCGGGCTGGCAAGGGCACGGGGCGGCGCTGTCGCAGTTGGAATTCGCGCGGCAGGCGGCGGAGCTGCTCACGGCGCTGCATGACGACGTGGGGATCATGCACCTGGACCTGCGGCTGGATAACGTGGTGATCACGGAGCGGGGGGTGGGTTTTGTGGATTTTGGCAGCAGTGTGCGCGTGGGGGAGGAATTCCCGGAGGCCTCGCTGCTGTCGAACCTGTTTGATGAGATGATGCGCACCAGCCAGATTCAGCGGATGCTGGGGAAGATGGCCGAAAGCGGGCAGGTGACGAGCGAGGAGATCACGTCGAGCCATGAGCGGATCGACAAGGCGGTGGATTTTTTCTATTTGGCGCTGCAGATCAACAATCCGCTGTCGAATCCGGATTTCCGGGGGCTGGTGGAGTACGAGCCGGGAAGCCCGCAGGCGCGGGAACTGGCGAAACTGACGGCGAAGATTTTGCGGCCGGAGGAGCCGCGGCGGCCGGAGTTTACGTCGGCGAAGGATATTTTGCGGGGGATTGAGGAGATTGGGCGGCGGCTGCAGAACCCGTAGCGTCAGCGGGGGCCGTGCAACTTTTTCTCTTGGTACATGCACTCCAGCCCTTCTGTATAACTCCAGCCCTCGCTTACGCTACGGGTACTGTATAATCCCCCCATGAACAGCACGCTTCTCATCGCCACCGGCAATGCCGGGAAGGTCAAGGAAATCCGGCACGAGTTTGAGCTTGCGGCGGCATCCGCCCACGATACCTGGCTGGCCTCGCTCTCCATCATCGGGCTTAAAGACCTTCCCACACCTCCGCCGGAGTGTGTGGAGGATCAGACGACGTTTGCGGGCAATGCCGCGAAGAAGGCGCGGCATTATGCGGGGCATTCGGGGTTGCTGACGCTGGCGGACGACTCGGGGCTGTGCGTGGAGGCGCTGCAGGGCGCGCCGGGGGTTTATTCGGCGCGCTATGCGGGCGTGAGTGGTCCGGGGGCCGATGCGGCTAATAATGCCAAGCTCCTGGCCGCGCTGGCGGATGTTCCTGATGATCGGCGGCAGGCGCAGTTTGTGTGTGCCATGGCGCTGGCAGCCCCGGGCAAAGACCTGGCGCAAACCACGGACCACGTCGGGGGCGTGCTGCTCCGCGTGCCGCGGGGGAGCAACGGGTTTGGCTACGATCCGCTGTTTTTTTTTCCGCAGTACAATAAGACCACCGCCGAGCTGGACATGAGGACCAAGGGGCAAATCAGCCACCGGGGCAAGGCGCTGCGGAAGATAATCGCGTGGATGCAACAGCATCACGCCTCACTGATCAATTAGCCACAAATAAACACAAATAAACACAAATGCATATTAAATGAAAATACTTTGTGTTCATTCGTGTTCATTTGTGGCTGATTTCCGAATTGCGGAACGGCGTCTCCGGCCTTATTATCCCCTCCTGTTTTGTCCACTTAACCGGAGTTCCACTGTGGAAATCAACGCCCTGCGTCAGCAACTCACCACCCTCTTCCCCGGCGTCAAGACCGACAACCTATTCATCTCCCGCGCGCCGGGACGGGTCAACCTGATTGGCGAACACACGGATTACAACGAGGGCTTCGTCTGCCCGATGGCCCTGGACCGCGTCACGTCCATACTAGCGGCGCCGCGTTCGGACGGCGTGGTGCGCATGCACTCGCTGGGCACGCAGCAGACCGTGGAATTCCCGATTGACCGGCCGGTTCCCAAGGAAGGACCGGGTTGGGGTCTGTACCCGCGCGGCTCGGCGGAGGCGGTCCGGCAGCGGGTGAAGATCACTCGCGGGTTTGATGCCGTGGTGGATTCCACGGTGCCGCTGGGCGGGGGGCTTTCGTCGTCGGCGGCGATAGAAGTGGCCACGGCGCTGGCGGTGCTGTTTGCCAACCAGCAGACGCTGCCGCTGGTGGAACTGGCGCTGGCGTGCCAGTGGGCGGAGCACAATTACCCGGGCATGCCGTGCGGGATCATGGACCAGTTTATTTCGACGATGGGGCAGAAGGGGCACGCGTTGCTGCTGGATTGCCGGGACCGGACCACGCGGCAAGTGCCGCTGGATGACCCGGATCTGCGGGTGGTGATCAGCAACACGAACGTGCGGCACGAGCTGGTGGCGGGGGAATATGCGGCCCGGCGGCATCAGTGCGAAGCGGCGGTGGCGTTCATCAAGAAACAGGCCCCGGCGGTCAAGTCGCTGCGCGACGCCACGATGAACCTGCTGGAAGACGCGCGTCTGGGCATGGACCCGGTGGTGTTCCGGCGGGGCAAGCACGTGATCACGGAAATCAAGCGCACGACGGATTTCGCGGCGGCGCTGGAGAAGAAGCAGTACGACCTATGCGGACAGTTGATGTACGCCTCGCACGCGTCGCTGCGGGACGACTATGCGGTCTCGTGTACCGAGTTGGACATTCTGGTGGAGATCGCCCGGACGGTGCCGGGGGTGTACGGGGCGCGGATGACGGGGGGCGGCTTTGGGGGCTGCATTGTGGCGTTGTGCAAGGCGGCGGCGGTGGAGCCGCTGACGGCGGCGATCGCCAAGGAGTATCCGGCCAAGGCGAAGGGGAAGCAGGCGACGACGTTCAGCACGGTGGCCTCGGCGGGGGCGTGGGTGGAAAAAGTGGGGTAACGGCTGCATATGCCGCGCATTGCGTGGCGTTTTGGGGTATATTTCCCGGCTCGATTTCGGTTTTGCCATTTACACGCTGGAGTGCCACATGTCCAAGAGTTCCTATGCCCGCCGCCAGGCCCATCGCGCCCTGGGTCGCGACCTCAAGGCCGGCAAGCTCGATGAAGCCGCCGCCGCCGCGTACAAGGTCATCGAGGACAAGCGCCTCGCGAAGCTGAAGGCCAAGACCGCCAAGAAGTGACGGGCTTAGAGCAAGCACCGACGCAGTGGACGCTTCCTTACGGCCGCGGCTCGGATGAGGCGCCTACAATCTGCCATGAACATCAAGAACGGCTCGCTGCTCATCTTCCGCCTCTTCGGGGTCAACGTCTTCCTCCACTGGTCGTGGGCGATCGTGGCGGTGATTCAGATTTACCGGATGCGGGACAACCTGGGGCTGTTCAGCGGCAATCCGCACCCCATAGGCTATCACATTGCGTTTTACCTGGGTTTGTTTTTGATCGTGCTGATCCACGAGTTTGGCCATGCGCTGGCGTGTAAATCCGTCGGGGGCATTGCCGAGCAGATCATCTTGTGGCCCCTGGGGGGCGTGGCGTTTGTGCAGCCGCCGCAGCGGGCGGGGGCGTTGCTCTGGTCGATCGCGGCTGGGCCGTTGGTGAACGTGATTTTGCTGCCGCTGACGATTGTGCCGGCGTATTACCTGTGGCAGACGGCCGTGCCGGGCGCGACGGGGCCGGATTTCCTGATCGACATTGCCTACCTGAATGCCGGTCTGCTCATTTTCAACATGTTGCCGTTCTATCCGCTGGATGGGGGGCAGATACTGCGCGCCCTGCTGTGGTTCATCTGCGGGCGGGGGCTGTCGCTGGTGATCGCGACGATCGTGGGGATCATCGGGGCGGTGGCGCTGGCGGCACTGGCGGCATGGGTTGGGGGGGTGTGGCTGGGCATCATGGTGGCGTTCATGGGGATGCAGAGCTACCGGTCCATGCGTGCGGGATTCGAGCTGTACAAGATGGAGAAGGCCCCGCGCCGGGCGGATGCGGTCTGCCCGATGTGCCGGCAGCATCCGCCGGAGATACCGATATGGCGCTGCCCGTGCGGGGCGACGTTCGACACATTTCAGACCGCCGGGGTGTGCCCGGGGTGCGGACAGGGGTTTTTCACGACGGCCTGCCCGTTCTGCCAGCAATCCACGCCGCTGGGGCTGTGGTATCCGCAGGCGGCACAGGCGGCGACGGTCGCGACGGTTCCGGGGTTGGAATTTCCGCCGTGGAAACCATCGGCGTAGAGCAGTAGTTTGGTCCCGCCACTCGGCCCCCGTAAAATGATGACATGCCTTTTGAAGCCCATCTCGAACTCCTCGGCCAGTCTCCCTGGTGGATTGCCGTCGGCCTGCTCGTGGGCGTAGCACTCCTCGTTTACTCCCTGCTCACCTGGCGCGCCCTCCGCCCCGCCCCCGCCCCCGTGGGCACGCCCGCGGCACGCACCGCGCTCCCCGCAATCCCCCCATCACTTCCCCTGACCGCCGCCATCACCGGCATGGCCGCGATTGCCGGCACACTGCTCCTGGCGTGGGTCCACGGCTGGTTCAATGCCGCCGCGGCGCGACATTCCACTTCGCCAGCCATCCCCATCTTTCTGCTGCTCATCCTAGCCGCGGCGATATTTTTGTTTTACCGCGGCGTCTACACATCGCTCACGCGTTCGCGCCGCATCACATTGGTTTCGCTGCGCGTGCTGGGGATGTCGGCACTCGTGCTGCTGCTCTTCCGGCCGGTGCTGGCCATCGTCCAAGGGCCTTCCGCCACCAAGCCCGTGCTGGCCATCGTCGTGGATGCCTCGGCCTCCATGGGCTACAACGACGCGCCCAATCAACCCAACCGCTTCCGCCAGTCGGCGCTGGCCATCCAAAACACGCTTGTGCCGCGGCTCGAAAAATCCTTCCGCTTTCAAATCTACGCCTACGACGGCATCCACACCGAGCCGCTGCCCGGAGCCGATGACCTGGACAAAATCCTCCCCCTGGGCGAAGTGACGGACCTGGGCGCGGCCATCACACTGCCGGGCAATGGCGCCGCGCAGACCATCCTCTTTTCCGACGGCATCCACAACGGCCCGGTGAACATGGATGCCGAACTCGCGCAGGCGGGGAGCGGAGGGGGGGGCGGGGGCGTGGGGCGCGTGAATACGGTGCGGGTCGGCTCGTCGGATATGGAGCCATCGGCCGTGCCCGACATTGCCGTGGTCTCGGTGGATGGTCCGCAGACGGCGATCATCAACAACCAGGTGACGCTGACGGCCACGATTAAATCCACCGCCATGGCCGACCGCACCATCCGCGTGATGATGAACGCCAAGGACACGCTGCCCAACGCCAAGCCGCTGGACGAGCAGCGGCTGGTTCTGCGCAGCGGCCCGACGGGGCAGACGGTGCAGTTCCACTTCACGCCGGACAAGGTGGGCCGCGTGGTGCTGCGGGTGCAGGTGCCGGTGGATCCGGCGGAGCGCTCGGACGTGAACAACCAGCAGGATTTTGCGCTGCTGGTGACCGATCCCAAGCTCACGGTGCTGTACGTGGAAGGGCGCGTGCGGCCGGAGGTCGGCCCGCTACGGCGGATGCTGGAGGCGGACCCCAACCTGGTGCTGGTGTCGATGGTGCAGACGGTCGCGGGGCGTTTTGAGATGACGGGGCTGAAGCCCGGGGATGACCTCAAGGGCCTGCCGACGACGCCGGCCCAGTGGAAGCGGTTCAAGGTGATCCTGCTGGGCGACCTGGACGCCTCCTACCTGAATGCCCAGCAGCAGAAAGACCTGGACCAGGCCGTGCGCGACGGCGCGGGGCTGCTGATGATCGGCGGGCAGAACTCATTCGCACCCGGCGGCTGGGACAAAACCACGCTGGCGCAAATACTGCCGGTGTCGCTGGAAAAAATCATCCCGGCACAGCTCAACTCCCCATTCATCCCGCAGCTCACGGCCATAGGCTCGGCCCATCCGATATTCCGCAACATCGCCCCGTTTTTTCTCACACCGGAGGGCAAGAAAACAGGAGACACCGTGCCGGAACTGTCCGGCTGCGTCGCGCTGGGCACGCCGAAGGCCGGCGCCACGGTGCTGGCGGTTCACCCCGCCGAAAAAGTGGGCGGTCAGCCCGCCACGGTGCTGGCGGTGCAACAGTACGGCAAAGGGCGCAGCGCCGCTTTTGCCGCCGATACCACCTACCGCTGGAACCTCACGCTCCGCGCCCTGGGCAAGGACTCGCCGTACAACCGTTTCTGGGGCCAGATGATCCGCTGGCTGGCGGCGCAGGAGAGCCTGGAGAAAAAAACCGGCGCCTCGGTCACGGCAATGCTGGCCAAGGAGCGTTTCGAGTCCGGCGAGCCGGTGCCGCTGCGGGCCGCCGTTACGGACAAGGACGGGCAGGCGACCAATTACGCCAAGGTGTGGGCGGACATCAGCGGCCCCGACGGGAAGACCAAGCGCGTCGATCTGACGGCCACGGGCACGCAATCGGGCGGGGACATGGGCATCTATGATTCGCCCGGCAGCGCCTACAAACCCGCCATGGCCGGGACGTACAAAGTCGCGTTCGGGGCCAGCAAGGACAACGCGGACCTGGGGAAGGACAGCACCACGTTCCTGGTCATGCCCGTCGCGGGCGAGCGCGATGTGTTGGCCGCCCAGCCCCGCACGCTGGAGATCATCGCCGCCCGCACCAGCGGCACTGCCGTGGATTTGGCGGGTCTGGACGCCCTGGCCGATCGGCTGCTGGCCACCGCCGGGCCCCCGCCGGACGCGACGCTATCGTCGCTGCCGCTGTCGCAGCCGCGGCCGTTTTTTCTGGTGTTTATTGGATTGATTGCGGTGGAATGGCTGTTGCGGCGGAAGTGGCAACTGCAGTAGGCAGTGGTTAGTTGTTAGTTGTTAGTGGAGCCGCTGCCGCCCTCGCTGACGCCCTCGCTGACGCTACAGGTTCCGTTTTGCTGTTGAGAGGGTTGGGGTGGTGTTGGCCGGTGGGCCAAAGGAGGCTGGCGAGGACCGAGCCGGCGAGGCAGAGCACGATGACGGCCAGGGAGACATACTTGTCGATTTCCCAGGTATGGGGGGCGCCGGTGTAATGGGTGGTGAGTTCGGCGATGCCGGGGAGGACCATTTTGACGCCCACGAAACCGAGCACCAGCGCCAGGCCATATTTGAGCAGGTGGAACTTGTCCATGATGCCCGCGAGGAGGAAGTACATGGAGCGCAGGCCCAGGATGGCGAAGATGTTGGAGGTGAAGACGATGAAGGGGTCGAGGGTGATGCCGAAGATGGCGGGGATGGAGTCGAGGGCGAAGACGAGGTCGGTGAATTCGATGCAGACGAGGACCAGGAAGAGGGTGGTGGCGATGCGTTTGCCGTGGACACGGGTAAAGAAATTCTGGCCGTCAAAGCCGTCATGAAAGGGGAGAATTTTACGAACGAGGCGGACGGCGATGTTGTTGGAGGGGTCTTTGGGTTCCGCCCCGGCAAAGAGCATTTTAAGGCCGGTGAAGAGCAGGAACGCGCCGAAAATATAGATGACCCATTCAAACTGGGCGAGTTTGGCGGCCGCGAGGATCATGATGCCGCGCATCACCAGGGCACCCAGCACGCCCCAGAAGAGGACGCGGTGCTGGAACTGGCGGGGCACCTTGAAGAAGGCCATGAGGACGACGAACAGGAAGACGTTGTCGGCGGAGAGGGAGACTTCGACGATATAGCCGGTGAGGAAGAGGAGCGCAGCTTCCCTGCCGTTGGCGGGGTAGAGGCGGGCGAGATGATCGGCGGGGTTAATGCCGGCGGGGAGGTTACCCAGGTTAAAGAAATGATATTGATACGCGAAGTAGATGACCCCGATGAAGAGCAGGGCGCAGGCGACGGGAATGAGCGCGCCCAAGAGTGCTTCCCGGAGGTGGATTTCGTGGGGTTTGCGGTGCAACACCAGCAGGTCGATGGCGAGCATGACCAGGACGAAGGCCAGGAAGATGCCCCAGGCGATGACGTGCTGCAAGTCCATGGACATATTTCCGAAAATGCGCAACCCTTGCGGGGCGGTGTTGTACTCTATGTATATGGTCGGGCAAGCGCGGGTAAAATTCACCCGGAAATGGGCGGAATTTGAGCCGTTTGGAAATAAAGCGCGGGAATCTTCGATTGGGCCGAAGGGTTTGGGGGGCGATTAGTATAAGAGCAACGTGAGATGGCTATTCTTTAGTGGTTTTGGTGATGTCGTCGGCGGTGCCCGGCTTGCCGTCGGGTCCGGCGGAGGAGAGATCGAAGGAGGCGGGGTCATTCGCGCTTGGGACGCGGTATATGTAGTCGTGGCCCCAACGGTCCTGGGGCATCTTTTCCAGATATGGGCCGCTCCACTCATTCCCCATACCCGCGGGGCGCTTGATCAACGCGCCCAGACCCTCGTCAGTCGAGGGGTAGCGGCCGGTGTCAAGTTCGAACACCTCGATGGCCAACTTGAGATTGGAAATCTCGGCAATGGTGGCGAGGCGATTGGCTTGCACAGCCCGCGGGTTGGCATCGGGCATCTTGGGCGCGGGCACCTTGGCCAGCCGTTGGGTCAACTCGGAGGAGGCGGCCTCCACGGTGGCGTACTTGCCCGCCTTCACCTCGGCGATCATGTCGGTCCTGATTTGCAACTTCGCGGCGGTCGCGGCGACAACCTCCTTGTTGTACGGCCCTTCCAGCACACGTTGCGTCTTGAAAAAGTCGATCTTCCAGACGCCCTGGTCCCGCGCGACGCTGATGGCAGTGCCGGGATTCAAGCCCACTTGCGCGGCATCGCCGGCGACGGTGACGGTCGCACTGACCAACGACTTGGTGACATCATCCAGGATCATCTTTTTGGCCGCTGCGCCCGGGTCAGGGTCGCCAGGTTTGCTAAAGGCCGCCGTGCAGGCATCAGACCATTTTTGTTCCGCCAGCGCCTCACCCAGCACCGCCTGGGCCTCCTTCTTCGCATCATCGTCGGCCAGGAACAGACTCGCGAAGACCATCTTTTCATCCCCCTCGACCATGGCGCGTAGGAACATGAGCACTGCGTCTTTAGGGTCGCTGGCGGTGGACGCCGATGTCGTGGCGGCGGACGTGGTGGCTGGCGCGCTGGTGGATGCGGGTCTGGTGGCCGGCGCGGCGGCCAGACTGAAACCCGCGGCTGCAACCAGCCCGGCGGCGACGAAAAGAGTGGGCCTACGCATGATAAAATCTCTTTCTTGTTTGATAAAACCTTATGGTTGCGGATTGTATCGCGCACGAACCGGGGTGGCGAATGATTACCGCATTACCTGCCGGCAATCGTTTTCCCCTTGCTTCCGCCGCCGCGTGTCACTACTCTTAACGCAGGTGGCGGTGTTGCCGAGGTGGAGAACCGGCCTGGCGTCCCGCGTCCTTGAGCACCGCCCCCAGTCGGCGCGCTTCGCCGCGCGCCGCCGACCCATCGAGGTTGCGGGACGCAAGGCCACGGACAGGATCAGGGGCACTGGAGGCCCAGGCGCGCAACGCGGGTTCGGAACAGGCTAAAGCCTGTACTACGAACAGCAGACTGTGTGTCGGCAGCGCTCCATCCGCCCCGCCTGGCTGGAACTTTTTACAGGGGCCCACGGATGGCCAAAGACTCGCCCGCTGCGTCGTCCATCAAATATTTCGTCCTCGACACCAACGTGCTGTTGCACAACCCCGGCGCGCTGTTTGCGTTTGCCGACAACCAGGTCGTCATACCGTTTGACGTCCTGGAGGAGCTCGACAAATTCAAGAAGGACTCGACCGACGTCGGCCGGGCGGCGCGCACCACCATCCGCCACATCGACACGTTGCGCGAGAAGGGGCATCTGTCCGACGGCGTGAAGTGGAACGGCCACGGCGGGGTGATCCGCATCGCGATGGACGCCTGTGCCGACGCCATTCCGGGCCTGAGCTTCGACAAGCCGGACAACCGCATCATCGCCGCGGCGTACCGCCTGAAGAAAGCGGGCAAGACCACGATCTTCATCTCGAAGGACATCAACGCCCGCATCAAATCCGACGCATTGGGCATCACCACCGAGGATTTCGAGAACCAGAAGGTCGATTACGAAACGCTGTACTCGGGCTATCGCGAACTGACCGTCCCTTCCGCCGTGATCGACCGGCTGTACACCGAAAAACGCATCCCCATCACCGACCCCGTGCTGGCGGGGTTGCAGCCCAAGCTATTCCCCAACGAGTACGTGCTGTTCAAGGTCGGTGCCGAGGAATCGCAGACGGGCGTGGCCCGCTATGTTCCGGCGATGAATGCCGTGCTGCCGCTGTCGCGGGCCAAAAAGGCGGTCTTCGGGATCGCGCCGCGCAACTTGCAGCAAATCATGGCCCTGGACCTCCTCCTGGATGATGACGTGATGATGGTCACGCTCCTGGGCACCGCCGGCACGGGGAAAACCCTGCTGGCCCTGGCCGCGGGCATGTACAAGTGCTTCCAGGACGCGGCACCGCGGTACGAACGCCTGCTCGTCGCCCGGCCCATCATGCCCATGGGCAAGGACATCGGGTTCCTCCCCGGCTCGAAGGACGAAAAACTCTCCGCCTGGATGAAGCCCATTTTCGACAACCTTGAATTCCTCCTGACCGACCGGCGCGTCCACTCCGGCGAAACCGCCAACGTTGAGGCCAAGCTCAAGGGCTATCTCGACTCGGGCAAGATTGTGTTGGAGGCGCTGACGTACATCCGCGGGCGTTCTATTCCGCACCAGTTTATGATCGTTGATGAGGCCCAGAACCTCACGCCGCACGAGATCAAGACCATCGCGTCGCGCGTGGGCGAGGGGACCAAGCTGGTGCTGACGGGGGATGCCGAGCAGATCGACAATCCGTATTTGGATGCCAACTCCAACGGGCTGTCGTTCACGATTGAAAAGCTGAAGGCGTTTGATTTAGTGGGGCATGTGACGCTGTCGCGGCCGGAGCGGAGCGGGCTGGCGAGTTTGGTGGTGAAGGAATTATAGTCGCAAACAAGAAAGTTGGTTGATCGCGAAAATTCCGTCCAATTCAAAGTTAGACTTTGAAGTAGCCAAATCGTTATTCTGTAATCGTTTATGATTGCCCGCGACATAGAACCTCAACTCCGAACAAAAGAACTAATGCCCACCGAACTCTACTTCTCCACCGATGTCGAAACCGACGGCCCCATTCCCGGCCCGAATTCCATGCTCTCCTTCGCCTCCGCCTGCTACACCGCCGACAAAGAGCTTCTGGGCACCTATGCCGCCAACCTTGAACCGCTCCCCGGCGCAGCAGCCGATCCCAAGACGCTGGCTTGGTGGCGCAAGCAAGGCCCGGCCTGGGATGCCGTCCAAAAGGACCGCCGCGAGCCTGCCGCCGTCATGCCCGAGTACGCCGCCTGGATGAAGGGGCTCAGTGCCGCCCACAAGGCCCGCCCCGTCTTCGTCGGCTACCCGGCCCTCTTCGACGCCATGTTTGTCTACTGGTATCTCATCAAGTTCGCCGGGGAAAGCCCCTTCTCACACTCGGCGCTGGACATCAAAACGATGGCCATGACCGTCCTGAAAACCACCTATCGCGACAGCACCAAAAAGCACATGCCCCGGGCGTGGTTCGACGACCTGCCCCACACGCACGTCGCCCTTGACGACGCCATCGAACAGGGGGCGCTCTTCTGCAACATCCTGCGCCGCGTGCGGCAAACCCCGTAGCGAACGCGCCTGTGTCTCCGCCACCTCTGTGCCGCCATCCAATCCGGGGGGAGGGATTCGAACCCCCGACCAAGGGATTATGAGTCCCCGGCTCTAACCGCTGAGCTACCCCCGGATTTAAGGGTGTTTTACGCCATCCGGCCTCCGCGTGCCAGTCGCCCCCTCGTCCTTCACCAGCATCCACCGCGCAATCAGCAGCGGCACCCCGAGGCACAACAGCACATCCGCCACATTGAATATGTACGGATACCAATCCTTGCCCCCCCAGACAAAGCATTGCAGCTTGAGCATGTCCCGCACGCCGTGGAAGACCGCCCGGTCGTACATGTTCCCCAGCGCCCCGGCCATGATGAGCCCCAGCGCGAAGTGAACCACGCGCTGCCGGGCCCCGCTGGTCGCGAACACCCACACGATAATCCCCGCCGCCAGCACGCTGAAACCCAGAAACCACATCACCTTCCCCTGCCCGATCCCGAACACCGCCCCCTGATTGGCCGTCGTCGTGAACGCCAGCACATGCGGAATCACCGGCATCGGGGCGGTGGTCGCCGGATTCCGCCCCGCCAGATGCATCGCCGTCGCGTCCGCCGGCACGCCCAGCGGAAACGACCAGTTCTTGAGCCATAAATCCGCCCCCAGCCCCAACACCGCCGGCACCAAAAACAAAACCCACGCCCACACGGACCGATACGCCCGCGCGGCAGGCTCCGCCGGGGCAGCAGGAACCGCGGAATCGCCCGCCGAATCGCGCGCCGAGTCGCTCATCTTCCGGCCTCCATGGGAAACGCCCCCCCCGCCCCCCCCGCCCCCGCAACGCCTTAGGCGCATCAATAACCGTCAAAAGTAGCAGGCACACTCCGTGTGCCGTTGAGCCCTTGGCAGACGGCACTTGGAA
>CAIPTQ010000181.1 GCA_903868035.1 uncultured Phycisphaerales bacterium
CCCCCCCCCCCCGGCCGTGGGGATCAGAACGTCAGCATGATCTCGCCGCGAAGATAGACCGCGTTGTCGCGGTTGGCGTCGGGGTAGAAGTTGCCCGGGACGAGGTATTCGGTCCAGACGTGGGCGGAGAGGTGTTTGTCAAACTTGAAGCGCGCGATGGCGCTGAAGAGGTGGCCGCGGAAGTTGCCATTGCCGATGAAACCGGGCGCGGAGTTCGTCTCGTTGTGGTTGGCGAAGAGGGCGTTGTAGTCGAGTTCGATCTCGCAGGCCTCGGTGGGCTTGAAGATATAGCCGGGGCCGAAGCGGAGGAGATTGGTGGTGTTGGCGATGCGGGTTTCCTTGGCGTCGGTGTAGACGTAGAGTTCGGAGAACTGCGGCCAGCGGCCCCAGAGGGGATCGAAGTTCTTGTCCTGGTCCTGGTTGCCGGAGAGGTATTCAAAGTTGAAGCGCAACTCATTTTTCAGCGCGTCGTTGAAGCTGTAGTCCAGGCGGCTGTTGAGGCCCCAGGCGCAGAGGGACTTGCCGTTCTTTTCGCCGAACTGCCCGGCGACTTCGACGCGGCCCATCAGGTTGTCGTTGAAGTTCTCGACGACACGCGTGCCGAAGGTGTAGATGTCGGCATTGTCGGCGCCGGCGCGCTTGTTGGGGTTGGGGTTGGAGGCGTTGAAGACGGCGCGGTCATGCTTGTAGATGAAGTAGGGGTCGATCTCGAGGTTCTTGATGGACTTGTTGGTGATCCAGACAATCGCGCCGCGCTCGTTGTTTTCGATGTCGGCATAGTCGGCGTCGCCAATCGCTGGGAGCCAATGGTCCGGGGACGAATACTGGTTGATGTAGATCAGGTCCACCGTCGTCTGCATGTCCTTGAACTGCGTGGAGGAACGCACGGCATCAAAAAAGATCGTGGTGGAGCCATCGAGGGGGGTGCCCTCGAGGACGAGCCAGCCGTCGCCGAGGATGATGTCCTGGCGGCCGGCGGTGATGGTGGTGGCGATGGGGGCGAGCGTCACCTTGAGGTTCATGGCGTCGAATTGGAGCATGCCGTTGTCCCACTCGGGCTTGTAGGTCTTGCTGTCGGTGCGCCCGTCATGAAGCTGGGGATTCTGCCAGTGGCGGCCTTCCCACATCAGGCGGGCGTTGATGGTCACATTCTCCATGGGGGTGAAGCTGGCCCAGACGCGGGTGCGATAGCGGAAGAAATCCCACTCGTGGCCGGCGGCCTGCTCGTTGAGCGTGATGGCGTTGTTGAAATATTCGATGCGGAGGCGTTGATCGGCGCCCAGGGTGATCCAGGGGGCGGGGTTCTTGATCGAGTCGGTCCAGTCCTTGGGCTGGGCGGCGGGGGCGTCGGCAATGGTCAGGACGCTGGGATCCAGCGTCAGGGCCGGGGCCTGGAACTCGGCCCGGGCGCTGCCGACCGCGCCGCAGGCGGCCAGGGCACACAGGCAGACGGCTACACGGGAAGCGATCTTAGGCATGGGGAACCTTTCTGCCGGCGGGGCCGGCCACGAGGAACAACAAACGCATCGGGCGTACAGGCGCCGGGCCTGGGCCAATATCAGATATGCGCCGCGCCGGCACGCCGGCGGGGCGGGGTTTATTTCTCATCCAAACGCGCGAACAGATCCTCCGCGCTGATGATCGTGATGTCGTGCTTGCCGAGAACCTTGATGGCGGCGTCGGGGTCGGCGAAGCGGAAGATGAGGGCGGCCTTGCGGCCGCGGGTGCCGGAAGTGAAGGCGTACATATATTCGATGTCGAGCTTGGCCTTGTCAACCAAGTCGAGTAGTTCGGCCAGGCCGCCGGGCTGGTCGGGGACGTCCAGGGCCAGAACCTCCGTGAGGTTGACGATGCAGCCGGCCGCTTCGAGGGCCTTTTTGGCGCCCGCCCAGTCCTTGACGATCAGGCGCAGGATGCCGAACTGCTGCGTGTCGGCCAGGGAGAGCGTGAGGATGTTGATTCCGGCCTGGGCCAGGACGCGGCAGGGAATCTTGATCTGGCCGGGCTTGTTTTCCAGGAAGAGGGAGAGTTGCTGGAGCTTCATGATTTGGTCCTTATTATGCCTTGCGTTGTGTTCATACGCGGCTCATTTCCGTCCTGTACGGCGCCGCTCATTACAGCACCCGTTTATCCAGCACGCGTTTGGCCTTGCCTTCGGAGCGCTGGAGGGTGCGCGGACCCACCAGGGTGATTTTGGCCCGGATGCCCAAAACGCGCTCCACGGCGACCGCGAGGTTCTTCCGCAGTTCCTCCAGGGCGCGAATCTTATCCGAGAACACCTCGGCGCTCACCTCCACCTGCACTTCCATTTCATCGAGGCCCTTTTCCCGCGTCAGGATGATCTGATAGTGCGGAAGCGTGCCTTCCACGGCCAGGAAGGCCGTCTCGACCTGGGAGGGGAAGACGTTGACGCCGCGGATGATGAACATGTCGTCGGAGCGGCGCCAGATGCGGCGGATGCGCCGCAGCGTGCGGCCGCAGGGGCAGGGATCGGAATAGAGCACGCTGATGTCGCGCGTGCGGTAGCGGATCATGGGCATGGCCTGCTTGGAGAGGGTGGTGAGCACCAGTTCGCCCTCGACGCCGTCCGGCAGCACAGCGCCGGTGTCGGGGTCGATGATCTCGGGGAGGAAGTGGTCCTCAAAGACGTGCAGGCCGTTGTGGTGTTCGCATTCAATGGCGACGCCGGGGCCGACGATTTCGGACAGGCCGTAGATGTCGAAGGCCTCGATGGACGAATCCTTCTCGATGCGCTCGCGCATGGCCTCGGACCAGGGCTCGGCCCCGAAAACCCCCACGCGGACCTTGTCGAGCTTGACGCCCAGTTCGCCGGCGCGCTCAATCAGGTGCAGGAAATAGGAGGGCGTGCAGCAGATGGCCGTGACGCCAAAGTCGTTCATGACCATGATCTGCCGGTCGGTGTTGCCGCCGGAGATCGGGATGACGGTGGCACCCAGGGCTTCGGCCCCGTAGTGGGCGCCCAGGCCGCCGGTGAACAGGCCGTAGCCGTAGGCGTTCTGCAGTACATCGCCGCGGTGGAGGCCGCAGGCGGCGAAGGTGCGGAGCATGACCTGGGTCCAGACGTCCAGGTCGGCCTGGGTGTAGGCCACGACGATGGGCTTGCCGGTGGTGCCCGAGGAGGCGTGGAGGCGGACGATTTCCTCCATGGGCGAGGCGAACAGGCCGAAGGGGTAGGTGTCGCGGAGGTCGGCCTTGACCGTGAAGGGGAGCTTGGCGACATCGGCGAGGCGCGTGATGTTCTGGGGCGTGAGGTTGCGCGTGTTGAGGCGGTTTTGGAAATGCGCGACGCGTTCGTAAGCCCGGCGCACCATGCCCTGGAGCCGTTCCAGCTGCAGGGCGCGCAACTGGGGCACGGGCAGGTAATCCGGCGCGCTGGCCATGTTGAAACTCGCGGGGGCATGAGGCGCTGACTTATCCATAAACACTCCCATTATTAGGCTGCGGCAATCCCCGCGCCGGCCGCCCGGCGGCCGACCTCAAAGGCCTGCATGTTGGCGGCATGCAGCGGCTCGGGCAAAAGGGCCCGCAGGGCCGCCTGCCACAATGCTTCGGCAAAGGGCAGATGCCGGCTGAGCACGCCCAGGAGCGCCACGTTGGCGCTCTTGCGGTTGGCCAGTTCCGCCTCGTTGATATCCCCCGGCGCGACCATCACCCCGCCCGGCCGGAGCACCCAGCGGTTGTTGTCCACCTGGTCGGGGGCGAGCACCACCAGGAAATCCGCCTCCCAGGCGGGCACCATCGGGCTGAGGACCCGCGGGCCGAAGCGCACATCGGTGGTGACCGAGCCGCCGCGCTGGCTCATGCCGTGGATTTCGGCTTTTTTGACATCCAGTCCGGCCTGGAAGGCGACCTCGGCGAGGATGTCCGAGGCCTTGATGACCCCCTGGCCGCCCAGGCCGGCGACGACGACATTGGTGACCGTGTTCATGGGGCGCGGCCTCCGGCATTGGGGTTGGGCGCCGCTTCGAGCGCCTGCCGGAGCCAGGTGGGGCAGCGGATGGGCTTGCCGGCGGCATTGGTGATGGCGTGAATGGTGTACCCGCAGGCCACGGGGATCGTGTCGTGGGCGTGGACGACCGAGACATCGAAGCGGAGGCTGGCCTTGCCGGCCTGCGAGAGGACGCTTTTCATTTCCAGCAGGTCGTCGTAGCGCGCGCGGCCCAGGTAGTTGACGTGGGCCTCGACCAGGGGCAGGCAGACGCCGCGTTTTTCGAGCTGGGCGTAGGCGATTCCCAGGACGCGGAGCAACTCGGTGCGGCCGCACTCGAACCATTCGAGGGCGCGGGAGTTGTAGAACGTCCCGAGCTGATCGGTTTCACTGTACCGAACGCGGAAGCGCAACAGATGCGGGAATGGCAACGCCATGAAAAAAACCCCAACGAAACGACATGCGGCGGTAGTAATAACCGCTCGGAACCAAAAACTCAAGAATAACGGAGGAAACCCTCTTTTATTATTTGATAAATTCAATCCTCACCCCGTTTTTCCGGGGCGCTACAATCCCCGGCACGCCCTCATATATTATTCGATAAATTCAAATCCTCACCCCAATGCAATCCGTGTTGCCTTGGATCGTTATTCCAGTTACAAATACCGGCCTGTACATGAAAGGGAAAAAATGAGCTATCGGCACACGGCTTTGCGATGGACCTTGGCGGCGGCTTTGGCCGTCACGTTGTGGGTTGGTTCCCGGCGGGCGCAGGCCCAGGCGTTCACCCCGCCGGAGACGCCGCGGGCGACCTACAATTTCAACCCCGGCTGGAAATTCATCAAGCAGGAAGTCGCCGGCTGCGAAGCGCCCGCCTTTGATGATTCCAAGTGGGACGCCATCAGCACCCCCCACACCTACAATGATGTGGACTCCTTTGACGAGTGGATCCGAACCAGCGGCGAAGTCACGATCTACACCGGCCCGGCGCAGTACCGCAAGCACTTCAAGCTGCCCGCCGCCGCCGCCGGCAACAAGGTCATCCTCGAATTCGAGGGCATGCGCCAGGCTGCCCGGTTCTGGGTCAACGGCAAGCGCGTCGGCCTGTACGAGAACGGCGTGAATGCCATGGGTGTGGATATCACCGATGCCGTCACCTTCGGCGACCAGGAAAACGTCCTGGCCGTCTGGCTCACCAATGCCCAGAATTACCAGGAAGAGGCCAGCAAACAGGGTTATCAATGGGAATCCCGCGGCTTCAACCCCAACTACGGCGGGATCAACCAGAACGTGTGGCTGCATGTCGTCCCCAAGGTCTACCAGACCCTGCCGCTGCTGTATGGCTTGAACACCACCGGCACCTACGTTTATCCGTCCAATTTCAACATCGCCGGCAAGACGGCCACGGTCAATATCGAGGCCCAGGTCCGGAATGAATCGGGCCAGGCGCAGGCGG
This sequence comes from uncultured Phycisphaerales bacterium, assembly GCA_903868035.1. The sequence goes on from CAIPTQ010000181.1 coordinate 5,406, forward strand.
TGGAGTATTCCGCGGTCGTGGTGGACGGTGCGGGCAACATCCATGGCCAGGTCAAGGCCCCGGTGCAGAATCTGCCGGCCGGCCAGACGGTGGTCATCAAAACCTCCGGCCCCATCCAGAACATCAACTGGTGGAGCACGGACAGCCCGAACCTCTATGACGTGTACGGGATTCTCACCGTCGGCGGCAAGGCCGTCGATGTGAACAAAATCACCACCGGCTTCCGCAAGGCCGAGTTCAAGGGCGGCGCCGGCAAAGGCGGCGTCTACATCAACGACAAGTTTGTCTACCTCAAGGGCTATGCCCCCCGTTCGACCAATGAATGGGCGGCCGTGGGCGGGGCCTATCCGGACTGGATGAGCACCTTCGACATGGACCTGCTCCACAGCGGCAACGGCAATTACATCCGCTGGATGCACATTTCCCCCAAGCCCCGCGATTCGCGCAACTGCGACCGCGTCGGCATCGTGCAGGTCTGCCCGGCCGGCGACAACGAAGGCAACCCCCCCGAGGGCGAGTGGATTCAGCGCGTCGCCGTCATGCGCAACTCCATGATCTATTACCGCAACAGCCCCAGCATCCTGTTCTGGGAAGCCGGGAACGCCGGCATCCCGGCGGCCCGCATGCAGCAGATGGTCAACATCCGCAAGGAACTGGACCCCAACGGCGGCCGCGTCGCGGGCTGCCGGACGCTCAGCGATCCGGCGGCCACCGGCGTGGCGGAGTATTTTGGCGTAATGGTCGGCCAGGACCGCCAGACTGACGCCTTGTCCACACCCACGGCGATGTTCCGGGCCTTCAGCTTCGAGCGGCGCGACTTGGTGCCCTTCATCGAGACCGAAGACTTCCGCGATGAGGCCGCCCGGCGCTTCTGGGATGCCTTCAGCCCGCCCAATTTCGTGCTCAAACAGGGGCCCAATGACATGGCCGGCTACTTCCATCCGTCGTCCGAGGACTTCTGCCTGGCGGCGGCCCGGCGGTACAACGATTACTGGTCCAACCGCATCTCCAACACGGATCCGGCCCATGCCCGCTGGTCGGCCTACGCCTCGATCATCTGGGCCGACAGCAACCAGCATGGCCGCATGGGCAGCAGCGCGGTCTGCCGCGTCAGCGGCAAGGTCGATGCGGTGCGCATCCCCAAGCAGGCGTATTACCTGCATCGCGTGATGCAGAACGAACAGCCCGACGTCCACATCATCGGCCACTGGAATTACCCGGCCGACACCAAGAAGACCATGTACGTGGCGGCCAGCAACGCCGAGGGCGTCGAGTTGTTCGTCAATGGTGTTTCCAAGGGCAAGGCCACCACGCCCACCAGCGGGTTCATTTTCCCGTTCCCCAACATCGCCTGGGAGGCCGGCGCGATCAAGGCGGTCGCCTTCAAGGGCGCGCAGGCGCTGGCCACCCATGAAATCAAGACCGTTGGCCCGGCCAAGAGCCTCAAGCTCACGGCCCACACCGGCCCCAAGGGGCTGCTCGCCGACGGCAGCGATGTGGTCTTCTTCGACGTGGAAGTCGTCGATGCCCAGGGCAACCGCTGCCCGCTGGAGGAAGGCCGCGTCGATTTCACCATGACCGGGCCGGGCATCTGGCGCGGCGGGGTCAACGTGGGCATCCTCAAATCAACCAACAACATGTACCTGAACACCGAGTGCGGCATCAACCGCGTATTCATCCGCTCCACGCTCACGCCCGGCAAGATCACGCTCAATGCGACGCGCAGCGACCTCGCCCCGGCGACCATCGACGTCCCGTCGCTGCCCGTGCCCATCACCGACGGCCTGACCAAGCAGATGCCGCAGATGCTTCCCCTGGCGGCCACGCGCTAGAACGCCAAAATGACCCCACGCCGCAGTACCCCATCCGCCGCCCCCGCACTGCCGCGCCCTCGGCGCGCCGTCTCCGGTGCGTGGCTGCTGGCGCTGGCGTGCGGCTTGACCGCGCTGATTTATGAAATCGTCTGGTCGCGGTATCTTTCCCTGGTCTTTGGCGTTTCCGCTTATGCCGTGGCTACCGTGCTGGCGTGCTTCATGCTCGGGCTGGCCCTGGGCAACTGGCACGTCGGGCGGCGGCTCGACCGCGGCGCTCCGGCGGGGCGGGTTTTTGTCACCCTCCAATGTGTTCTCGGCGGCTACATGGCAGCCTCGCCGTGGGTCTACGGCATCCTTCAGCATGTGCTGCCGGCGGCGCTCCGGTGCCTGCCCGGCGAAGGCACTGGGGGGGGCGGCGGCGGCGGCGGCCAGGCCGTCCGCTTGGCCTTGGCCTTCGCCGCCCTCCTGCTCCCCACCTATTGCATCGGCGGCACTTTCCCCGCGCTCATACGCTGGGCCGCCACCAAATCCGGCGACCGCCACCACACCGTCGCCTGGGTCTACGGCTTCAACACTCTCGGCGGCGTCCTCGGAGCGCTCCTGGCCGGCTTCGTCCTCATCCAATACCTCGGTATGTCCGCCAGCCTCTGGCTGGCCGCCGGCATCACGCTCCTCGCCGGCGGATACGTCTGGCGGAACCTGCGGCGCGCCGGCACCGGCAATCCGGATGTTATGCCGCTAGCCGCGGAAGCGCAGGTGGACGACGAGGCCCTGGCCCCGCGCCTGCGGTGGCTGGCGCTGGGAATCTGCGGCATCTCCGGCCTCACCGCCCTGGCCTACCAGGTGTTATGGACACGCATCCTGACGCTGTTTTACCGCGATACCGTCTACGACTTCACCATCGTCCTGGCCGTCTTCCTCACGGGCATCGTCCTCGGAAGCCTGGGCTCCCAGCCGCTTCTGCGCCGGCGGGTGGTCGCGGCACACGCGCTGGGGTGGGTGCAGATGGCCCTGGGTGCCGCCGTGCTGCTGGGCCTGCACCTGGTGGCCCAACTGCCCGCCCTGCTCAATGGCCTGGATACCAACAAGGGCGTCGTCGAACGTTACGGGGCGGGCTTCTGGCCGGCGGCGCTGGAAATCCGGCTGCAATACGCGGTGTTGCTCATGCTCCCGGCGACCTGCCTGTTTGGCGCCGCCTTCCCGCTGGCGGCGCGCGTGTGGATGACGCCGGCGCGCCCCGGCACCCCGGCGCGCCCCGGCGCCCCGGCACGCGGCGTGGGCGCGCTCACGGCCGTCAACGGCCTGGGCGCAACCGCCGGCGCCCTGCTGGCGGGATTTGCCATCGTGCCGCTGCTGGGGATGCAGCATTCCGTGATGCTCTTGGCCGTGCTGAACGTCGCCGCCGGCGCGGCCCTGCTCCTGGCGCTGTGGCGCAAGAACCGGGGCTTTCTGCTGGCGCTCACCGCGGCCGCGGCCCTGTTTCTGGTCGTCAGCGCGCCCGCGTGGGACAAACTCCGCATGTCCACGGGCATCGTCGCCTGGGACGATTACCGCATGTCCCCGCCATACCTCGACCAGGCTCAGCTCGACGCCCTGCTCACCCTGCGCTTCTATCAGGAAGACGCGGCGGGCATCACCTGCGTCGTCGAATCGCATGAACCCGCCAAGCCCATGCAGAAGCATCTGGTCACCAACCGCGCCTACTCCCAGAACACCTCCGACCTCGGCGGCCTGCAGGATCACCGCCGCCTGGGCCTCATCCCCATGCTCCTCCACCCGCGCCCCCGCCAGGCGCTGGCCGTGGGCCTGGGCGCGGGCATCACCCTCCGGGGCCTCATGGCGCTGGACCCCCAGCAGGCCACCGTGGTCGAACTCCTCCCCGGCGTGGTACAGGCGGCCGGCGAGTTCGCCGCGGAAAACAACCGCGTGTTGGAAAATCCCAAGGTACGCGTGGTCGTCCAGGACGGCCGCAATTACCTGGCCACGACCGACCAGCGCTATGACGTGATCGTGCTGGACATTCTCCACCCCATGAGTTCCGGCTCCAGCAGCGTCTTCAGCCGCGAGTATTACGCCCTCTGCCGCGCGCATCTGGCCCCCGGCGGCCTGGTCTGCCAGTGGCTCACCGTGCATCAGCTTTCCACGGGCGAACTCCAAACCATCATGCGGACGTTCCAGGCCGTCTTCCCGCATACCACCCTCTGGTACGGCATGCTCGGCGATTCCACGCAGGCGGTGGGCCTGATCGGCACTGCCGAACCGCTGACCGTGGACGCCCCCGCCCTCGCCGCCCGCTACGCCGCCGCGGATCCCGCGCTCCAGCGCGAGCTCCACGAGGTCAATCTCGCCAACCCCGCCCTGCTCCTGAGCCACTTTGTCATGGGAGAAAACGCCGTGGCGCAGTTCTGCGCCGGGGCGAAAATGGACACCGACGACCGCCCCGTCATCGAATTTGCGGCCCCCCGTCTGGCCGAACCCGCCGCGCGCCAGGGGAAAATCAACATGGCCGCCCTGACCGCCCAGGCCGAACCGCTCGCCGCCGCACTGCACATCAGCGGCATCGACGAGCCCGCCCTGGCGCGCTACGTCGCCGGCAAACGCGCCCTCGTCCAGGGCTTCCGCCTCGAACTCGCCGGCGACCCGGCCGCCACGGACTACTACCGCCAAGCCCTGGAGAAGGACCCCGCCAACGAAGACCTGCGCGACATCACGGGGACACAACAGTAGGCGTGAGTCGTGGTGAAATTACGTTTGTCTGACGCCATGAAGATCACAATCCGGCTCACGATTCATCCTTGTGACAATACGCTCACACGCAAACAAAAGGGGCTGACGATCAGTTCGATCATCAGCCCCATTTCATCGTATCCTGACATCCCCTGCATGCGGAACGTCAGGGAATATTACACTTGCAATATCGACCACCTTTGAAGTCATGTCAAGTGTCAAGGCAATTCTGACAAAAAATATCGGCCCCCTTGGTCCTTTCGCCGCCCATACGCAACTACTCCCACCCTATTGTCAGTTATCAGTCGCAACGTTAACCTGCCGATATACAAATGACTGACCACTAACCACTAACCACCGGACCACCCGCATGACTCTCGTGGCACACGCCTCCAAAACCGTCCGCCTCAAAAACCTCATCATCGTCCTGATGTGCCTGGTGTTCTTCGGGCTTTTCGTCAAGGACGGCTACTTCACCTATCCGGCCAACAACGACCAGAAGGTGCGCGAATTGCAGGACAATTCCGCCGTCAGTCTGGCCTCCAAGGTGCTGGCCCAGGATTGGCTCCAGGCCGGCGGCTGGAACAAAGTGCCCGCCGATCTGCATGAGAAAATGGACGCCGCCATCAAAAGCGAAGCCGCCCATTTCTCCGCCGAGGGCTGGAAAGGCCCCTTCGATGTCACCCTCCAGCGCCTCCTGGCCTGGGGCCTCCTGGGCTGCGTGGCCGCCGCGCTCGCCTGGTTCATCCACTGCCAGCGCCGCCGCGCCATCGCCCAGGACGCCGCCGTCTCCCCCGCCCCCGGCGTCGTCATCCCCTGGGAAAAAATCACCCGCGTCGACAACACCCGCTGGAAAAACCACGGCATCGTGGACATCACCTACACCGATGCCCAGGGCGCCACCCAAAAAGCCGACTTCGACGACTACAAGCTCCAGCGCGAACCGCTCCTGGCGATTCTCGATCAGCTTGGCGATAAGGCCGTGAATGCCGAGTTCCTGCCCCAGGAACAACCCAAGGAAGAAGCCAAGAATGACGCCCAAGACCAACCCCAGTGAGGAAAGGTCGAAGAGCCGGATCATCCCCCTGTTTTTTCTCCCTCCGCGATCACCTCGCCCTTGGCCGTCACGCGATAGGTCCAGTTCTTCACCGGCGTGTTTCCCACATGTTTCGTGAAGGTCACAACCACCTCGTCGCCGTTCACCTGCGCACCGCAATAATACTCCGACGATCCGCCCTGCCTCGTGTACTTCTCCGGATCGGCCTCCGCCGGCAGGCGCTTCCACGCCAACCCCAGGGCCCACACCGCGTCCCCCGCTGGCACCCCATCAAACCGAAAACTCGCCAAAACCTTATCCACCTCAGCGCGCAATGCCGCGGCCACCGGTGCCTGCATATACACCGTGACCACCCACGACTTTCCCCACTTCGAAAATGAGATCTCGCGAGCAATCAACGCGCCCGTCTGCGCCTCGTTGCCCGCCTGCAAGAGCCCCGACAAATCCGCCGCCTCCAGCTCATGAATCCCCGGTCCAAACTGCGGCACCCCGCCCGGACCTTCTTGCCAACTGATGTCGATATACGCGGTCCCCACCGGCACGAGTTGGGCAATGATGTCGCCGTTCAACTGATACGTGTTGGCGTCGGTTTGAATTTCTTGAACGGTGAAATTCTCCTTCCCGGCGCTGTTTAAGGCCGCAAGCACCATGGTGTAGTGAGCGCGGACGGTCATCGTGGAATTGACCTTCCAGGAAGGCGGGTAATCCAGATGAAAATGGCGTGTGGCATCGGTGTAGGTCTCCCATTTCTGGGTTTCCTTCGCGTTTGTAGATGGAGCGATGGCGGGAGCGGTGGCATGCCCGGATGGCAGAAACACGAACACGGCCAACAACACCGCCGCCGCCGCCACAAAAACGCCCGCCCATGTCTTCAATGGACTCATCATGGCAGATGCTCCTTGTGCAATCCGGGTCGCGGTGTCGCTGGCGCCGGAAGCGATCCGTGCCGCCAAATCGGTCGGCGCCGCCCACATCCGCGGCGCTCCCAAGACCGCCGCCACGCCTCCCGCAGGCACGGCAAACCCCTTCCGGATGAAAAACTGCCGCAATTTTGCAATCCCGCGTTCCAGCCGTTTCTCGGTTGCTTCCGCGGTGATTCCCAAGGCCGCAGCCGTCTCCGCGAGGGTTCTCTTTTCAAAAAAGCGCACCAGAATCGCCTGGCGTTCGTGCTCGCCCAGCTTGGCCAGCCCCGCATCGAGTTCGGGTCCGGCGTTTTCGCCCAATTGGTCGAGTTCTTGGCGCATGAGGCCCGCCGCCCTTTCGTATTTTTTCCGCCGCGCGTCCATTTTTCTGGCATTCGCGCAGCACAGACGTGATACGTTGAACAGCCATCCGGTCAAAGACCCGCGCCGTGGAATCCGCCCGGCCTTGCGCGACAACAGCAGGAATACGGCTTGGGCCACATCCTCCGCCTCCTGACCCGCGCCGCCGCCCAGCCCCCGCCGGGCGGCACTGTACACAAAATCCACGTGCCGTCGAACCAGCTCCGCAAACGCTACCTGATCGTTATTCTGCGAAAAGGCATCGAGTAGTTCCCAGTCCGAGCGCATATCCCATGCTCCTTTTATCCCACAATGTACGGCCGAATGGGATTTCCGACATCTTTCCTGGATTTCACCTCTCCACCCCCGCCGGCGGCGTGCCCTTGCCCTCCGGGATGTGATTCTTTCGCCCCCGCTTGGTACGCGTCGGCATCCACCGTTTCATCGGCCCGCACGCCCGCATCCGCCGCCGCCTCCCCCTGCCGCATCCAGGGTGTCTGACCGCCGCACAGCCGGTGGTGAATCCGCCGCAACATTGGCAGGCACCACCCGCAGCCCCCAAAACAGATTATGAATCCTGCGATTCCTTGCGGGAGCGCCTCCGGGGCTTTCGCGCCGGCGCGGGTTTGGGCATCTCGGGAGGCATGCCGCCGGGATTGGCCGTGCGGTCCGGCTCGCGCGTGGCGTTGCTGACGGGGTTGGCCATGGCTTTTACGAGATCGTTGAGTTGATCGCGCAAATTCGCCGCCTCCTCATACTTCTCCGCCTTGACCGCCTCGGCCATGCGCCGGCGGAGGAGATCGCGCGGATCGGGCGGCAACTGCGCGCGTATCTGCTTGAGCATGTCCAGCAGAATGCGCGCCTCGTTGCTCGAACGCAGAAACTCCCGGCGGTGCTCGCGCGGCGCCAGATGAGCGATTTGCTTGATCCCGCCCCGCAGATACGCCACGGCCGTCTGCACGAAACCCTGCTTGAGGGCGTCGCACGCCTTCGCCCGCACGTTCATCATCAGGATGTACGGCCGGTATTGCTCGAGGCACATGCGGTCGTAGTCGCTCTTGCCGTAGCGGCCGCAGAGTTCCAGCACATCAATGTTGTGCTGCGTGTCCCGGATGACCGCCGCGTACTGCTCGAGTACAAACAGCGACAGGTAGCGGTGATAGAACATCGCCGATTCCTCGCGCAGGGCCTGGCAATCGCCGGGGGTCAGGGCGAAGCCGGAATCCGAGCCGGTGCGCTTCTGGTGGGTGGCGAGGCGTTTCTTGTGGAATTCCAGTTCCGTCGGTGAGCGGTGGGGGCGTTTGCCGTCGGGCCGGCCGTCGAGTTCCATCTGCAGGAGGCCCAAATCCAGGCGCAACTGGAGCTTGGGTTTGCCGTCGTTTCCGCGAATAAGGCGGACGTTGACCTGACCGGGTTCAAAAGCCCAACCCTGCAAGGCCTGGGTGATATCCATGTCGTTGAAGAAGAACTCGTTGAGTTCGTCTTTGCGTTTCTTCATGTCGAACCTCCTGTGGGCTTGTAGCAAATCCGGTTCCACCGGGCAAGCCTTCAGAGCCGCGACCGTCAGGACGCGACCGTGTTGACTTTGACTTTCAGAGCCGCGACCGTCAGGGAGCGACCGTGTTGTCACCCGCCTTTTCGCAAGGCCGTTGCTCGCCATATCCGCCCGTAGGATTATAGCTTGCTTCCACGTCACGTCACGTGAAAAGAGCCTATTGCCTCCTCTCGTCCCGGGCGATGCAATTGACTTTCAGCGCCGCGACCGTCAGGGCGCGACCGTGTTGTCCCCCGCTTGTCCTTTCGTCCATTTCCCGGCTTTCCCAGCAACTGTTTATACCTCCCGGGGCGCAAAGGAAAGGGCTCGCCAGGCGAGCCCTTGGAACCATGAGGAGGGGTGGAATGAAGACTTGTTACAGCATTCCCAAGCCCATCAGGATGCCTTCCTGCCGTAGCGTGAGGATGCTGATGAGGTCGTTCTGGGCGATCACCAGTTCCGCCCTGGCTTTGTCGTGCAGGGCGCGCCACACGCGGAGCTTGTCGGCGATGCGGTCTTCGGCGGCATTGGGATCCTTCAGGACGGTCTGGAGATCGCTGAACGCTTTGGCGACTTCCGAGGGGGCGTTGGGCTGCGCCAGCGCCACTCCGCCGATGCCGCCGCCCCCCCCGAGACCGCCGCCGCCACGGGTGTTGTTCTGCGTGGTTGGCAGGGCCACGTCGCGCAACAGGCCCAGCACGCGTTGGATCTTCGGCAACAGCACCGTCCACTCCTCGTCCGAGGCGTTGAGCTGCTGCTTGATGTTGTTGAGCGAGCTGTTGGTGGTCACGACCTGCAATTGCGTCTGCATCTGCGTCATCGAGTTGGTGAGCTGATCGGACATTTGCTGGGTCATGAAGCCCTTGTCGATCATCTGCTTTTGCAGGGCGTCCATGTCCAGGTTGCCGTTCTGCATTTGCTGCCCGATATCCTGGAAAAAGGTCTGGGGATCGACGCCGGCATTTTGCATGTTCTGCATGACCTGCTGGCCAATGCTCTGCATCTGCTGGATATTGTCCATCATGGCCTGCTGCTGTTCGGGCGTCATCCCGCCAAAACCGCCAAAGCCTCCAAGACCACCACCACCGCCTCCGCCGGCCTGGGCATGACACGGGGTGGCCAGGGCCGCCACGCCGACGAGTCCCGCCAGAACAATGGACCGAAACGTGTGTTGCAAGTGCATGTGTGCTCCTTTGATATCTGTGCCTCAGGGCGCTTGCCTTTGACTATCAGAGCCGCGACCGTCAGGGAGCGACCGTGTTGTCACCCGCCTTTTCAATGGCGCCAAAGCCGAATGCCTTGCCATTGTATACGCCGCCGGGGGGAAATTGGTTACAATCCAAAGTTCAGCAACACGTTTTTTGATGGATGACGCCAATGGCCAGGAACATGAAGCATATGCCAACCCAGGGCTTTGATGAAACGGGTCTGCGCGCGTTGCTCGCAGGCGTGGGTTCAGGGACTATGCCCATTGACGAGGCCCTGCGCCGGCTGCGGCATCTGCCCTTCGAGGAAATGGCCGGCGCAACCCTCGATCACCATCGCGGACTGCGCAAGGGCTTCGGCGAGGTCATCTACTGCGCCGGCAAAACCCCGGCCCAAGTGGCGGAAATCGCCGAGCGCCTCGCGGCCCGGTCGCCCCGCCTGCTGGGCACCCGGGCCACGCGCCAACAATACCTCGCCGCCCGCCGCCACGTCCGCGGCCTGCAATACGACCCCCTGGCCCGCGTCCTCTGGCTCGATCGCGACCCTAAGCCCGGCCATCCCGGCGTCGTCGTCGTCTCCGCGGGCACCAGCGACCTGCCCGTCGCCGAGGAGGCCGCACTCACCCTCCAGGTCATGGGCCATGCGCCGATCCGCATTCGCGATGTCGGCGTGGCGGGCCTGCATCGCCTGCTCGCCCATTTGCCCACCCTCCAGGAGGCGCGCGTCGTGGTGGCCGTGGCCGGCATGGAAGGCGCGCTCCCCTCGGTCCTCGCCGGCCTCGTCGCCGCGCCCGTCATCGCCGTCCCCACCAGCGTCGGCTACGGAGCCAGCTTCGGCGGCGTCGCCGCCTTGCTGGCCATGCTCAACTCCTGCGGCAGCGGCCTGGCCGTCGTGAATATCGACAACGGTTTTGGCGCCGGCTATATGGCGGCTATGATTAATAACCAGTGCATGAAAATGCTCAGTGACCAACCGTCAACGGCCCATGAACAAGGAATGCGATGAGTTTGCACATTCAACAACTTCAATCATGGGTGCGGCAGTGGCCTTCCGTGCTGGTCGCCTACTCCGGCGGCGTGGATTCCGCGTTGCTCATGGCCGTCGTGCATGGCGTTTTGGGCGACAAGGCCCTGGCCTGCATCGGGGCCTCGCCCAGTTACCCCGAGCGCGAACTCGCCGGTGCCGTGAAAGTCGCCGCCGACCTGGGCGCACGCGTCCGCGTCGTGAACACCGAGGAACACCTCGACCCCAAATATGTCGCCAATACCGCGAATCGCTGTTACTTCTGCAAAAGTGAGTTGTATACGCGGCTCAAGGAGATTGCCCAGGCCGAGGGCTTCGCCGTCATCATCGACGGCAACAACGCCTCCGATGCCGCCGCCAACGACCGCGCCGGCTGGCTCGCCGGCCGCGAACGCGGCATCCGCTCCCCCCTCGCCGAGCTCGGCATCACCAAGGACCAGGTTCGCGAACTGGCCAAGGAACTGGGCCTCCCCGTCTGGAACAAGCCCGCCATGCCCTGCACCTCCTCCCGCGTCCCCCACGGCATGCCGATTGCCGTGGGTATGCTCAAGCAGATCGAGGCCGCCGAGTCGGCGCTCCTGGCGCTGGGCTTCACCCAGTTGCGCGTCCGCCATCATGGGGACGTGGCGCGGATCGAGCTGCCGGTGGAGGATCTGGCGCGGGCCCTGGAAATGCGCGAATCCATCACTGCGGCGGTGAAGGGTTGTGGGTATAAGTTTGTGACCCTGGATTTGGCGGGTTTCAAGTCCGGGGCCTTACACGCGGCGACGAAATAGATTTGCAGGTTTTCACGCCATTTTGGTAGGATCATGTCATGAATGTGCAACTGCAAAAAATCGAGTTGGAGCGCTACATCCAGGAGCAGGTGCGAGAGGGTTTTTTCCCCTCGCCCGAAGCCGTTGTGGAAGACGCCCTGCGGCGCGTCATGGTGGAAGACGACGTGGAACTGACGGATGAAGATGTGGCCGCCATCAAACTGTCGGACGAACAATTTGCGCGGGGCGAAGGCCTTGACGCCGCAGAGGTAAAGAACCGAATCCGCCGGCTTTATGGCAAGGCCCAGCCATGACCCCACAATATCGAATCGCGTATTCGCCCAATGCTTATGCGGCCCTGGCGGAAATCTATTCCTATATCGCGCGGGATTCTCCACACAATGCGGAAGGCATGATTGAGCGGATTCTCGCGGCTATTGATCTGCTGGGGTATTTCCCAAAACGGCAGAAGGTCTGGCGTGCCGCACAACGCTTTGACGGATCCGTCTACTCTTTACCCGTTCCTCCTTATGTCATCTTCTTTCGGATTTCCGAGCAGGAATCCGTCGTCCGCGTCGCTCATATTCGGCACGGTGCCCGACGGCCGCTCACACGTTTTTGAGAGTTCCTATGATTGCCTATCTCGACACCCCCTCCGGCATCTCCGGCGACATCTTCCTCGGCTGCCTCCTGGACGCCGGGTGGTCCCTCGACCGCCTCCGCTTCGCCATCGCTCAGCTTAAACTCCCTTCCGATGAATACGCCCTCGACGCCCGCACCGTCATGAAAGGCCCCCTCCGCGCCACCCTTGCCGACGTGCAAACCTCCGAAGGCCACGCCCATCGCCATCTCGCCGACATCGAACAAATCATCAACGCCTCCGACCTCCCCGACGGGGTGAAGCAAAAATCAATCGCCGTCTTCACCCGTCTCGCCGATGCCGAAGCCAAAGTCCACGGCACCACCCGCGATAAAATCCACTTCCACGAGGTCGGGGCCATGGACGCCATCATCGACATCGTCGGCACCTGCGCCGGCCTCCACGATCTGGGCATCGAAAAGCTCTTCGCCGGCCCGCTCCCCCTCGGCCAGGGCTGGACCCAGTCCGCCCATGGCCAAATCCCCCTCCCCGCCCCCGCCACCCTCGAACTCCTCGCCGCCGCCAAAGCCCCCACGCGCCCCGCGCCTGGCCCTGGCGAATGGGTCACCCCCACCGGTGCCGCCCTCGTCTGCGAACTGGCCGCCTTCGCCCAGCCCCCCATGACCCTCGAAAAGATCGGCACCGGCGCGGGCTCCAAAAACACCCCCTGGCCCAACGTCGCACGCCTCTGGATCGGCCAGCCCCTGCCCCAGGGCGGCGGCATGGTGCAGCTCGACACCAACATCGACGACATGAACCCCCAGCTCTACGCCGCCGTCTCCGAAAAACTCTTCGCCGCCGGGGCCAAGGACGTCTGGTTCACCCCCATCCAGATGAAAAAAAACCGCCCCGCCATCCTCCTCTCCGCCCTCGCCCCCTCCGCCCACGAGGCTGCCCTCTCCCAGGTCATCCTCGAAGAAACCACCACCCTGGGCGTCCGCGTCCATACCCTGCACGACCGCCACGAAGCCCGCCGCGAAATGCGCGAAGTCCAGACCCCCCACGGCCCCGTCCATGTGAAACTCAAATTCGTCGGGGAAAAAGCCGTCGCCGCCATGCCCGAGTACGACGACTGCAAAACCCTCGCCGACAAGTTGGGCCTGCCCGCCCGCCAGGTCTGGGAAGCCGCCGCCGCCGCCGGTCAGCGCTTACTCGAAATTAGTTAAACTTCCCCCAAAAATCTTAAATTATCTAAAAATAGATGAATTTTTACTGGCGGAATGGCCCATATTAAGGGTAGCATATCCCCCGGCGTTTGCCCCCGTACGTGCGGGCGGCATTCCGGGTTCGAAGGCTGCCGCCCCCGCGGCAGGGGGATTTTTACATGCTCCGCAGACTCTTTTCGTTGGCTCTGGCATTGGCTTTTCTGGCTTTTTTGCCCGCCCCGGCCCACGCCGTTTTGTCATCACAGGACGGCAAAACCGCAGGCCGCACCGCCACCAACAATGACGTCCTTGAAGCCCGGCAGTATCGCCTGCCGGAGTCGCGCGTTGCCGGGCAGGAATCCATGCGGCAATCCGTGATTGTGTGGCAAGTTACCGCCGGCACATGGAATGGGGAAAGCCTCAAGGGGTTGAGTTTGGTGTTGGTTAAGTGTACCACGGATAGTGGTGAGGCGGGGCCGACGATCTGTTGTTATATCAGTTATGTGGCGACGGCGGCGCAACGCGAGGCGCTGCTGGGGGCGTTTATGGCGGCGCAAGCCATTTCGCCGGGGGAGGTTACGTCGTGGCGGGTGGAGCCGGCGGTGATTACGTTTGAGGTGTCCGGCAAAACGGTGGTGGTGCATTTGGGGTTGGTGGCGTGAGCTTATTCCAACGTATTCCGGCATTATTTAAGCTGTTATTTACGCTATTTATCGTGCTTTTGGCGTCACTTACCCCGCGTGCCGCCGCACCTTGGATAGCGCTCCCAGCCATACTCGCGCTACTGGCGCTCGTGCTGGCGCGGCTGCCGTGGCGGCCGTTGGCCAAGCGGCTGCTTTTGCTGGAGCCGTTTGTGCTGGGGGTGGCGCTGATGGCGCTGTTCACGCCGGGGACGGTTCAGGACCGATGGCTCCATTTTGGCTTTCTGGTGGCGCGCTGCACGGTGGCGCTGCTGGCGATGTTGCTGTTCACGGCGACGACGCCGTTTGCGGATATTCTGCGGCTGTTTCAGCGGCTGCGGGTGCCGGGGCTGCTGGTGACGACGCTGGCGTTGATGCACCGGTACTTGTTTGTGCTGGCGGATGAAGCGGGGCGGATGCGGCGGGCGCGGCAGAGCCGGACGTTCGCGGCGCGGCGGCGGGGGCGGTGGCGGATGCTCTCGACGGTGATTGCGCAGCTTTTTTTGCGGGCGAGCGACCGGGCGGATCGGATTTATGATGCGATGCGGGCGCGGGGGTGGGGGGAGGAATGAGTAGGCAGTGGTCAGTGGCCAGTGGTCAGTAGTCCGTGGAGTGGTGATTTTGCTGGAATGCTGGAATTTAGGGGCTTGGCGTGGGGGTTTGTTTGGGATATAGTCGGGGGTGACGCACGACACTTGCGTGAGCGTTTTCTTGCGTGAGCGCTTTGCCGGAGAACTTTTGAGGAGAGGCTTATGCCAGACGGACCCGCACCGCAATCTTCCATCATTCTCTACCAGACCGAGGATGGGTACACGCGCATTCAGTGCCGGTTTGAAGAGACCTCGTTGTGGTTGACGCAAAGGCTGATTGCGGAATTGTTTCAGGTGTCCGTAAAAACCGTTAACGAGCATGTTATCAATATTTACGACGAAGGAGAGCTTGATCCCGGAGCAACTATCCGGAAATTCCGGATAGTTCAAATTGAGGGATCCCGTGAGGTCACCCGCGATATCGAACACTACAGTCTGCCCGCCATCCTCGCCGTCGGCTACCGCGTGCGCAGCCATCGGGGCACGCAATTCCGGCAGTGGGCGACGGCGCGGCTGGCCGAGTATTTGGTGAAGGGCTTTGCCATGGACGACGAGCGGCTGAAGAATCCGCCGGGCAAGGGGCAGAGGGACTACTTCGACGAACTGCTGGCGCGGATTCGGGACATACGCTCGTCGGAACGGCGGTTCTATCAGAAGGTGCTGGATATCTATGCCACGAGCATCGATTACACGCCGAACACGGAGCTGTCGCAGCAGTTTTTCGCCACGGTGCAGAACAAGATGCACTGGGCCAGCCACGGGCACACGGCGGCCGAGGTGATCCACGCGCGTGCCGACGGCGGCAAGGCGCTGATGGGTCTGACCGCGACGCGGGAAGGCGGGGGCAGCATCCGCAAGGACGATGTCTCAATCGCCAAGAACTACCTGGACGAGGAGGAACTGAACGTCCTGAACCGGATCGTGACGGCGTATCTGGAATTTGCCGAAGTTCAGGCGCTCAACCGCCGACCGATGACGATGCGGGACTGGGCCGCCAAGCTGGATGATTTCTTGCAGCTTTCGGGGCGTGAACTGCTGCGGCATGCGGGAGCGATTTCCGCCGAGGAGGCCAGAATCAAGGCGGAGATGGAGTATGAGCGGTACAAGAAGCGGATGGACGCGCTGCCGCGGCAGGTGGATGCGGATTTTGAGCGGGCGGCGGAGGAGATCAAGAATCTGGCCAAGCCCAAGAAGACCCGCAGGGGCGGGACGGGATGAACGACGCCGGAACTTGGTTGGGGCAGTATGTCGGGATTTCCGACATACTGCCAAGTCAACAATTCGGAGTTTCCGAATGGTTCGAATTCCCCTTTTGCCGAGCGTTGTCCATACCCATTGTCCATTAGGGTGGATCATAAAAAGGCTGAAACCCGGCGGGGCATTTTTCCCCCGCCCCTTTGCGCCCGCGGCATTTTTAGCGATGATAGGCGCATGGCTGAGACTACACCCATACCTGCGGTGGATATCCGCGAACTGCATTACCGCTTTCCGGACGGCACGCATGCGCTGCGGGGGATTTCGTGCGTGATGGCGCAAAATGCCTCGGTGGCGCTCATCGGGCCTAACGGGGCGGGGAAGTCCACGCTGCTGCTGCACCTTAACGGGCTGCTGCCGGAGGGGGCTTCGGGGAAGCAGGCTTCGGGGGAGGTGCGGATTTTGGGCACGTCCACGCGCGGGGCGACGGCGGGGCAGTTGCGGCGGATTCGGCAGACGGTGGGGCTGGTGTTTCAGGATGCCAACGACCAGGTGTTTTGTCCGACGGTGTTTGAGGATGTGGCGTTTGGGCCGCAGCAGATGGGGCTGACGGGCGCGGAGGTCAAGGCGCGGGTCACGCAGGCGCTGGGGGTGATGCACTTGGAGGGGTTTGAGAACCGGATGCCGCACCATTTGTCGGTGGGGGAAAAGCGGCGGGTGTGCATTGCGGGGGTGCTGGCGTGTGAGCCGCGGGTGCTGGTGCTGGATGAGCCGACGAGCAACCTCGACCCGCGGGGGCGGCGGGAGCTCAAGGCGCTGCTGCGGAGCATCACCATCACCAAGATCATCGCCACGCATGATCTGGAACTGGTGGTGGAGGTGTGCCCGGAGGCGATTCTGCTGGACAAGGGGCAGGTGGTGGCGCAGGGGCCGACGGTGGCGATGCTGTCTGATGAGGCGCTGATGGAGGCGCATGACTTGGAGAAGCCGCATATTTTGGCGCACCGGCATCCGCATTTGCCGGTGATTGGGGGGGGGGTGGTAATTGGTAATTGGTAATTGGGAATGGGCCCTCGTTATGCAATAACACCCATTACTGCTTGTCATATCTCGGGTTACGATCCGGGGGACCATTTTGCGCGCGAGCAAAATGGCCGGGGGTGGTTCGCGGAAAGGTAAAAGCATGGGGGCAAATATAGGGGAAAGGGGGGAGGGGATAGGGGATAGAGGGTGCGGCCTGACGGCGTCATATTTTGGACTTGGGCGCTGTGCCGCTGATGAATGAGGATGCTCGTGTCAGGAGGGCGAGCGGGGTTTTCTAGCGAGAGTCGAGACGCGGGCTGGGCGCGGAAGGCCGGGGGTGGTAGGATCAAGCCTGTGACGGAGTGATGGCATGCGGCGAATTGGCGCTTGTCCTTCCTGTCATCTGATTTCTTCCAATATAGGAGTAACCGTGGTTCGGACATTCTGGTGTTTCCTGGCATGGGTGATGGCGTGGATGCTGGCGGGATGTGTTTCGTCGGGGTATGTGCCACCCCAACTCGATTTCTCCCAAGCCGCTGTGGTGGCGGGTGGGATACAGGGATTTGTTCAAAAAGTGGATGGCTTGACGGCGGCCCGGCCGGGGAGGTTTGGCACCCTCTATGTCGGTACCCAGGATGTAGTGCTCAGTCCCGGAAAACATGTCGTTGAGTGCGAGGGAGAAAGCTATATCTCGGCTGATCCAATAGGGGGTAATATGAGTGCGGTCCGGCAATACCGCTACGAGTATGTATTTGAGATGGGGCACACATACGTAGTGCAGGGAACGGGGAGTCCATTATTGGATCGAACGACGGCCAAAGTGATTGTACCCACCAGCCCGGATGGTATGCCCACCAATTTCTGTGCGCCGGAATTTACCGCCCAAGCCAACCCAACCATTGGCTTGGAGGTTCAGGACATGCGCGCGGATAAACAGTCCCAGTTCGACCCGCAAGTTATTGTTAAGGTTTTTGCGGAGCGCCTGAACAATGCCGGTTACGCGGTCCAAACGCCGCCGGGTGACGCCACGGTGGTGTTGCGCGTTTCCGTGAACATCTTCGAGGATCTGAATCTGTTGATCGGTACCCAGCGCTCGGTTGCGGGTTCGGCGGAATTGGTTGACGCCAAAACCGGACATGTGTATTGGAGAGATTCGGGCCTAAGAGTTTACCATACGGCGACAGGCATGATGGTGGCGGCCATTGCGGGAGTGGGGGCGTCTGAAAAAGTACGAGTGGCCTTCGCGACCGATTTGCTGAAAACATTCCCTGTCCATCGGTGACCGCATGCAGCGAATTGATACCGGTTCCAGTCCACTATTCCCCCCCACAGTTTAGAAAGAAACATTGAACATTGTCACACCACGGACGAGACATACGGCAATATCACGTTTTGTATTCGAGATTGGAGTGAGCGATGAACGGATGGTTGCACATAAACGTGTTCAGAATATTTATTTTGCTGGTGGGGTGCGCGGCAATAGGTCAATTGGGGGGTTGCGCTTCTCCGCTACCATACACCAAGGTGAACTTCTGCTGGACCAGCGAGCATCGTATGGCACCAACCGAAAGAGTGGTGCGCGTTTCCACCGAGCCAGAGGAGACTGCACGGATTATCCGTAACTGGGTGGGAACGGAGAAGGGTACAGTTCTGGAGACGACTCCGGTGGATTGGCAACCGGAATTGGCGGAGGATGCCGCAGCCAAGTTCACCCAGGCTCAAGTCATTATTCAGGCGGAGTGGCAGGCGTATGACCAAAACGTAGTTCATGCGGATGTCCCGGGGGAATGGGCGCATTTTGTGGAGCTGATGAACGGGCAGTACCGTCGGGTAGTCGGGGGGACCCCAAACATACTGATCCGAGCGCGGTTAAGAGAACGCCCCGCC
The DNA here is from genome assembly GCA_903868035.1 of uncultured Phycisphaerales bacterium. The sequence goes on from CAIPTQ010000181.1 coordinate 23,943, forward strand.
ACCGTTTCGAGCGAGGAAGTGGTGGGTACACAACAAGTTCCCAGTTTCCAGTCACCAGGAACATTTACCTCCATTAATGGCAGCCCGGTGTATTTTTCCGGTGTGCAAACATATATGCAGGTACCAGTGACTAAAATGGTCCCCAAAACGGTGGTCTTCTGCAGCATCATGGAGTTTGTTGTGTACCGTCGGGATCAGTCCACCTATATATATGTAAAAGCCATGCCCATGGATACCTCGGCCAATGTGACTGCCAACTACGGTAACGCGATTGGACATGCGTGGTGGCCGTATGTGACGGGTAAGGAGGAGGAGGTGCTGGTGCGGGATTATTTCCGCAGTCTAAGGGCGGTTGGCGCGGCGACGATCCCCCTATGCGCGCTGCCGCCGGCGCAAGGTAAGTAATCCGCCCACCCATAACAGCGTCAGCGTTGCAGGTTCGGGGACCGTTGCATAGAAACCCTGCGACGAACCATCTGCTCCGCCAAAATAACCAACAATTATGCCGGTATTGCTAATTCCACATAATCCCGTATCCGTCGCGCCGGGGAAATCCACTGTCACCAGTGCGCCCGCGACATCGCGGATGAATCCGTGCCTATGCCCCGCCCCATCCGTCCATTCGCCACAGATCTGACCCAGATCATTCACTCCCAGGGCGTAGGTTTCCACCGCCAATGGCACGTTGATGCTAGTGAAGACTCCATCCGTGCCGCGCACCCACCCATGATAGGGACCGCCTTCTGTGGCGAAACCTACTACTACACCTGCCGTGTTGATCCCGCTTGCGTTCGTATAGTCAGATGGGGAACCGTAGTAGAGCGATTCGTACGTGTCATCGGCGTGCCGCAGAAAGCCTGTGTAGTATGGAGTATTGTATACGCCGACGATTATACCCGCGTTGTTAATACCATCAGGTATGGCACTGGCACCATACGAGATTATGTCACTGGCACCAGACGAGATATTGGGTAACATATCGGGATACGCTGCGCTGTGGAATGAGTAGAACTGATACCAGCCCTTGGTATGGCGATAAAATCCGACAATCTGACCACTATCGTTGATTCCCGTAAACGCTGAATAACCATCTGCCCCGGAATAGCCATTCGGCCCTCCCGAATAGGTGGTGATCGTGCCCGCATTCCAGAGCAAGGCCTCCGCAGTTACTCCGTTCCATTGGCTTTGTCCAACAAATGCCGTGCCCGAAGGGTTCACACCGTTGAATGCCGCCGCTTCCGGAACCGCCGTAAACTGGTACGCTGCCGAAGTTACACCTGTGACGCCCAACAGCGCACACGCCACCACCACCAAGCCTAATGCCCGACCCACATATTTACGTCCCATAACCTTAGTTCCTTTATATATAAAACTACTTATGACATGCCCCAAGAGTGTGCGGTACACCGGCACATTTCAACTGAGGCGCAATAAGCTAAAGTAATGATCCCTTCGGGGATCGTACTTTGTACTTTGTTAGATATACTCCCGATCCAATGTAAGTCAAATTAATTCCTAATTCCAGATAAACCCCGCCGCTCCAATCCGCAACCTGGAAACGCGAAACTAGCCCCGCAGTCGTCGGCGCGGGGGCGTCATCCGGCCTTTTTGAACCCGGAAAGTACCGCGCGGAGACCGAGGTCGAAGAGTGCGGCGCGGCTGATGCCGGCGCGGCGGGCGGTGCGGTCGGCGTGTGCGAGGAGGGTTTGTTCGACGCGGAGGGAGATGACGCGTGCGTCCATGCCGGGGCGCGGGCGGCCGGGGCGGCGCTGGGCGCGGTTCCATGGGCGGCGTTGGGCGGCGGTCAGGGGGCGGGTTTCGGCGAGGGGGAGAGGGGGGTCGAGGGGGGCGACGAAGCACGAAGAGGCGAAGGGATGAAGGGACACGCAGAAGCCACACCACCAAGCCGCGGGCCGCACAAGATCGTGCGCGTAGGCCCAGGGATTGGAATCCCTGGGCTTGAGGGGGGCGAGATTCCGGTAAACTCTCCAGGCCACGGCACGACCACGCGGTGTCAAATTGACCAGCGGTGGTTGAAGCGGGTTGGGCGGAGGGGGATCATGAGGTCTCATGCCGCCCAAGTCCCCGACTCCGCCACGCACACGACCGCGGCATTGATCGACGCCGGCCGCTCCGCCCGTGGCAAGGCCCGCAGGGCGGTGGCCGCCGCATGCAGGGTCGCGCCCGTGGTGGAGACATCATCCACGAGCCACACGTGCTTGCCCGCCAGCCGCCGGCCGGCCCCCCGCCGGCAGGCAAAGGCCCCGCGCAGATTTTCCCGCCGCTGGGAGACCGTTTCCGTCAGGGCCTGCGCCGCCGTCCGCCGCGTGCGCCACAGCACGCCCGCCACCGGCCAACCCGACAATGCCGCCGTCGCGCGGGCCAACTCCTCCGCCTGATTGAACCCCCGCTTGGCCCGGCGCGACCAATGCAGCGGCACGGGCAGCAGCGCATCCACCGGCGCCGGCCCGGCCTCCGCCACGCGCACGAGCGCCTGATAGACGAACGGCGCCAGCAACCCCGCCACCTCCCAGGCGCCGGCGAACTTCAGCCGATGCACCAGTTTCACCAGCGGCGCGCTGAACGTCCCCACGCGCGCCATCCGGTCCACGCCCACCGCGCGCCGCTCGCAGCGCCCGCACGGGTTTTGCCGGTCATGCGATTCATACGGCCCCACCGTCAGCCCGCAGAAATGACAGAACGGCACCGCCGCCAGCCGCGCAATTTCCTCCCGCGCCCCCACCGACAACCCCATCACGACTTCCCCCGTCCCACCCGCCCAGCATGCCGCCGGCACCACCACATCCACCACCGGACCCACTACCGCCTTGATTAACCGCGCGGTTTTGATTCGCATAAAAGCCACCAACCGTATTGCCAGCCACCAATAACCAATTACGGCCCTCGATCATGGGGCATGAAATGTCATACCCATTCGGCGGGGCAGAAGATCGCGTATCCATCCGGTTTCACTACCCGCTTGGGAAACTGGCTCCCGATCAACATCGTTTGGTTAATGTGCAAAACACCGTTGGCGTTCTTGGCGAGTTCCTTGGATGATCGCCCGGGCGGAAAGGCCACCACCACTGATTTCTTCGGGAACAGCCGGCGAATGGTCTTGATGGGCGGCGTGAGGTCGCTGTCGGCGGAAATGACAAAGGCCGCGTCATAGGCGTCCTGAAACGCATCCGACAACAATTCGGTGGCAATATTGACGTCCGTCATCTTCTCCTGCGGAGTGATCCACACGCGCCCGCACCCAAGGCATTGCGCAGTCGTATTAAGATATAGACCAAAGTACATCGTGAATTCCGTCCGTGTGCCCAGGGCCTCCAGGTAGTCCGACTGGCGTTTTCTCTTGGCATTGATTCCCTGCGCCCGGAGCGATGAATCCCCGTGCGCGGCCCCTGATATCCGCGCGGTGAAATACTTGGTGTGCAACAACTGGTGTTCCGGCTTCAGAAGCGCACGCCCCAGGCGCTGGATGTCCAGCCAGTAGAACTTTTTCAGATGGCTGTCCTTAAGCCCGTAGTAGAGGTTAAACCCATCCACGTAAACCATGGTGCGGCGGTGAATGAGAAGCGATTGTTGGATGTCTGTCATAATGCGAATTTTCCCGATCACCAGACTTTTGTCAAAAAAATCTTGACCAGATCGCCGATGAGAGGCATAATAAAGAAGGTAACAACCCCGGAGATAGCATCTCCGGCCCAACGCCCCGCACTGGGGCGTTCTTCATTTTTGCTCCCCCCAACTCAACATTCATGCCAGCGAATCTGGCCGGAACTACTTCTCCAGCGTCACCGACAACCACCAGTCGCCGTGAAATCAAAAATCGAAAATCG
>CAIPTQ010000182.1 GCA_903868035.1 uncultured Phycisphaerales bacterium
ACGTAGCGGGAGAAATCGAAATCGCCGGCGAGCTTCATATACTCGGAGAATTCAGCGCCATCGACCACAACTCGCACATTGATGCGGCTTTTGCTGCCAATTGTCGTCGTGAACGATGCGGGAATATAGAAGACCGTCCAGGCAATTTTGCCCGGCAATCTAACTAATGACGTCTCAAACTCAAACACCTGTCTACCTCCTCCCGAATGGGCTTTGCTGCAACACCATGTTGCCGTAGAATTTTCGTAACCGTTCAGGGGGATCCTTCCCTTTGTGCATAAAATCACTCAATTCATCCCTTTGCTGATATTTCGCACGCTCTCTTGCCTTGACGGGTATAGACTGATGGTATGCGTACCGTGCGCCTGCCGATCGCGCCCCCTGCGCCGTCGCTCTTCATCGACCTCGACGTGAGCGACGCGGAGTGGCACGCCACCCCCGAGCCGGTGCGGCGCGGCATGCAGCGGCTATGGGAAGAACTCCAACGCCTGCGCGAACAGGCTGGCCAAACCTCGCACAACTCCTCCCAACCGCCATCGACTGATCCGCCCTCGGTCACGCCGCGCGCGAAATCGCCCACGGGGCGCGCGCCCGGCGGGCAACCGGGCCATCCCGGGCATACGCGCGCGTTGGTCCCGGAAGACGAGGTGACCGAGATCATTCCCGTGCGGCCCCTCACCTGTGGCCAGTGCGGGCACCCCTTGGCCGCGGACGCCCAGGATGCGGCGCCGCACCGCATACAGCGCGTCGACCTCCCCCCGATCCAGCCCACCGTCATCGAATATCAACTCCACACGCTGACGTGCCCGTCCTGCGGGCAGCCGACCACGGCCACCTTGCCGCCCGACGTCTCGCCGTCCTTGTTGGGACCGCGCGCGGTCGCCATGATTGCCACCTGTACCGGGCGCTATCACTTATCCAAACGCGCCACCGCCGCCTTGCTGGACGACTGCTTCGGCCTCACCGTCTCCGACGCCACCATTTGCGCGGCGGAACAAACCGTGAGCGCCGCCCTGGCCGCGCCGGTGGCCGCGGTGGCCGACGCCGTGCGGCAGGCGCCAGTCAAACACATCGATGAAACCGGGTGGGCACAACAACGTGATCCCGACCCCCTGCCGACCGTCGCGGAGCCGCCCGACACGGCGGAGGTGCCCGTCCGCGTCGCGCCCACGCCGACCAAACTCCCGAAAGCCTGGCTGTGGGTGGTGGTGACCGCGGTCGCCACGCTCTTTTGCATCCGGCGCAGCCGGGGGAGCGCCGTCGCCCACCACCTGCTCGGGGAGGACCCCGTCGGCATCATCATCTCGGATCGCTGGAGCGCCTATACCTGGCTGGGGGCGCTGATCCGCCAACTCTGTTGGGCGCACTTGCAGCGCGATTTTACGAAAATCAGCGAACGCGCCGGCCCGGCGGGCGCCGTGGGACGCGCCCTCCTGGAGCAAACCCACCAACTCTTTCATTATTGGCACCGGTATCGCGACGGCACCCTGGAGTGGGCAGGCGTGCAACAGGCGATGGCTCCCATCCAAGCGGAGGTCGGGCAGCTCTTACGCACGGGCGCGGCGCTGATCGAGGCCCCCAGCACGGTGGCCACGTGTGCCCATCTCCTGAAATGGGAGGCGTCCTTGTGGACGTTCGTCCGCGTCCCCGGCGTGGAGCCCACCAATAATGCCGCCGAGCGGAGCATCCGGGCGGGGGTGTTGGCGCGGCACGTCAGTTTCGGCACCCAATCCAGCGCCGGCAGTCGCTTCATCGAGCGCGTGATGACCGCGGTCGCCACCTGCACACAGCACCAGCGCAATATCCTCGATTACCTCACGTCGGCTGTGGAGGCCCAGCAACACGGCCAAGCCGCCCCGTCCCTGCTTCCCCCTGCGACCAGTTTACGATAAACTGTAACGGGGGGAAGACCCCCTGAACGGTTACCAATAATCAACAGGTTGCCAGTACACATGGCTTTCACGGCAAGCCAGCAACCCCCGTAACCACTCGACAACCTCCTGCCCCTCTTCCCGTGCGGGTGGTTCCGGCGGAATAACCTCGGCTTCCTCTTCCTCATCACTTTCCAAGCCGTATTCTACCCAAACGGCGTATAACGCGCGGTAATCGCCGGCGATCAATTGCTTGCGTATATCGGTTAGCAGGTTGAATAACACACTGATAGAGTCATCGACCTGACGGCGACTGTGGCGTCCGGGGACGGTCATCATTTCATAGAGCGCAGTGGAATCGAGCATGCAATAAATGCTGATGGCGATGCGAAATTCATTGTAGGCTACGCGCACGCCCAGGTCATCGCTGCCGTAAAACTCGTAGCGGGAGATTTCCGCTGCTTGTTCCGGCGACGCGTTGAACGCGATGGCGAAAGAGCACTTGATTCTCGGGATCATCGTCTGCTTTTGCTGAATGAAACAGTATGGTCAGACTGCCTTCCG
>CAIPTQ010000183.1 GCA_903868035.1 uncultured Phycisphaerales bacterium
CAATCTTGATGACGGTTCTATTCACGGCCCGCAAGAACGCCCACAGCGTCTTGGGTTACATGAGCCGCCAGCTTCGTTCACCGCAGATTCTCAGCCCGCCTTTGCCCCAGCCCAGCGGGTAGGACGCTAAACAATTACGGCCGACAATAATATTGACGAACGGGATGAACAGGAGAATAATCCACCAGAGTGGCTTGTCGACAATCTTGAGCATCACCACGGTATTGTAGATGGGAACGATAGCGGCCCAGCCAGGCTCCCCAGCTTTGACGAACGTCGCCCAGATGCCGGCCACCATGAGCACCACGATGGCCAAGTAGATCAGGGCGAAAAAACAGCCACCAGCAAAGGCACCATCTGATCCTGCAGCTAAAACAAAATGCATGAGACCTCCCAGAAAAGATGACCAGACTTAAAGACATGACGACATCGTTTGTGGCACACCACAAAGCTGATTTCGCAGACTTTAGTTCGTGGATTATTCGTTGTCAAATACGAAGGGGAATCAGGCGACGCCGGCCATGAGGCGGAGGGCTTTTTCCTGGGTAACGTCGGCGCGGGGCATTTCGCCGACGAGGCGGCCTTCGCGCATGATGAGGATGCGGCTGGTGACGCCGATGACTTCGGGGAGTTCGGAGGAGATGAGCATGATGGCGACGCCCTGGCTGGCGAGATCATCGAGGAGATAAACTGATAGGAAATTCTATTTTAGTGAATGTTGGCGCGGCAAAGTGGGGGCGGGGGGGGTGGAGTGCGGCAAGTGGTGGCGGGGGCGGGGTAGTTTATCTGTGCCGGGCGTGCTGCGGGGTTGAGGCGGGGGTGCGGGTGGCGTGCAGGGCGGCGACGGTCTGGGGGTTGGTGGCGATTTTGGGGGCGCTGGACTGGGCGTGGACGGCACGTTTGACGCGGGGTTCGGCGCCGTCGGTGCCGGGGTAGGTGTAGAGGACGAAGTGGGACGTGCCGATGCGGGCGATGAGTTGCTGCCATTCCTTGGCGCCGGACTCGCTGGAGGACGTGCCGAGGATGGCGACAACCTCGATGGTGGCGGAGGTTTCGTTGTGGAGGTGGACGACTTCGAGGAGGGCCTCGCGGCCGCGGGCGCGTTCGATGATGGGGGTGCGATGGTGGCGGAGGCAGGCGCGGACGAGTTCATCGAGGGAGGAAATCAGGCGGGTGTCGTCCTTGTGGGGATTGCCCAGCGCGCGGTGCATGGCATGCTCGGGGAGGATGGGGACGGCATCCAGGGCCTTGGTGAGCTGGCTGCGGAATTGCTCGGCCCAGTAGAAAAAGGAAGAGCCCATGGTGTGGGCATCGCGGGCCTCGCATTCGCGCCGGCAGGTGGGGCAGGCGGCGCGGGCGGGCTTGAGGCCGAGGCGCGCCCAGAAGGAGGGCTGAATTTTGATGACGTTGGCACAAAATGGACAGCGCGGAGCGACGTCGGTCATGGGACACACTCCTGGGAGAACCGGATTGTCAATCAAACTTCAGCCGTAGAAATGAAGGCGGCTGGATGCCGCCGGGCCGGCGGCGTGAACTATTATGTATGTTGTAGCTTGGGGGCGGGGCGGATGCAACAGAAAAACGGGCGTAATGCATCGGCAGACGGGATTGGGCGGCCAAGGCCGCTCCCGCAGGTTCAAGCCCCCGTTGGGTTGTTGGTCCGGGAAACGCCGGACCGAGGGGCGACGCGGTTTTTTTCAAACTGGAGGGCGAGTTTGTGCGCTTCCTCCAACCACTCGATTTTTTGGGTAAAAGTCATTTTCCCCCATTGCTGGAGTTGCTCCCGCCGGCTGCCCTCGAATGTGGTCGAGGCCCACATTTCGTCTTCCGATGACCAGGTATTGTCCTTGACCATTACTTTTCACCTCGGAACATTTTCAATTGGTCAAGATCGGCCAAATCCTGGGGGCGACTCGCCAGCAACTTCAATTTTACCAAATCCTCGTAACTGCAAACAGGTACATTCACCACGGTGATGTTATCGGCCGGTTCGTCATCAGATTCATAGGTGGCGCTGAGGATCTGAGGAGGTTCCGGTTTCTCCAGCGGTTCGTGATGCACCCGGGCGTACGCCCCTGCAAAACCGATCGGCTCATAGACAAACACGTCAATTCCGGTTTCACGGTGCGCATCGCTGAACAGCTTGAGCACCTTCATCTGCTTTTCGGCAATCCACCGCTCACGGTTCCGGGGATCGGCGAACTGCTCGAAGGTGACGGGTATCTGCGGCTGGTAGCCAAGCCGTCCCAGGGCGCGCAAGGCGGTCAATAAGTTCGCTTCATCCAACTGGATCATCAGGTCAACGTCCTTGGTCAAACGGGCGTAACCATGGGCGATGACCGCAATGCCCCCAACGACCAGATACCGCGCCCCGGCATCGTTGAGCGACTTGATAATCTCGAACAAACTGGCCTTCGTCATGCTTGCTCCTTATCCGGCATTACGTGCCCCGACGCCCCGGCGGTTTCCGCATTCTTCGCCGGCTGCACCGGGAAACCAATGGGCGTGTTGCCCACGTGGGCCTGCGCGAAGGCGCGGAATTCGTTTTGTTCCGCCGGTGAGGCGAAGGCGCGCTTGGGGAAGAGATGGGCGGATTGCTGCGTGATCAACAGTACGAATAGATTCTCCGTCTCGGCAAAATGGATGAAATGCGTCCAACTCATGTGCGCGTTTGCAGTCGATTCCTGCAAACTCACGCCTTCATCCGCGAAGGTTACGGACTTCCTCGCGTCAAGCCACGAATTGTTTTCATAGGATTTTTGGGCGGCTGATTTTGAAAACCGGCCCCGCAGGTTCCATAGGAAATAACCCCAGACGCATACCAGCACCACGGCATAGGGCAGAATGTCAAAGAAAATATTGCCGGGTGCCGGCGCTGCAGGCGCCGGCACGGGGGCCGGATTCTTGTGAAACACCATATAAGTCACGGTTGCCGCAATGAGCAACACCGCCAACCGCGGAATGAGGCGCGACCACCATTTCTTCTTCACCGTCGGCAGCGCCTTGACGATTTTGGGAAACGCCCGCTGATATTCTTGTAGTTCATCCACCGTCAGCGAACAGTTGATCTCAATATGCATGCATTCCTCACGGCAAGCTCACCTCCGCGATATTCTCTGCTACAATCCCCCCATGGCCAAGTCCAAACACAGCACTTTTTTCCTCTGCCGCAACTGCGGCTCCATGCACGCTAAGTGGCTCGGCAAATGCCCCGACTGCGGCACCTGGGACTCCCTCGACGAAGTCGCCAAAGCCTCCGCCGACCCCCACCGCCCCCGCGCCCTCACCGTCAGCCTCCCCGCCGAAGGCCCGCTCGCCGACGGCGAAAGGGGGGGGGCCAAGCCCCGCGGCTTTGCCGACCTCGCCGCCGAGTCGGTTCCCATCGCCATCGCCGACGTTCCCCCGCTCGAAGTCCCCCGCGTCTCCACCCGCATCTCCGAACTCGACCGCGTACTCGGCGGCGGCATCGTCCCCGGCAGCGCCATCCTCCTCGGCGGCGAACCCGGCATCGGCAAGTCCACCCTCCTCCTCCAGGCCCTCGCCCACATGGCCGACCGTGGCATCGGCGTCCCGCCGATGTCTCGCGACAACGATAAATCGTTACCCAGCAGCCAGAATGCCACCAAGGAACATCGGCGGGACGCCGATGCCACCCTGCTCTACGTAACGAGCGAAGAATCCGCCCAGCAAACCCAGCTCCGCGCCCGCCGCCTCGGCTTCGGCAACTCCCAGCTCAAAGTCCTCGCCGAAACCAACATGGAACGCATCACCGCCTACATCGGCCGGCTGCGCCCGCTCCTGGCCGTCGTCGATTCCGTCCAGATGATCTACAACCCCTCCAATCCCTCCGCCCCCGGCAGCGTCTCGCAGCTCCGCGACTGCTGCACCGAACTGGTCTACCTGGCCAAAGCCACCGGCACCGCCGTCTGCCTCGTCGGCCACGTCACCAAGGAAGGCTTGCTGGCCGGGCCGAAGCTCGTCGAGCATATCGTCGATACGGTCCTTTATTTTGAGGGCGACACGCATCACGACCACCGCATCGTCCGCGCCGCCAAAAACCGCTTCGGCACCACCCTCGAAATCGGCCTCTTCCGCATGACCGGCACCGGCCTGGAATGCATCGAGGACGCCTCCACCCTGCTTCTGGAACCCCACGACGGGCCCAACGACAAAACCGCGGGCAGCGTCATCACCGCCGCCCTCCAGGGCACCCGCGTCCTCATGGTCGAAGTCCAGGCCCTCACCACCGACGCCATGCTCGGCACCGCCAAGCGCAAAGTCTCCGGTGCCGACGCCTCGCGCGTGGCCATGATCATCGCCGTCCTCGAAAAACGCGCCGGCCTCCGCCTGGTGGACAAGGACGTCTTCGTCAACGTCGTCGGCGGCATCCGCCTCACCGACCCCTCCGCCGACGCCGCCATCGCACTCGCCATCGCCAGCGCCCACATGAACCGCCCCATGCCCCGCCTCTCCCCCGGCGCCGGCGGGGGCACGCTGGTGCTGGGCGAATTGGGCCTGCTGGGCGAATTCCGCACCGTGTCGCAGATTCAGCAGCGGCTGATCGAAGCCGAACGCCTGGGTTTCACGCGGGCAATAGTCCCCGCCCGCACCAAAGTGCCGCCGCACGCCACCATGCAGCGGCATTTGTGTCGGAATATCGATCAGGCGATCGCCCTGCTGGAGCGCTGAGGGGGTGACACTTCTATTGAGACCAGGGGGTGACGTTTTCATTGAGACACAACACATGCATGTCATGCGCAAAATGAACAACTTCCCGGAACCAGGCGTGGCACGCGGGGCGGGGTGTCACTTACAATTGGCGGATGCCTTTTGTTGATCTCCATACCCATTCGACCGCCTCCGACGGGACGCTCACGCCGGCGGAGTTGATGCGGGCGGCGGCGGCGGCGGGTTTGGCGGGCATTGCGCTGACGGATCACGACACGGGCAATGGGCTCAATGAGGCCGCGGCGGAGGCGGGGCGGCTGGGGCTGCGGTTTGTGCCGGGGGTGGAGATATCGGCGGAATATCCGCATCCGGGGACGCTGCACATCTTGGGGCATTTTGTGGATGCGGAATCGGCGGGTCTGGCGAAGATGTCGGAGATTCTGCTGGCGGGGCGCAATGCACGGAATCCCAAAATTGTGGCGCGGCTCAATGAACTGGGGTGCAAGGTGACGATGGAGATGGTGGAGGGGATAGCACGGGAGCGGGCGCGGTCGGGGCGGCCGGTCGTGATTGGCAGGCCGCACATTGCCGAGGCCATGGTGCGGGCGGGGTGCGTGGCGAGCCTCAAGCAGGCGTTTGACGTATACCTGGACACCAAGGGGGCGGCGTATTTTCCCAAGGAACGGCTGACCCCCCGGCAGGCGATTGCGTGCATTCATGAGGCGGGGGGGCTGGCGACGGTGGCCCATCCGGTGCAACTGCGATGCGAAAATCCGGCGCATCTGGCGACGGTGATCAATCATTTGGCGGAGGCGGGGCTGGATGGGATCGAGGTATGGCACTGCGATCATGATGCCAAGACGAGCGCGTTGATGCTGGAACTTGCCCGGCGCTATCATCTGGCGCCCACGGGGGGGTCGGATTATCACGGTTCGCCCAAGCCGGACGTGGTGCTTGGGAGGGGGCGGAACAATGTGCGGGTGCCGGTGGAGGTATTGGATCGGCTGGAGGCGGCGTGGCGGCGGCGGGAGCAGGCGAAGTCCATGTAATACGTAGCGATGCGTACCCATGCGGACCCTGGGATTTCGGGGGTCCGGGTTACATTGCGACTCCCCGGTACGGCGGATAAGATGGGCGGCATGGCGAAGGTGGCGGCAGGCCGGTTTATCTTCAGGATGGGCCGCCGGGCGCTTCTTTTGCCTTCACAACTTGCGGTGATTCCCTGCCCAAAGGAGTCCACATGCGTCGAGTATTCTCCACCGGCACCGTCCTTCTGGCGTCGGCGGTCCTGGCCGCGGCAGCGTGCCTGGGGCTTAACGGCTGCGCCTTGATGGACAACAGGGCGGCCACGGCCCGGCCCGTGGCGACCGATCTGCCGGGGCTCCAGAGCGTGGGCCTGCATCAGGTGTGGCAGCGGCAGGTGGGGCTGGAACCCGGAGAGCGGATTCGGAAAGTGTGGCGGGAGGGGCTTTCGGTGTACGTGGCGACGACGGATTCACGCATCGTCCGGATCGACGCCAAAACCGGCATCCTCAAGTGGAGCAACGGCTTGGGGCGGGAGAATTTCGAAATCTACAAACCCATCGAACTCAAGGACGCCGCGGGATTTCCCTCCGGCGAGGTTCTGGTGATGACGCGCGGCGAGGCCTTCATCTTCGACCTGAACCTGGGGGACGAGCTGCGCATGGGCCGGCTGGGCATCAGCGTTTCGGCCGATCCGGTGGTGATCGGCAACACCTTGTGTGTCGGCGGCGCGGATACGTTTTATGGATTGTACCTCGACAGCCTGGGGAAGAAGATTTACACCGATGGCGGGACCAAAGTCATCGAATCGCGGGCCATGAGGCGCTGGGTGGTGCCGGCGCCCGGGGACATGTTCATTTCGGCGCCGCTGGCGCTCGACAAAACCGTGCTGGTGGGCAGCAAGAACGGGCGCCTGTGGCGGATCAACGCCGAAACGGGCGACTGGGGCTGGAAGGACCGCAAAACGAACGGTCTCATCACCGGGGGTCTGGCCGCGGACTTCAACGCCGCGTATGTGCCCTGCGAGGATCAACGGGTCTATGCGTTCCGGATGGACACGGGCGCGGAGAAATGGGATACGCAGTTGGAGGACCGGCTGGAGGAAACGCCGGTGCTGGCGGGGCCGGCGGTCCTGGTGGTGGCGGTGAATCGGACGCTGTTCGCGTTGGATCGCGTCACCGGTCTGGTGAAATGGAAATATAAGAATGTTTCGCAGGTGGCGACCGTGAACGAAGACACGGTGTGGATCGGCGATATGGGCGGGAACATCCGTTTGCTGGCGCTGGAAACCGGCGAAGAGCAAGCCGCGGCGTTGACCACGGGCATTGAATATTTCGTGCGCAACAGCCTGGATCAAAATGTGGTGCTGGTGACCCAGGCGGGGCTGGTGGGGATGTATTCGCCCGCTTCGGTGAATGAAAAATAACGGATTAATGCATCAGCAGCACGATCACCAGGATCATGGCCAGCAGCAGTGACACGACCGCCATGGCCATGACGATCGGGTCCAGGAAGCGTTCCTTGAGGGAACGGCCGCCGATGTCGATGGTCGCCTGGGCGGAGACGGGGACGGCATTGGCCTTGGCCTGAATCTGCGAGGCCGACGTCACGCCCCCCTGCTCGATCTCCTGGAGCGAATTCAGGTTGTAATGCTGGCGGGCCACCAGCGGCGCTTCGCCGGCGGCGACGCGCTGCAGATCCGTCAGCATTTCCTCGGCGGTCTGATAGCGGTCCTTGGCCTTCTTTTTCATCGCCACTTCGATGATCTCGCCCACCCCCGCCGACAGGTCCGGATTCAGATGATCCGGCGGTATCAACTCCTCCCGCAGATGCTTGTGCATGACCGCCGACGGCGTGGCGGCGTCAAAGGGCACCCGGCCGGTGACCATGTGATAGAACGTGGCGCCCAGCGAGTACAGGTCCGCGCGCTGGTCCACGTCCAACTCGCCGCGGATTTGTTCCGGGGCGATATAGTACGGCGTGCCGTAGGCCTTGCCGGCCTCGGCCTGGGCGGCGGCCACGTCGGAGGTTTCCCGGGCCAGGCCCATGTCGGCGAGCTTGGCGTTGCCCTCCTTGGTGATCATGATGTTCTTGGGCTTCACGTCGCGGTGGATGAAGCCGGCCTTATGGGCGTGGGCGAGGGCCTCGCAGGTCTGGATGATGAGCTTGAGGGCTTCCTTTTCGGTGTAGCGCTCGCCCTTTTCCAGCTTGTCGTAAACCGTCTGGCCTTCGACGTACTCCATGACGAAGTAGTGGAAGCCATTGGCCTCGCCGACGTCGATGGCGCCGACGATGTTCGCGTGGTTGAGCTTGGCGGCGGCCTTTCCTTCCTTGTAGAAGCGGTCGACGAATTCCTTGTTCTCGCTCATCCGCTTGGGCAGCACCTTAATGGCGACCATGCGGTCAAGGGCAATCTGCCGGGCCTTGAAGACCGCGGCCATGGCGCCGGCGCCCAGCTTGGAGATAATCTGGTAGCCGGGAATCTGCTGCATCTGCCCCTGTTCTTCCATCTGGGGGCGGACGCGTTCGACCTGGGAGCGGGTGATGTAGCCGTTTTCGATCAGCAGATCGGCCAGGCTGCGCTGGTTCTGCTCCTTGGCCAGCTCGGTCTGCATGGCCACGCAGTCTTCCACCTCCTCCTTGGTGGCCAGACCCTGGGAGACGATCATCTGGCCCAGGAGGGTGTCTTGCTTGGTTTGGGCGCTGAGAGTCATGAGCGTTTACTCATCCATGAAACAACGGAACTGTGTGCGCACCATTGGTACGAGCGAAAAGGGGAAATGATCGGCCACCCTTTTCGGCGGGTACAAAACACCACCATCCACTTACATGTTAACCTCACGGCGCGGAGAGGCAAGTCCATTATGGGGGGACAATTATATTTCGTTACAGGACGTGGGCGCGGGGCCTGGGCGCGGGTCTGGGGCGGGATGTTATCTCCCCCTGGCCGGGGAGGCGAAACCACCCCTTGGGGGCGGGTCAGGGGAGTTTGACTTCCAGTTCCCGGCGGTAAGTCTCGAAAAGGTCCATGAACTGGGAATTGAAGACGAAGTTGAACTCCGGGAATTTCATGCCGGAGATGTTGTTGTCGATGTGGGAGAACATCATGTCGATGGCGCCCACCGCGACCTCGACGGGCTGGCCGTTGACGATGGTGCGGCTGGTGATGGTGCCCTCGATGGCGGCGCCCTGCTCGGAGACATTGACGATTTTGGCGGAGTAGACGAGCTGTTCGCCGGGGCGCACCAGGCGCGAGAAGGCGGCCTTGCCGATCTTGGCGAGGATGACTTTTTCCTGGAAATTGCGGGCGGCCCCCACGAGGATGCCGGCGGTCTGGGCCATGCCCTCGATCATCAGGGAGGCGGGCATGACGGGGAAGCCGGGGAAGTGGTCGTGGAGGTGCTCCTCGGCGAGGGACACGTTCTTGAGCGCTACGGCGGCGACGTTGACCTCGAACTTCTCGAACTTGTCGATCCAGATCCATCTCATAGTGGTCAGTGGTCAGTGGCCGGTGGTCAGTGGGACATGTGGCCGTTCTGACCACTGGCCACTGGCCACTGACCACTCACATCACCCATTCACCTTGCTCATGACAAAATTGACCAGCGTATCCACCGTGAAGATGTCGCGGAACTTGTTGATGTCCGGGTCGGCCTCGAAGGCCGTGATGTCGGCGAAGGGCATGCGGGTTTTCAGCTCGGCGAGGCCCTTGGGGGTCATTTTCCCGTTTTGCACGAATTCCGGGTCGGTGAACAAATCCTCGGGGAACAGACCCCCGGCGCCCTTGGGAATCTTGATCCCGAACGTCTTTTCCAACTGGAAAATGATGTCCAGGTAGTCGATGGACTCGGCATTGAGGTCCGTGCTGAGCTTGGCCGCCGGCGTGACCTCGTTGTCATCGACGGCCAGCGTCGAAACCAGGACTTCCTTGACCTTGGCAAAAACTTCATCCTTCGTCATGGGCATGGGGCGCTCCAAAAAAAGCGGTCGCGGTTCAGTGGTCAAATGGTTGCTTCGCCGGCAGCGGCACCATTATACCATGGATACATTTAACTGGCTGGCGGGCTATCCTGCAAGGGCGGAGAACGGGGGGGCCGCCCGCTGCAGGAAGGTTTGCCAGCGGTCGCGCTGGGCGGCGATGGCCAGTTGGTCGATTTTTGCCAGGGCCGGATCGGTGTCGGCCAGTCTCAGGTGGGCCAGTTCCAGGCGGGCCTGAATGGCGTTGGCGGCGCCGACGGTGCCTTTGATCTTGAAATCGCTGCGGGTGGCGGAGATCGTGACGGCGTCGGCGGTCATGATGAGGGTCTGGCCGGGGGAGACAAAAGAGCCGTAACGCACGCCGCGGGCTTCCTTCAGGACGACCAGGCTGGGGGCGAAATCCAAGTGCAGGCGCACGAGCCAGGCAGCGGTCTGGATGGCGGCCTCGAGCATCATGACGCCGGGGAGCACGGGGAACCCCGGGAAATGGTCGGCCAGGTATTCCTCGGCCATGGTGACGTTCTTGGCCATGACCAGGCGTTTGCCGGGTTCATGGGAGAGTAGTTGGTCGACCAGGATAAACTTCACGCGGGGCGGTCCTCACAAGAGTGCCGGAAGGTTGTACCCGCGCGGAGGGTATTTGACAAGGCGGAAAGGGCGGCGGGCGGCGGGCGTCGGGATGGAATGTCGTGCCTAAAGCGAATATGGTATGTATCGGTCAGGTCCGCGCGCCAAGCCGCACGCGGATAACGCCCGGAATTGCACCCCTGACGCCTCGGTAAAATTACGACACTCCTTTCGGAGACCCTCATGCCGCAACTCATCCTCACCGCTTTGGGCCCCGACCGTCCCGGACTCGTCGGCGAACTCACCGGCATCCTGCTCGAGGCCGGCGCCAACATCCTCGACACCCGCATGGTGAACCTCCGCGGGCGTTTTGCCATCCTCGTCCTCCTGGAAGCTCCCGATTTGGCCCCGTTCAAATCCACCCTCCCGCCCGCCGCCGCAAAAATCGGCCTCACCCTCCACCTGGCCGAACATGCCGCGCCCCCCGCGCCGCAAACCGGGCTGCCCTTCCGCCTGAAAACCTACTCGCTGGACCAGCCCGGCCTCATTCACCGGATCACGGAAGTGCTCCGCGCCCATGCGGTCAATATTGAAGACCTGTGCGCCCGCCAGGATTCGGCGCCGTTTGCCGGCGACCCGCTGTTCACCATGGAACTGCGGCTGACGGTGCCCGTACACGTGTCGGTGAAGAAACTGCGTGCCGACCTGGAAGCGGCATGCGAACAGCTCAACGCGGATTTGGACTTGGAACCGGCGAATCAATAACTGTCTCCGTCAAAGTAGCAGGCAAAGTAGCAGGCACTTTCCAAGTGCCGTCTGCCAAGGGCTCAACGGCACACGGAGTGTGCCTGTCACTTCCAAGGGCTCAACGGCACACGGAGTGTGCCTGCTACTTTTGACAGTGATTGATGCGCCAGTCCTTAATTGCCGGGGTTGGCTTGTTGGAAGACTTGCTCGAAGCGGACGTCCTTGCCGTAGGATGGGGCCGCCGGAGTGGTGCGCTCGGCTTGCAGTTGGCGCATGGTGTCATAGTTGCCGCCGCCCGCACCACCCGCGCCGCCGCGTCCGCCGGAACGTGCATAAGCCGTGTTGTAATAGCCGGCACTGGTGTTGGCCAGGGCCAGGAAGGTATCGGTGCGCCAGACGGGGTCGGGGTCGCGGCGGAGCATGGTGCGGGCGTTTTCATAGGCTTCATAGCTCAGCAGGCGGTCGGCGAAGGCGACCAGCGCCGTGCGGCGGGCATTCGGCTCGACGATCTTGGCGGCCCATTCGCCGCCGGAGTTGACCAGCTCGATGGCGGCATTTTTATCGCGCAGATCGGCCAGCTCCCCCGCCAGGGACAGCACATACAGCGGGCGCTCCGCCTCGGGCTGCACATCATTGAGGGCGGCCAGGGCCAGGTCGGAGGATTGGAGCGCCAGGTCGCGGTCGCCGGCGCGGCGGGCGAGCTGCGAGATGGAGGTCCAGGCGGCGATGCGGTGGAAGTCGTCGAAGTCCGACTTGTTGGCGGCGGTGACCGTGTCGCGCGCCAGCAGCAGCGTTTTGCCGGCATCGGCGGTGCGGTTGGTCCGCAACTGGGTGTCGGCGATGTTGAGCTGGCGGGTGAAGCGGTCCAGCTTGTTGGAAATGCCGGCGGCCTCCTCGCCGGCCATGGTCAGGAGGCGGCCGCTGCGGTCCACGGCGGATTTCTCACAGCCGGCCACGAGGGTCGCCATGAGGAGGGTTGCCGCAAGCAAACACAAAGTTACGCGTGATGGAGTCATGATGGTCTTCCTTTGTAAGAGGCACTACCTTGTTTAGACGCCTGACGGCCCAAAAAGTTCAATCATTTGTAACACCCGCGGGCGGAATTCGTTAAGCTTTGTGATTAATACCGGTTCGTATTGGAGTGCCTCGGGTGAAAAGACAAATTCTTGCGTGCGCGGCCCTGTTCGCGGCGGCGGTCATGGGCCAATCCGCAGCGGCCATGTCGCCGGAGGATCGCGAATCATACCGGCAGATGCTGCTGCTGAATCTGCCGAGCGTGCCGGCGTTTGACGAGTGGGTGCTCAAGAGCCGGGAGTTGCCGCCGGATTTCGACGCCCTGCCCCGGAACAACGCCCTGCCCGATCCGCTGACGTTCGCCGACGGCAAACCCGTGCAGACGGCGGCGGACTGGAAACTCCGGCGCGCGGAAATATTGGCGCTGTATCAGAAGCATGTGTGGGGAATGATTCCGCCGCATCCCAAGTTTGACCATGCCGACGCCGCCATGACGCAGGATGTCCAGGGCCAGGGATACCGCTCGCGCTCGGGCATTCTTTACGTGGGCCCCGGGGGCCAGGGCCAGATGCATCTGACCCTGCAGATTCCCGCCGGCACGGGGCCGTTCCCCGTGGTCATGGGGCCGGGCCTGACCGGGGGCTTCGGCGTCAGTTCGGCCAATACCATCCGGGCGCATGGGTACATCGTGGCGAGCATCGCGGCCAACGACATGAGTGATGACTCGGCCAAGATGGCCGCGCTGTATCCGCCAAACGATGATGGGGGCGTGGGGGCGCTGCCGCGGCGGGGGTGGGCGGCCTCGGCGGTGGTGGACTACCTGGAGACCCTGCCCGAGGTGGACGCCAAGCACATCGCCATCACGGGGTATTCGCGCGATGGCAAATCCATGATCATCGGCGCGGCGCTCGATGAGCGGATCGCGGCGGTGGTGGCCGGCAGTCCGGGCGTCGGGGGCATTCTGCCGTTCCGGCTGGCCGGCGAGCGCAACCAGGCGGAGAGCATTCAATCGACCACGCTGATGTTTCCCGATTGGTTTCACCCGCGGTTGCGGTATTTCGCGGGGCGCGAGGACCGTCTGCCGGTGGATGGAAATCTGCTGCTGGCGACGATCGCGCCGCGACCGTTCTTTCTGGTGGGGGGGAACAATGATGAGGTGTCGAACAACTGGGGCGACGAGCAGTCGTTCCACAGCGCCAACAAGGTGTACAAACTGCTGGGCGCGGGCGGGGAGGAGAATGGCAAGCTGGGGATGTTGAAAGTGCCGGGGTATCACGGGGCGAACAACTGGGAACAGGCGCTGACGTGGCTGGACATTCAGTTTGGCAAGTCGGACAAGAAATGGACGAACCAGTGGGCGTTCCCGTGGGATGTTGAGGCGTGGAAGAAGCTGACGGGGGAGACCGTGGATTTCAGCAGGTATCCGGAGCGGCGCGGGGCGGGTTTGCTAATGGGGCGTGGGCAGAACGAGTCGTTTACGCAGGTGGTCTGGGAAGAGAAGGCCGCGGGCGTGCGCAAGCAGATGGAGTGGATGCTGGGGGACAAGACCCCGGCGGCCAATCCGACGCTCACGGCCTCGCCGCTGCCGGCGAATCCGCCGGACGTGCCGGCATGGGTGATCGGGCGCAGCGTCGGGGCCCAGGCGATTTCGGAGTTTGGCTGGTATGCCGACTACAACACCAATACGGCCACGCGGCCCGTCACTTTCAACGGGGTGAAGGGGACGCTCTATTATCCCAAGAACGCAGCGCCCAATGCCAAGCTGCCCACGGTGGTGTGGCTGCACAGTTACAGCTATCCGCTGGGGTACATGTGGGTGTATCACCGGGAGGTGCATCCGATCCTGGCGCTGGTCGATGCGGGGTATGCGGTGCTGGCGTACGATCAATGCGGCTTCGGCAGCCGCATGAGCGAGGCGGCTTCGTTCTATGATAAAACACCGAAGTGGTCGCAGATGGGCCGGATGGTGGAGGATGCCCGGGCGGCGGTCGATATGCTCGCCAACGATCCGGCGCTCAATCCCAAGGGGATCTATCTCTTTGGCTACGGCCTGGGGGCGAATGTCGCCCTGTACGCCGCGGCGCTGGAGCCGAAAGCCGCCGGTGTGGTCTCAATCTGCGGCTTTACGCCCATGCGGACCGACACGGCCGACAAGGGCACCGGCGGCATCGCCCGCTTTGCCGTCGAGCGGCCGCTGCTTCCGCGGCTGGGCCTGTTCATCGGGCGCGAAACGCAGATTCCGTATGACTACGATGAGATGCTGGCGGCCATCGCCCCGCGGCCGGTCTATGTCGTCAACCCGCTGTTCGACCGGGATGCCACGTTCAAGGATGTGCATGCGGCATTGGTTGAGGTGCGCAAGGTCTATGGCCTGTACAACGCCGACGAAAAGCTGAAAGTGGATGAGCCGTGGGATTACAACCGCCTGGCGGGCTACGCCCAGGACCGCATTGTGCTCTGGATGCGGGAGAATATGAAATAAGCCGCCATCGCGGATGTCGCGGGATGCCACCGGCGGTTTTCGGCAAGGCCCTTGCAGTAAAGGAGTGTGCCATGCTTCGTATGCGCTCCCTTTCACGATCGACCGCCGCGCTGCTCGTCACGGCGCTGGCGTTGACTGCCGGCGCGCGTTGCGCCGCCGCGCAAGCCGCGCCTGTCACCGTAGCGGAAAACGCCGAATTCTTCATCCTCGACAACGGCCTCATCAAGGCCCAGGTGAGCAGGAAGTCCGGGGACATTGTCTCCCTGAAGTTCAAGGGCGTCGAAATGTTCGCCACCACCTTGAATGCCGACGGCTCGCCCGACCTCACCCGCGACCCCCCCGGCGACCCCGGCCGCGGCGGGTTCATGACGGATCATATGTATGGCTTCTGGTCCCACGATACGCAATCCGACCGCGTCGAGGCCAAAATCACCATCGACCCCAAGGCCAACGGCGGCGCCCGCGCGGAAGTCTCGGTCAAGGGCTTTTCCGACGGCAAGAAACTCGGCCACGGCCCCGGCGCTCCGCGCGACGGCGACTTTGCCGCCGACATCGACATCCGCTACGCCCTGAGCTCAGGCGACACCGGGGTGTACACGTACTGCGCCTTCGACCACAAGCCCGAGTATCCCGATGCCACCATGGGCGAAGCCCGTTTCTGCATGAAGCTCAACAACACCTTCGACTACATGCTCGTCGATCAGCACCACCACATGCTCTATCCGGCGGAAATGGAACGCAACGGCGACAATAAATACAACTACACCACCGTGCAGTATGAGCATCCGGCGTTCGGCTTCGCCTCCACCACCAAAAATACCGGCTGCTTCATCGTCAATGCCTCCGTGGAATATCTCACCGGTCCCCCCACCAAGGTCGAGTTCGAATGCCACCGCGACACCACCGGACCCAATTACTACCCCTGCGTGCTCAATTACTGGCGCTCCAGCCACTACGGCGGCGGGGGCGTGGACGTCGCCAAGGGCGAAGCCTGGACCAAGGTCATCGGCCCCTTCCTGCTCTACTGCAACTCCGGCGGCGATCCCGAAACGCTCTGGAAGGACGCCATCGCCCAGGCCGCGCGCGAAAAAGCCCAATGGCCCTACGACTGGGTCAATGGCGTGGACTACCCCCACAAGGACCAGCGCTCCACCGTCTCGGGCCAGTTCGTCCTCACCGATCCCCTCATGCCCGCGGCCAAGATGTCCCGCCTCCGCGTGGGCCTGGCCTATCCCGACTATCACATCACCGTCAACCGCCCCTCCGCCCCCAACGCCCTGGCCGACCTCACCTGGCAAACCGACTCCAAACACTACTCCTTCTGGGCCGAGGGCAACCCCGCCACCGGCGCGTTCGCCATCCCCGCCGTTCGCGCCGGCAAATACACCTTCTACGCCCTGGCCGACGGCATCCTCGGCGAATTCGTCAAGACCGACGTCACCGTCGAAGCCGGCAAGCCCCTCGACTTCGGCAAACTCACCTGGACCCCCGTCCGCCGCGGCCGGCAACTCTGGGACATCGGCATCCCCAACCGCTCCGGCACGGAATACGTCAAGGGCGACGACTACTTCCACGACGGGATGGCCAACGTCTACTCGCAGATGTTCCCCAATGACGTGAACTACACCATCGGCAAGAGCGACTTCACCAAGGACTGGTTCTACGCCCAGTATCCCCACGTCAACGCGCCGGCAGTCCCCGCCCCCGTCCCCGCGCCCGCCACCGCCACCGGCACCGCCCCCGCACGCGGCCGCGGACCCGTTATGGGTGGCGGCGGCGGCGGTATGGGCCGCGCCACCACTTGGACCATCAACTTTGACCTCCCCGCCGCTCCCAAAGGCAAGGCCACACTCCGCCTGGGCATCGCTACCTCCAACACCCGCCAGGTCCAACTCGCCGTCAACGACCAGCCCGCCGGCAGCGCCACGAATTTCATCCCCGATTCCTCGCTGGGCCGCAACACCGTCCAGGGCCTCTGGACCCAGCGCGAACTCCCCTTCGACGCCGCCCTCATGAAAGCAGGAACCAACACCCTCAAACTCACCATCCCCGCCGGCGGCGGCACCGCCGGCATTGTCTACGACTACGTCCGCCTCGAACTCGATGAAAACGCTCAGTGATGTAGTATAATTCCATCTCGTTGTCCTGGCGCTTGCAATGGTATTAGGAGGCATGCATGTCGATTACCCGTGCTGTCTATTTACTCACGACTGGGCGGCTACAAGGGTGGCGGGCTGTCGCGCTAGTAGTGCTGTTGTCGGGTGCGATAGTAATGGGCATCTGGGCGTATAAGTCGCCGCGGAGTGTGGCGCATGGGACATGGGAAATTAACCCTGGAAAAGCGGAGTTGATCAGCCTGGAAATTTCAAAGTCGGCTGATATCAAGGTGGAGTGTGTAGCCGACGAAGGGGATACATATTCGGTAAAATTATTAGATGACGCCAATAAGGATGCGCTAACGTCGGGACAGCCGGCGGAGTCTCTGGGCTGCGCTGAGGGTGCCGGCACTGTGACGCTTGAGCCCATGAGCTTAACCCAAGGGAAATATTGGGTGATGGTAGTGAATCAGGGGCAGGGTGTATTGACGGTGAAGTACCGGGTTTACCAGATGCCGCAATAGTCCCCCCAGGATGGCTTGATTTTGCGCGAGGGCTCACCCTTTTGGTCTCTATGTCGTCTCTCGTGATTTTCTGGAGCACAAGCATGTGGAAGCGCCTTTCTCTGGCTGTGATGTTGAGCCTTTTTTTTGTGGGATCAGCTTTCGGCCAGACTTCCTCGGCACCCGTCCTGGCAACTCCCCCCATCCCCACCCTCTTCATCGCCGGCGATTCCACCGCCGCCAGCAACACCGCCAACGCCATGGGCTGGGGCATCCACTTCCAGGATTACTTCGACCCCGCCAAGCTCAAAATCGTCAACGGCGGCAAGTCCGGCCTCTCCAGCCGCACCTTCATCAGCGGCGGCTCCTGGAATGCCATCATCTCCCAGGTCAAGGCCCACGACTTTGTCATCATCCAGTTCGGCCACAACGACAACGGCCCGGTGGACTCCTTCCGCTTCCGCGGCACCATGCCCAGCCTGGGCGCGGAAACCCAGGAAGCCCACAACGCCCAGAATCAGCCCGAAACCGTGCATACGTTTGGCTGGTACATGCGCAACATGATCAACGAGGTGAAAGCCAAGGATGCCGTGCCCATCGTGGTCTCCATGACCGTCCGCGGCGAATGGCCCGATGGCAAGATCGAGCGCGGCTTCGGCGACTATGCGCGCCTGGCCGGCGAACTCGCCAAGGCCGAGGGCGTCCGCTACATCGACCTCACCAATATGGTCGCCGATAAATACGAACAAATGGGCCCGGCCGCCGTCAAGCTCCTGTTTCCCCAGGATACGACGCACTCCACCCGCGCCGGCGCCGACATCAACGCCGGCGCCATCGTCGCCGGCATCAAGGCCCTGCACGAAGACACCCTCATCAACGCCCTCTCCGCCACCGGCCGCGCCATCGAACCCGGCCCCGCCAAATACATCCTCCTCCCCCAACCCGCCACCCAGGCCGCCCCGGCTACCACGGCCGGTAAATAGGATTCCCGCGCGGCAATCTGTTGTCATCCGGATCAGAGGTGTTGGGGAGGGTTCCACACAATGTGGTCATCTGGCCACACCTTGACAAACAGTGCCGGCACCGCGGCGGCTCGTGCCAGCGCGCGCATCCGTCCGCTGAATTTCAGCAGCGCGGCGACCGTGCCGATCAGTCCCAAAAGCATCGCACCCGCTCCCGCCAGCGCCAGCAATGTACAGATTGTCTCCCACCTGTTGCTGGAATGTCGTCTGAGCGTCCCAAACATCATGAGCACAACCAGTGCGCCATCCAGCAGCAGCACGCCGCCGCTGAACAGCCACAGGCTCCAGCAAGCCCAGGCCGCATGCGCTTTCTGCCCGGCGCGCCGGTAGATTTCGTCCAGCAGTTCCGCCGCCTGCTGCGGATACAGGGCCAGGCCAACGAGGAGAAAAGGCAACGCGCATTGGATATATTGAGCGTAATAAATAACATGCCACTGCTCATCGGAGTAGGAAAACAGTCGGATTATCAAGTACTGGAACAGCGGCTCGGCCGCGGCTGCCAGGAACATGATCACTCCGACGCGCATGAGGATTTGATGGTGGTTGTATCGCCTACCCGGGGGCGACGCGGCGAAGCGCCAGACCGCCTTTGTATGTATGATGACCGCCACCGCGAAGGGCAGCGGCAGGCACAAGTCGAGGATTTGCAAATAAGTCCGGGTTTTCATCGGATCTGGACCTGGCGCTGGTAGAACATACTGCGCCAGGATGCGGATCAATATTATGCCGATTATCAGGGACAGCGGCAAAGCCAGCGCCGTCACCGCCACCCATTTCGCGCTGGACGCCAATTTGTTCAGGTACTCCGCCCCCCAGTTCAACACCGACTCATCCAGCGACTTCCATATTCTGCCCCCGCATTCCGGACATAATCCTTCCGTCGGCTGCATGCGCAGGTTGTAGCCGCAGTTGACGCACGGCAGATCGGTGACAATTTGCTCGCTTGCTTCTACCATGGTGGACCAGTATCCACCGCTCCGCTGGCACTGTCTACTGCAAACGGTTGGCGAACCATGCACCTGTGGGCCGATTTGCGCTGATTCCTGTAGTAGAAGCGGCACGTGTGCGTTCCTACTTTATCTGACTTGGAGGACTTCCCATGCGTCTGCGGATTATCGCTCTCCTGCCCCTCCTGGTGTTGACTGCCGCGGCCTCCGCCGCCGTCACCGATTACAAATTCTCCTTCGGCACCAACGCCCCGCCCGCCGGTTTCACCCAGATCACCATCGACACCTTCTACACCCCCGACCAGGGCTTCGGCATCGAACGCGACACCAACCTCCCCACCCCCGGCCAGGGCACTAGGCCCCCCGTCGCCCCCGCCCTGCAAGCCGGCAAATCCCTCATCGCCTCCGACCGCGCCTTCATTTTCTCCGCCGCCGTCCCGGAAGGTAACTACCGCGTCACCGTCACCCTCGGCGCCCCCGATGCCGATTGCACCACCACCGTCAAAGCCGAAGCCCGCCGCCTCATGCTCGAACACCTCAAAATCCCCAAAGGCACAACCCTCACCAAATCCTTCCTTGTCAACGTCCGCCGCCCGGAAATACCGGAACAGAGAGAACCCTACTCCCACAGCATCTTGCCTCCCGGCGTTGGATACGAAGGCACAAAGATCATCCCCGCCTCCATTGTCAAACTCGACCCCCGCGAGCCCGGCTCCTTCACCTGGGATGACAAACTCTCCCTCCAATTCTCCGACGCCCACACCGCCCTGCAAAAACTCGAAATCCACAAAGTGGACGACGCCGTCACCGTCTACCTCTGCGGCGATTCCACCGTCACCGACCAGCCCATCGAGCCCTACGGCAGTTGGGGCCAGATGCTCCCGCGCTGGTTCAACGACAAAGTCTGCATAGCCAACTACGCCGAATCCGGCGAAACCCTCAAGGCCTTCCGGCTCGAAAAACGCTGGGACAAGGTCATGTCCCTCATCAAGAAGGGCGACTACGTCTTCATGCAGTTCGGCAACAACGACATGCAAACCTCCGGCCACAACGGCATGTGGCCCGCCTCCGACACCGAGGAGGACTGGGCCAACGTCCACTCTGCCGCCGACACCGACTACCAAACCATCCTCAAGGACTGGTCCGCCCAGGCGAAAGCCAAAGGCGCCATCCCCGTCATCGTCGCCCCCTACACCAAATCGCTGCGCGGCGCCCCCGAACCCAACACCGTCACGCCCCCCAGCGGCCTCCGCGCCTACCCCGCCGCCGCCGAAAAAGCCGCCCAGGACTCCAACACCGCCTTCCTCAACCTCACCGCCATCAGCATCGACGTCCTCACCGCCCTGGGCCCCACCAGCGGCGCCCTCGCCTATCAAGATGGCCAACATACCAAGTCCTATGGCGCCTATCTCAACTCCCGCTCCGTCGTTTTCGGCATCCGGGAACTCAAGCTCGACCTCGCCCAATATCTCACCGAAGATGCCGTCTTCGACCCCAAAAAGCCCCTCCCCCTGCCCGCCGATTTTGCCGTCCCGCTGGAAGTCGTTGCCGGACGCGGCGGCCCCGCCCGCGGCACCCGCGGCGGACCGGGAACGGGCCCCGCAACTGCCACATCCCCCGCAACGATCCCGGCCACGCGCGGCAATTAGAGAATCTCTTGCCTCTTCCTGGCAAAAAAGTCCCGCCGTTCAGGGTAGTCGATTCCCTTCCCGCGCTGTAAAGTGCGGCATCTTTATCAGGAGTTCCGATGAAACGTTTCCCCGCCCTCCTCACCATCGCCGCCCTCTCCGCCGCCGCCCTGATCTTCGCGCCCCAGACACCCGCCGCCGCGCCGGCAGGCGGCGCCCCCGCCCGCGGCCCCGGCGGCGCTGCCGCCGCCGCCACCCAGCCCCTCACCCTCACCAAGATCGTCCCCGACGGCAAGCCTCACAAATTTGAAACCAAAAACAAGCAGTTTCTCATCGACGGCGAGCCCACCGTCCTCATCGCCGGCGAAATGCACTTCGGCCGCATCCTGCCGGAGGACTTTGAAACCCGCGTCAAGCAGGCCAAGGCCATGGGCCTCAACACCCTCTCCTTCTACATGTTCTGGAACCTCACCGAACCCCAGGAAGGCCAGTTCGACTTCACCGGCATGAACGACATCCGCCGGATGTTCAAAATCTGCCAGGACAACGGCATCTGGGTGATCCTCCGCCCCGGCCCCTACTGCTGTGCCGAGGTCGAATACGGCGGCATCCCCTGGTGGACCTGCAAATATCCCGACGTGAAGATCCGCACCAACGACCCCAAGTATGTCGAATGGTCCAAACGCTATATCGAACGCGTCGCCAAGGAGGTCGGCGACATGCAGGTCACCAAGGGCGGACCCATCATCATGGCGCAGTTGGAAAATGAGTTCGGCATGGTCGCCCCGGTCGCCGGGGGCTACGACTATGTCAAGGCCCTCGCCCCCATGTTCCGCAGCGCCGGCTTCGATGTCCCCCTTTACTGCTGCGACCCCGGCTCCTTCGTCCGCGGCGCCAACCCCTATGGCCCTGACATCCTGTGGGGGCGTAACGGCATGGGCACCGGCTCGGCCGCCGCCTATACCGCCTATGCCGCGCTCCCCGGCGATTTCCCCCTCTACTCACCCGAAGTCTACACCGCCTGGTTCGCCGGCTGGGGTCAGAGCCTGCCCACGCAACACACCAGCATCAACGAAGTCACCACCGCCACCACCTTCTTCCTCGATCACAACATGTCCTGGTGCTATTACGTCTTCTTCGGCGGCACCAACTGGGGCTTCAACACCGGCTGCAACGAATATCTGCCCGTGATGACCTCCTACGACTACAACGCCCCCATCGACGAAGCCGGCCGCACCACGCCCAAGTTCAACGCCCTCCGCACCATCATCGCCCAGCGCACCGGCCGCACCCTCCCCGAGCCCCCGCCGGAGCCCGCCGTCGCCGCGCTGCCGGCGATCAAGATCACCGAACATGAGCCGCTCGTTGAATGGCTCGCGGCCCAACCGGATCCTCTTGAGCCCGTGTCGATCCATCCCCAACCCGTCTCGATGGAACTCTTCAACCAGGATTACGGCTTCATCCTCTACCGCAAAACCTTTCCCACCGGCGTCAAGGGCGTTCTCGAACTCCGCCAGGCCCGCGACTATGCCGTCACCATGGTCAACGGCAAAACCGTCGGCAAGTCCTTCATCGGCCTCGGCCCCGCCTCCAATACCATCACCCTCAACGAATCCGGCCCCGTCACCCTCGACATCCTCGTCCACAACCTCGGCCGCATCTCCGTCATCACCAGCGCCAACTCCCAGGATCGCGCCCGCAAAGGCCTCATCGGCGGCGCGTTCCTCGACGGCACCGAACTCGCCGACTGGAAAATCTACTCCCTCCCCCTGCCCAAGGTCGATAACTTCAAAGCCTCCAACACCCCCCACACCGGCCCCACCTTCTATCACGCCACCTTCAACGTCAACAAGCCCGCCTCCACCTTCCTCAACCTCAGCAACTTCTCCTTCGGCGTCGTCTGGGTCAACGGCCACAACCTCGGCCGCTTCTGGGACCGCGGCGCCGCCCGCTCCCTCTTCCTCTCCGGCCATTTCCTCAAACCCGGCGCCAACGACATCACCGTCCTGGAACTCCATGATGCCCCGGCAACCCCGGAAATCGCCTCCACCACGACCATGGTCACCACGCCCGCCGTCCCCTTCGTCATGGCCCTCGATAACGCCCGCGCCGGCACCGGCGGTGCCACCCGTGGTGGCGGCGCTGTTGTTCCTCCAAACTAGGTAACCTGAACATGCCAGCGAAACAAGAGATCATTCCACTCCACATGATGGCGATAGCCGTCAGAGAGATGAAGCGTTCTTTGGTTGAGAAGCGAAAAGACGGCAAAAAATGTCCTGCCGTCGGGTCGGTGTTGGTCAAACCGGACGGGGAAGTAGAAACGGCGTATCGTGGCGAATTGCGTGACGGGGATCACGCCGAGTTCACGCTATTGGAGCGAAAGAATCGATCAAATCCACTGGATGGGTGCATGCTATTTGTCACACTGGAGCCTTGCGCTCCGGGCGCACGCAATCAACCCAAGTTGAGTTGCGCGGAGCGAATCGTTCTGGCTCGGATCAAGAAAGTTTGGGTCGGAATTGAGGATCCTGACCCTACTGTGGATCGCAAGGGGATCAAATACCTTCAGGATAACGGCGTAGACGTCCAGATGTTCGACTCGACTTTTCAGTCAGAAATACGTGCGTATAATAAGGAGTTCATCGATCAGGCTTTAGAACGCGCCGTTACCGCCGAAGAAGAAAAGCAAATACCGTTGACGTTGTCACCGCTGGAAGATAGTGCGGTAAATACATCATTGAAAGAACTTTCGATGTCGGCAATGAATCAGTATCGGGAAAAAGCCAAGATCGAGGAAGAAGTTAATTCAGAAGAGTTCCAAGCTCGGCTCGTACGTCAGGGGCTGGCGAAACAGGACGGAAAACGGTTCATGCCGACAGGTTTCGGATTTCTGCTTTTTGGGAAATCACCACGGGAGGTCATGCCGCAGGCAGGGTTGCTGGGTACAATCCATTATCCGAACGGTAAGGAAGAAACGTACGATTTTGATGGCCCACTGGTGCAGATACCCGGGGATGTTGAAAAATGGCTCAGGGATAAGATGCCGAACACGATTCGCCGGGACCAGATGGAGCGCATCCGCGTGTCTGAACTGCCGTTCGAGTTGATCCGCGAAGGGGTGGTTAATGCGTTGGTGCATCGGAACTACGAGATCGAGGGTGCGAAATGTCAGTTGGTGGTCACGCCGGAAGTGGTGATTGTGCGGAGTCCTGGCGCCCCGATTGAGCCGATCACATTGCAACAATTGCAGGAGTTCAATGCGCCGATGCTCAGCCGTAATCCGATATTACATTATATTTTCGCTAAGATAGATCTGGCCGAAGAACGCGGCTTGGGGTTGCGAACCATGAGGAGTCGTGCGGTGGCAGCGGGATTGCCGCCTCCAAAATATAGTTGGCAGGCACCGTATTTGTCACTGACATTGTATCGAAGTGCGGCGAGCGCGGCGGGGGATGTTGCGGAAGGAATTCTGGGTTCGCTCAGCAGATCGGAGCGCTCCGGCTGGGAGTGGTTGGCGACCAAAATCGCGGTCAACTCGAATGAATATGCGGCGGCGCGGGGGGTGCCCAACCGCACTGCTCTGAATCACCTCAAGCACTTTGCTGGGCTAGGGATTTTGCGCAAAATCGGATCCGGTCCTTCAACCCGGTATGAGGTGATTCGGTCATGAGTTGCATTCGCATTAATGATGTGTTGTCCAGCCATTTTTCCGCTATTTTGGCGGGATAAATGATGAATTGTTACCGTAAACGCGAATCCCGCCATTTTTCCCGCCATTTTGGCGGAATCGAACGGGAATCCACGGCATAAAAACGCATCCCGCCATGGGTCTACGAGGGCCTCACATGTCCCCATCCTCACCACCACCCACCCGCTTCGGCATCATCGGCATGGGCGGCATCGGCATCCACCACGCCAAATACCTCGCCGACGCCAGCATCCCCGACGCAACCCTCACCGCCTTCTCCTCCCGCGACCCCGCCCGCCGTGCCGCGGCATCGGCCCTCTTTCCCGCGGCACATGCATTCGCTTCACAAACCGAACTCCTCGCCTCGGGCCTCTGCGATGCCGTCATCATCTGCACTCCCCACTATCAGCACACGCAGGCCATCATCGAAGCCTTCGACGCCGGCCTCCACGTCCTGGTCGAAAAACCCCTCGCCGTCACCCTCTCCGACGCCCGCCGCGCCCTCGACGCCGCCCAACGCCACCCCAACCTCCTCTTCGGCATCATGCTCAACCAGCGCTCCCACCCGCTCAACCACTGGCTGCGCACCCAAATCCGCGCCGGCGATGGGGGGGGCGGCCTCCTCGGCCAGCTCCAGCGCCTCTCCTGGACCGCCACCCACTGGTTCCGCCCCAACATCTACTACGCCGCCAGCCCCTGGCGCGCCACCTGGGCCGGCGAGGGCGGCGGCCTGCTCATCAACCAGTGCCACCACAACCTCGATTTGCTCCTCTGGATGACCGGCCAAACCCCCCGCCGCGTCACCGCCGTCGCCTCCCTCGGCAAACGCCACCCCATCGAAACCGAAGACGAATGCTCCGCCATCCTCGAATACGACTCGGGCCTCATCGCCCACTTCTACGCCTCCACCGGCGAATTCCCCGGCGTCAACCGCCTGGAAATCGCCGGCACCCGCGCCCGCGTCGTCATCGAGGATGACAAACTCACCATCATGCGCAGCGAAATGGACAGCCGCGACTTCATCCGCACCGCCACCGAACCCTTCGGCACCCCCGCCAAATCCCCCGAACCCCCGCCCACCCTCCCCGCCCCGGAACTCCCGGAACACAAAGCCATCACCCGCGATTTTGTGGAAGCGCTCCGCCACGGTCGCACGAGCGACTCCCTCCTCGCTCCCGCCGCCGAAGATCTGGCCGCGCTCGAACTCGGCCACGCCATTCTGCTCTCGGCAGTGGAGCGCCGCGCCTTGGACTTGCCCCTCCCTCCCGGCGCCTACGAATCCTTCCTGGCCTCGCGGCGTGCCCCGGGTTTGGCCGAACGTAAAGGCACATAATCCACATACATATCGTTCCCAATCATAACGCATCCCTCAACCGCACCCCCGCCAGACCCGTGCTCCCTGTGCCCACCCGTACCAGTTGCCTCCACGTTACAATAGCCCCATGTCCCGCACCCTCATGGCGCTCCTTATGCTTCTCGGCATCACCATGCCGGCCCTGGCCCGCGCTACCCCCGACCCCTACCTCTCCAATTCGGTGGAATGGCTGGTCGAATCCGCGCCGGACATTGTGCTGGTGACCACCACGTCGGTCACGCCCGATCCGGTCAATCACCGTGCCGCGGCCATCGTCCATCTCGATGAAACGCTGCGCGGCTACGCGCCGGCGGAGTTCACCACTACGTTCACCACCAACCTCCCGGACCTGCCCCCGCACATGCAACGTGCCGGGAGGCGCCTGCTGCTGCTGCTCCGCCCGGATAATTCCCCCGTCACCTATCCGCCGATCGACCTGGATGGCCCGTTGGCGGCGCCCTTCTGGAACATGCGCGGCGCGCCGATCGGCACCCCCGCGGAACTGCTCACGGCCGTCCGCGCCGCCCTCGCGCAGCTTCCCTTCGGCGCGTACCGGTCCTATGGCATGAATCCCCCCAACGAGACGCTGGCCCAACTGCTGCGCGACCACGGCAACGTCTTCACCGTGCCGTTGGACCAGCGCCTGGAGGCGCTCGCCTGGGAGCTGGTCGAGTCGCCGATTGAAGCCAAGCAATTTGAAGCCATGTACATTCTTACACGCTTTCCCTCGCCCCAAGTCGTGGCCCGCCTGCAAGGGTTCCTGGCCGACCCGCGGCTGCGGCTGACGGTCGACAATACGCGCCGCCAAAGCCCGTGGACGGAGCAATCGTACTACATGCGCGCCTGGGCCTGCGACCTGCTCCAGACGCTCGGGCACCCCGCCGCCGGCGTGCGCCTTACGGAACCGGCCCACGTGTACCAGATTATCCCTGTGTGGTCGCTGGCGCTGGTACTGGTGGGGCTCGCATTGGCTTGGTTCCTTTCGGGCCTGATTTCGCCGCTGCGTTCCCGCGCGCGACGCATCCAGCTTTTTTCCACTCTGCTGCTGCTGGCCCTGGGGCTGCTGGCGGTGCGCAGCGTCAACACGATTGACGACCTGTGCCTCGCCGGCGGCGGGCGGTTGTACGCGCTGGCGCTGCACGAAGGTCAGCTTCGCTACCAAATCCTGTACGACTTCCACGAGAGCACAGCTCCGGCGTATGCCAGCTTTCCCATCAGCTACCGCTGGGAGGATCCCGCCCCGTGGCACCAGTTTTCCTTCGATCCCATGACCCCCAACGGCGATTTGCCCCAGCGCGGACTCCAACCGAGTCCTTTGCCCGGCGAATACCGGGGTTACAAATATTATTTGACTGGTCTGGCGCTGTGGAAGCTGGCCCTCGTGCCGGCGCCGGGATTATTTGCCCCGCTGGTGGCGATGGGTTACGCATCCCTGTGCCGCCGCCGCCGGCTGGCCCGGGGGCTATGCCCCACCTGCCGGTATGACCTCCGCGCCCACCAACCGGGCGGGAAATGTCCCGAGTGCGGCACGGCGGTCTCCAAGGTAAATGATAAATGAAAACAGAATTATGAACTTGTGCGCCGTCAAGCCACGTCAGCAAATCCCCTCACCCGTTCGTCCAATCCTCCACCCTCAATCCCGGTACGCGCTCAAAATCATTCAGATTGCGCGATAACAACGTCGCATCATGAGTCAGAGTCGTTGCGGCAATCTTCAAGTCCGAAGATCCAATGCGCAATCTCAAATCGACCAACCGTTGGAATTCCTGGGCGACGGCAGCGTCGAAATCCAGCACGTCGATCTTCAAATAGGCGTACAGATGACGTTTCAGGCGGTCGTAAGCCTTGATTTGATGATCAAGGCTCCGCGATTTGGCCGCGTAGCTGAGCCAGCCACGGGTCTGTTCCTCATAAGTGATAATCGTTGTTACCACCGCGTCATCGCGCGGGAGTTGCGCCACGCGTGCGCGCAATTTTATATATTCCGGCGAATCGGTAATCTCGGCGAGTGTGAACAAGTCGGTGTCGAGGACGTAAATCATCGGGACTTGGCTTTCGCTTTGCGCCGGGCTTTGACATCCTGGGAGTGGCGCCATTTACGGCCGCGCCGCATGGCCTCCTGGAAGGCTTCATCGTTCTCAAATGTGCCATGGATGCTATCTAACGTGTCCACGGGATGGGTACGTTTCGTATGGGCGTGATTCGCCTTTAATTGGGCCAGTTCGTTTTCGACAACCGCCAAACGCAGTTCAATGTCCGTCATGGTCATGCAGCACCTCTTCAAATGCATTATACCTATACTGAAGCAACCGCCAAACACTCCCGAACCCTGCTTCACCTTCTCACCCACGCCGGGATTTCACATCGCCCTCCGTGCTCGCCCGCAGCTCCGCCAGCCGCTGCTGCATCTGCAGGGCGATCCGCCGCTGCAAGCCCTGCATGCCGTGGGCGTCGGGCTTCTCCCCGCGCGCGATCCGCCGGATTTGCTCGGCTACTTCGCCGGGCATCGCCGCCGGAAAGGTCTGGGCCCGCACGATCGGCGCTTGCTGGGTTTCCTTCCCCAGCGCCGGCGGGGCGATCCCCATCACCGGCGCCGCCAGCAAACCCGTGATCAACGCCGACATCGGCAGCGACTTCTTCATCTTCTTGCACTCCCTTGGACTCGCGCCTTTTTTCATTTTTCCTGTGCCGTAACATCTTTCGCGAATTTACTCTCGCACGGGCTTGCCTTTTCGCGGAACTTATTCGCGGAACACGCTGCCATCACCGGTCGCATAATGCTCCTACTCTATTTTGGCTGCATCGGCGACGGAACACCTTCCTCCTGCGGCGGCTCCGGCAGCTTGTACGCCTCATGGTCGGCCGGATCTCCCCATTGCATCCCCCCGATCGCCTGCGGCACCACCGCCCGCACCGGCAAACTTTCCTTGATCACCACCACCCCCGGATACGATTGCATCAGCGTCACATCCGAGACCACCGTCCCCCCGCCGCCGCCATAAATGACGGCGTCCCTGACGATCGTGGCGCTCCCCGAATTGCCATTGGCCATCTCGTCCGCGCCGCCCCGCATCGGGGGCGCTGGGAGTACGTTGTTGACGATTCGGGTATCAATCGTGTTCTGCCCGGCCGGCCTGGACCCCGCGCCCACAAAGTGCAGCGTCACCACCACCGCCAGCGCCGCGGCAATCAGCGCCGGCGCCCCCGTCCACACCAGCAGCGACCGCCCCGACACCTCGCGCCGCGCCCACGATTCCTTATTTCTCGATCCGCCCGCCACCCGCGCCGCGCGCTCCTCCTCCGCCCGCTGCGCCGCTTCCGCCGCCACCTGCGCCGCAAACGCCGCCGCCGCCCGGCCGCGCTGCGGCTCGAGTTCCCGTGTCAACTGCTGCGCCAGCAGCTCTTCAAACTTTTCATTCTGCAGCGTCATGCCGAATCTCCTGCCCGCTTGATCGCGGG
The DNA here is from genome assembly GCA_903868035.1 of uncultured Phycisphaerales bacterium. Next base: position 29,177 of record CAIPTQ010000183.1, read on the forward strand.
CGTCGATTGTTCCGTTTCCAATTCGCCCACCAGCGGCGCCAAAACTTCCCGCAGTTGCCCGCGCGCCCGCGAGAGCCGCATATCCACCGCCGCCGGCGACATCTCCAGGGCCGCGCCGATTTCCTTGGCCGACAGCCCCTCGTAATACCGCATCACCACCGCCGTCCGCGTCGTCTCATCCAACTCCGCCAGCGCCGCTTTCACCTTGGCCGCGCGCTCGGCCTCTTCCATTTCCAGCGCCGGGTCGGCATCCATCGCCGCCAGGTCCGGGAACTCCGCCACGCTGGGCCGTATCCGCCGCCGCGCGTCGATCGCCGCGTTCCGCACGATCTGCAACAGCCACCCCCCGAACTTCCCCGCCTCCTGCAGCCGCGGCAATTCCTGCCACGCCCGCAAAAACGCCTCCTGCACCGCATCCCCCGCCCGATGCGCATCGTGTACCTGCGCGTACGCCACCGCCAGCGCCGTGCGCTCGTACCGCCCGATGAGTGCCGTGAACGCCGCGGCATCCTGCCGCCGGGCGCGGCTCACCAGCCTGATGACTTCCTGGTCCAAGCAGCCCTCGCCAGTATTCGTGTCCTTTTCTTATCCTCTATTGTAGGACGCCCGCCCGCCGTTTCTTCTAACATGAATAACTACGGATATAACCCGCTCCGGGATTGCCGCCCAAACCATTCGCGTTCGCAATAATCTCACGCAACCCCATTTCCCAACGCCCGATAAACACAGGAACAATGCTCCCGCACCCATTCCTGCCTTTGTGTTCAGTAGTGTTTATTTGTGGCTAATTTTCGGCGTCGCCTACGCCGAATCCCGCGTCAGAACCGGGTACTGCTCGCGCTCCCCGCGCCCGCGCACCGGGTAATCCTTCCGCAGCGGATGCGCCACAAACGTGTCCCACGTCAATATCCGCCGTAAATCCGGGTGATTGCGGAACTTGATCCCGAACATGTCATACACTTCCCGCTCCATCCACTCCGCCCCCGCATACAACGGCACCAGCGACTCGACTTCCAAATCGTCATCGTTCAAAAACACCCGCACAATCAGCCGCGGCGTGCCCACTCCCGCCGCCGCCGGAATCGAACTCAGCACATAGACCAGCCCGAAGCGCCCGTCTTTGGGTGCGCCGGGAAAATTCAGGTAATCCACCGCCGTCACATCAGCCAGAAAGTTGTAATGGAGCTGCGGATCGTTCTTGAGGAACGTGATCACCTCCAGCAGGTTCGCTTTGGGCACCACCACCTGCGTGTCCCCCTTGAACTGCGCCCCCTTGAGCCCCAAGGTGGGAAACTGGGCCTTGAGTTTTACCGCCGCCGGATGATCGATGGCCATGCCCGCCTCTTCTAAAGGGACCAAAACCACATTATAGCCGCCCGGCGTAAACTTCCCACTTTCCACAATTTTCTTGACCTGGCCCCCGAGCCTGCAATGATTCACTATCCCGCGTGAACGCTCACGCCCCCTTCTGCCCCATATGCCGGAGACCAAACCATGAAGAAACTCTCATTCCTGGGCGCCTGCACGCTGCTGAGCCTGGCCGTGACCCTCGCCGGCTGCGAGTCCATGCCGATGAATCACCACGCCGCCATGTGGTCCGGCGTCACCAAGGCCGTCGCCGTCCTCCACTCCCCGGACCCCGCCAATGCCGCCGTCACCGGCGTCATCCGTTTTGAGCAGGTCGGCGACAAAGTCCACGTCACCGGCGATATCCACGGGCTGGCCGTCAATTCGGTGCATGGCTTCCACATCCACGACTTCGGCGACGTTTCCCCCTCCGAGGGCAACAAGTTCGATGGCCTGAATACCGGCGGTCATTACAACCCCGAAGGCGCCGCCCACCAGCATGCCGGCATGGATTCCGAAATGCGCCACGCCGGCGACATGGGCAATGTCACCGCCGACGCCTCCGGCAACGTCCACCTCGACCTCACCGTGGACAACATCTCCATCGCCGGCATGAAAGACCCCATCATCGGCCGCGGACTCGTACTCCACGCCAACCCCGATGACCTCAAAACCCAGCCCACCGGCAACGCCGGCGCACGCATCGCCGTGGGCGTCATCGGCATCGCCAAGTGAGTTGGTTGGTGGCCAGTGGTCAGTGGTCAGAAGCGATGACGCGGGTCGGAACGCCCCATGTTCCGATCGTTCCGCCCTGTTTCCATTTTGCCCAATCTGCGCTATAACTCCCTACTGACCACTGACTTCTGACCACTGACCATTAACCATGACCAAACTCTCCGTCAACATCAACAAAGTCGCCACCCTCCGCAATACGCGCACGCTGGAAATCCCCGGCGTGGTGCGGCTTTCGCGCATCGCGCTGGAGGCCGGCGCCCACGGCATCACCGTGCATCCGCGGCCGGATCAGCGGCATATCCGGCCCTATGATGTGGAGCATCTGGCCGCCTTGTGGCGCGAATTCCCCGCCGCGGAATTCAACATCGAGGGCAACCCCCTCCTCGAGTACATGTCCCACATCCGCCACGTCCGCCCCACGCAGTGTACGCTGGTGCCCGACGCCCGCGAGGCCTTCACCAGCAACCACGGCTGGTCGTTCGGCGGCGTGGAAGGGGCGCGGAACGCCGAGCGCCTGCGGCCGCTCATCGTGGAGATGAAGGCGCTGGGCTGCCGGGTGAGCCTGTTCATGGATGCCGATTCGCCGGACATCGAGCGGGCGCGGGAACTGGGCGCGGACCGCGTGGAGTTGTACACCGAGCCGTATGCGGCGGCACATGCGAGCGGGGATGCGGGGCTGTTGCGGCGGTCGCTGGATCAATACGCCGCCGGGGCGGCCCGGGCGCGGGCGGCGGGGATGCAGGTGAACGCGGGGCATGATTTGAATCTGCTGAACCTGCCGGCGTTCCTGCGGCGGATTCCGGAGATTGCCGAGGTGTCGATCGGGCACGCCCTGATTGGCGATGCGCTGGAGTTCGGGATGGCGGAGACGGTGCGGAAATACCTGGCGGCTTGCGCGTAATTATTTTGCCGGTTTGAATCCCCGCAGCCGCAGACTGTTCATCACCACCGACACGCTGCTCAGGCTCATCGTGGCGCTGGCGATCATCGGCGAGAGCATCCATCCTGTCAGCGGATACAGCGCCCCCGCCGCCAGCGGTATGAAAATCACGTTGTACACAAACGCCCAGAACAGATTCTGCCGGATCACCCGCATCGTCGCCCGCGACAGTTCGATCATCGTCGCCACGCCGCGCAGGTCGCCGCCGAGCAGCGTCACATCCGCCGCGGCCATGGCCACGTCCGTCCCCGAGCCGATGGCGATGCCCACATCCGCCTGCGCCAGTGCCGGCGCATCGTTGATGCCATCGCCCACCATGGCCACGCGCCGTCCTCCCCCTCCCGGCGCCTGCAGCGCCTGGATATGCCCCGCCTTCCCCTCCGGCAGCACCTGGGCGAACACCCGCTCGATTCCCACGCTGCGCGCCACCGCCTCCGCCGTCCGCGGGTGATCGCCCGTCACCATCGTCACCTCGAGGCCCAGCGATTTGAGCCGCCGCACCGCCTCCGCCGCGTTCGGCTTCACCGGGTCGGCCACGGCCACGATGCCCGCCAGCGCGCCCTCCACCGCCACCAGCATCGGCGTTTTCCCCTCCGCCGCCAGTTTTTCAAAGGGCGCGGTGGCCGCCGCCAGTTTTTCAAAGGGCGCGGTGGCCGCCGCCGTGTTGACGTTTTGCGCTTGCATAAGCGCTTCATTGCCGACCAGCACGCGCCGCCCGCCCACCACCGCCTCCAGGCCGCGCCCCGGCAGGGCGCGGAACCCCGTCGCCGGCTCGACCTTCAGATGCCGCAGCGCCGTGGCCTCCACAATCGCCCCCGCCAGCGGATGTTCGCTGCCCTGCTCCGCCGCCGCCGCCAGCGCCAGCACCGCCTCCGCGTCCAGCGCCCCCAGTGCCACCACATCCGTCACCGCCGGCTTGCCTTCCGTGATCGTCCCCGTCTTGTCCAGCACAATCACATTCAACCGTTCCGCCATTTCCAGCGGCACGCCCCCTTTGATCAATATCCCCAACTGCGCCCCACGCCCTGTCCCCACCATCACCGCCGTCGGCGTCGCCAAACCCAAAGCACACGGGCAGGCAATAATCAGTACCGACACAAACGCCAGCAACCCCATCGTCACCCGCGTCTCGGCCGGCCCAAACACCAGCCACGCCGCCCCCGCCGCCAGCGCGATTCCAATCACCACCGGCGTAAAGATGCCGCTGATCACATCCGCCAGCCGCGCGATGGGCGCCTTGCCGCCCTGCGCCGCCCGCACCAGCCGCACAATCTGCCGCAGCGCCGTGTCGCGCCCCACCTTCGTGGCCGCAAACCGAAAACTTCCCGTCTTGTTCATCGTCGCCCCGAACACCGCATCGCCCGGCCCCTTCGACACCGGCATGCTCTCCCCCGTCAGCATCGACTCATCCACCGCCGACGACCCCTCCACCACCCGCCCATCCACCGGCAAACTCTCCCCCGGCCGAATCACCACCACATCCCCCACCGCCACCGCCTCCGCCGCAATCTCCACCTCGCCCCCATCGCGCAGCACCCGCGCCGTCTTGGGCTGCAAATCCATGAGCGCCCGAATCGCATCCCCCGTATGCCGGCGGGCGCGCGATTCCAGAAGGCGGCCCAGCAGCACCAGCGCGATGATGACCGCTGCGGCTTCAAAGTAAACGGGCGGCATCGATGGACCGGCGCTGTGCGCATGAGTATGGACAATGGCCGCCGGCCAGATTGTGGCAACGAGCGAGTACACAAACGCCGCCCCCGTGCCCACCGCGATGAGCGTATTCATATCCGCGGCCCCATGCTTCAGGGCCTTCCACGCGCTGACATAAAACGGCCCGCCCGCAAGGATGACGACCGGCGCCGTCAGCACGAGCTCCAGCCAGTTGACCCAGGGGCCGTTCAAGAAGGTGATGGTGCCGTGGGACATGGCGATGACGAGTACGGGCAGCGCGAGTGCCGCGGCCAGCGTGAAGCGGCGGACCAGGGCACGGTGTTCGACCGCATCGCCGGCATTCGTGTCCGCGGTCTCTTCCCTAGGTTCGCTCGCCCCGTAGCCGGCATCCTGTACGCGTGCGATGAGCGCGGCGACCTGCGTCGCGCCGGGGTCGTATTCCACCGTGGCTTGGGCGGTGGCGAAGTTGACTGCGGCTTTCTGGACGCCAGGAGTGCGGGAGAGGACTTTTTCGATGCGGGCGGCGCACGCCGCGCAGCTCATGCCGGTGATGGGCAGATCGACGCGCGCCGTGGCATCGACCCGTGCCGTGGCATCGGCGTCCCGCCGATGCTTCGCCGGCTCACTTGGCGGATTGTCAGTTCCGAGGCTGTTCATAAATCACGCTCAAAGAAACATGGGCGGGACACCCATGCCACACATGCCACATCGCGCCTCCATCACCGCGCGTTCTTGTACATCAGTTCCACCAGTTCGTCATACATCGCCTCCGCCCGCCCCGCCCCCGCCTTGATCGCCCCCGTCGCACAATGCTTGAGATGATTCCGCAGCAGCTCCCGCCCCACCGCCCGCAGCGCCTCCTGCACCGCCGCCACCTGCCCCAAGATGTCCGCACAATACCGATCATCCTCCACCATCTTCTGCAGCCCCCGCACCTGCCCCTCAATCCGCCGCAGCCGCGCCAGATTCCGCCCCTTCCCCGCCGCATCCACGCCCAGGGCCTTTTTCCCCGGGCCGGTGCCGCGCGGCAAACCGCCGCAACCGCATGTGACCGGGTGCAACATCCTGTCCATGCGTCACCCCCCTTCACTGACGCGCGCGTCAAAGCCCATCTGGTCCAGCACCGCCAGCACGACGGCGGCACTGGCCCGGGCCTCGTCAATCCGCACGCAAGCCTTGCCCAGCTCGACCTTTTCCGTGGTGACGCCCGCGGTTTTATGCAGCGCGTCGGCGACGCGCTGGACACAACCCTGGCAATGCATGCCGTCGATGGTGATTTCAAGGGATTTCACATGGCACCTCCATGCATCAGTATACCCCCCAGGGGTATGTAATCAAGGCCGTCCACCCACAATCACCCCGGATTTGGGTCCACCTCGACCAGCCGGGTCGGTGGCGATCGGGCACATGGGGGAGGCGGGGGCGGGGCACTGCCCCCATCAGCGCGCATTGCGTCTCAGCCGAACATGTCCGCGAACGCCCGGGCGAGATCTTCGCGCCCACGGGTGGCTTCCGCGATTCGGGCCACGGCTTTCTCATCGCCGCGGTAGATCCGGAGCGCCGCGAGCATTTCCAGCGCGGCGGCGGGGCGGGCGTCGGCGACGCGGGCGAGGAGCCAGGCGAGGGCTTCCTCCTGCCGGAGCAGGGCGATGGCCATCACGAGGGAGGTGCGGACGGGTTCGCGGCCCAGGCGTTGCCAGGCGGCGATGAGCGCGGGGAGGGCGGCGGCCTGGCGGCTTTCGCCGAGGGCCAGGGCGGCGGCTTCGACGAAGCGCGCGTCGGCATGGTCGAGGAAGCGGGCGACGAAATCCAACTGGCCCGGGGCATCGTGCCGGAGCAGCGCGGCGAGGGTTTCGCCGAGGACCTGGGCCTCCTCATCGCCGACGTGGGCCTTGAGCCGCAGCACCGGCAGGGCCTCGGGGCCGCGCCACATGCCCAGCGCCTGGGCGGCGCGGGCGCGAGCGGCGGGTTCCGGGTCGGCGAGCAGGTCGATGAGCCGCATGACGGCGGCATCGGGGCCGGCCGGGCCGCCGCGGGTTTGCGCCAGGCCCAATGCGGCCAGGCCCCGGCACTCGGCGGCGACGTCCTTGGTGCCGTGCATGATGGGGGCGTGCTGGACCCACTGCGAAGCTTTCCAGTACAGCTCGGGCACGTCGGCCTCCCAATCGACCAAGGCGCGCAGCAGGGCCTCCTTGCCCTCGCAGCCCGGGTCGCGTTTGGGCGCCTCGGTGCCGAGGGCATCGGGGGAGAGGGCCTCGGCGGCCTCGACCAAGGCGCCGGTGAGAGTGCGGGCCTCCCACTGGTGGGCCAGTTCGGCGGCGGTCTTGATGGCCAGGCCGTGGGTCTTGGGCGTGCGGAGTAGGCGTTCGAGGTCGGCCAGTGCCGGCGGGGCGGGTTGGGAGTGGCGCAACTGCCGGAGCAGTGATAGTTGATCTTCGAGGGGGCTGCGTTTGGCCATCAGGTCACCAGTTTTTGGGTTTGCCAAATCCAGCATTCTGTGGCGGAGGGCGAGGCACCCGCGATGCGGGCCACGAGCGCCGCCTTGGCGGGCACTTTGACCGTGGGGGCTTTCCGGGCCGGGGCAGTCACCTTGCCCTTTTTTTTCGCCATGCGCGTCTCCACACAACCACCAAGAGTGTAACCGGCCCATGCGGGCGGCGGCACGCGGGGGCGGGTTTTGCCTCCCGGGATGCCCAGGGGTATCCTACATCCGGAAGGAAACTCCCATTCCCGCCTACTACCGGAGGGTTCCATGGTTGGCTCCATTTTATCCTATCTTTTGGCGCTGCTCCTGCTCATGGGCGGCAGCCGCGACCGGAACGATTTGCTGGACACGCTCTCCAGCGAGGTCTACTGGCGGATCAAGAATGTCACCCCGGACCTGGCGCAGCTCCAGAAAGATGCCGGCACCGACCCCGCCCCGGCCAGCATCGATGCGCTGGTCAAGGCCCTGGGCGCGACGGATTTTGCCACCCGCGACCAGGCCCGCAAGGAGCTGGAGCGGCTGGGGCCGGAGATTTTGCCGCTGCTGCAGCCGGTGACCGATTCGAAGGATGCCGAGGTGGCGGCGGTGGCGCAGGATTTGGTGAAGAAATTCAGCGAGCGCGGGCAGGAGCGGACGATCCGCCGGCTGATGGCGATACGGAC
>CAIPTQ010000184.1 GCA_903868035.1 uncultured Phycisphaerales bacterium
AAATGGACGCCATGGCGAACACCGCTGCCCGCGGCGCCTCCCTCCAGGAAGAATTATCCCGCCAATGGGATTTGGTCGATGTCGCAAGTCGTTTGCACCGCGCGGGTTACGTGCTTTTGGAATGGGTCACCGACGACGGCTATTTGCGCGAACCTTTGGAGACCATGGCGGAGCATTTGCCGGACGGGTTGACGGCCAAGGATTTGGAGGAGGCGATTCCCATTTTGCAGGAGCGGCTGGAGCCGGTGGGGATTTGCGCGCGGTCGTTGCAGGAGTGTTTGCTGTTGCAGATCGATGCGCTGGAGCGGGACCAGGGATTGGATTTGACGGTGCCGCGGGGGATTGTGGCTACATATCTGCATGATTTGGAAATGAACCGGTTGCCGCAGATTGCCCGCAAGAGCGGATTCACCATCGAGCAGATCAACCAGGCGAAGGAATTTCTGCGGCACTTGAACGCGCGGCCGGGGACGCTGCTGGGGGAGTCGCGGGTGCCGACGGTGGCGCCGGACGCGCTGGTGGAGCGGGACGAGGAGACGGGGGAGTACACGGCGCGGCTGACGGAGGAGTACGCCCCGCGGCTGTACATCAACGAGATCTACAAACGCATGGCCAAGACTAAATCCGTTGATGGCAAAACCCGCGAATTCATTGCGAATAACATACGAAACGCGCGCTGGCTGATCGAGTCGATCGAGCAGCGGCGGAACACCCTGCTGCGGGTGCTGCGGGTGGTGGTCGAGGCGCAGAAGGAATTTCTGGAGCACGGGCCGCAGTTCATGAAGCCGCTGCCGATGATCGGGGTGGCGGACCAGTTGGGGATACACGTGGGGACGGTGTCGCGGGCGGTGGCGGAGAAATACATTCAGACGCCGCGGGGGATTTTTCCGTTGCGGATGTTTTTCACGGGGGGGACGGAGAACGCCGACGGGGAGGCGATGAGCTGGGATGCCGTGAAGGCCAAGCTGGGGGAGATCATTGAGCAGGAGGACAAGGCGAATCCGCTGTCGGATGATGAGATTGTGGCGAAGTTGAAGGAGCAGGGGATCGTGCTGGCGCGGCGGACGGTGGCGAAGTACCGGAAGCTCGGCGGGATCGCGCCGGCGCGGCGGCGGCGGGAGTTTTGAGGGTCGAGGGCGCGTTATTTTGCGAAAAAAAAAGGGGGATTATTCTTTGCATCTTTGACTATTTGGGGAATTATGGGATGGATAGGGGTGAGGAGGAACGAGGGGCCACAATACCGGCGGTGTTGGAAACAGACGGGGTGGCGATGTAACACTTTGCCAGTTGTGACGTTATGCACTTGTGCAGTGGCCAGTGGCCAGTGGCCAGTAGTCAGTGGTCAGCGGAAAATGCCACACGCGGCGGTTTTGCGGGTATTATGGCGGTCATGGATATTTTCGGAGGAGTTTTGTGAAAGATTTGGCTTGCGGAGTGGTGCGAGTGACGAGGGTGCGTGCGGCGGCGGTGGCGTGTACCCTGGGGTTGGGGGCGGCGTTGTGGGCGGGTGCGCCGGGGGGGGCGCCTGCGCTGCCAGCGGCACCTGCGGGGACGGCTCCGGCGGCGGGCAAGCCGTGGGTGGCGCCGGTGTTTACGGAGCGGCAGAAGGAGCGGGATGCGATGGTGAAGTTGATCAAGGAATATTACGGGATGACGGATGCGGCGACGGTGGCGGCGTTGACGGGGGTGCCGCGGCATGAGTTTGTGCCGGAGAATTTGCAGGCGCAGGCGTATGACGATTCGCCGTTGCCGATACCCAACGGGCAGTTGATCTCGCAGCCGTGCATTGTGGGGCAGATGACCGAGAAGCTGAAGCTGACGGCGAAGTCGAAGGTGCTGGAGATCGGGACGGGGTCGGGGTATCAGGCGGCGATTTTGACGGGGCTGACGACGCATGTGTATACGATAGAGATCATCAAGCCGCTGGCGGCGGCGGCGGCGGCGCGGCTGACGCGGCTGGGGTATACGACGGTGCAGACGCGGATTGCGGACGGGTTCAACGGGTGGCCGGAGGAGGCGCCGTTTGACGCGATCATCGTGACGTGCGCGGCGGGGCAGATACCGCCGCCGCTGCTGAAGCAGTTGGCGCCCGGGGGGGTGATGATGATACCGGTGGGGCAGCCGTTCGCGATGCAGTCGCTGATGGAGGTGACGAAGGATGCGGAGGGGACGGTGCGGTCGAAGAACCTGGCGCCGGTGCGGTTTGTGCCGCTGTTGCAGGCGGACCCGAGCACGCAGGCGGCGACGGGGCCGAAGTAGGGCGAGGCGATCCGCGAAAAGGCAAGCCTGGGCGGTAGTCGATTTGCGATGGAGGTGGTTTTTTGAGGGGGTGACGACAGCCTAAAGGCTGTACTACGAGCTAAAACGCCGAGGGTTCTTCGAGATAAGTGTAGCCGCGCATGCCCTCCTCGTAGTTGCGCATCAACTGGGTGCTTTCCTCAAGCGAAATCTTTTTCTCGCGGAGGGCGGTTTCGACTTGTTTGCGGAGCTTGGCGATGAGTTCGTCGGCGTTGAACTGGACGTAGCTGAGGACTTCGCGGACGGTGTCGCCGCGGACGACCTCCTCGATGGAGGGGGTGCCGTCGCCGGCGAGCTTGACGTGGACGGCGTTGGTGTCGCCGAGGAGGTTGTGGAGGTCGCCGAGGATTTCCTGGTAAGCGCCGACGAGGAAGGCGCCGAGGTAATATTCGCGGCCGTCGTAGGCGTGGAGTTCGAGGGTTTTCTTGACGTCGCGGAGGTCGATGAAGGAGTCGATTTTGCCGTCGGAGTCGCAGGTGATGTCGGCGAGGACGCCGCGGCGGGTGGGCTCCTCCTGGAGGCGGTGGATGGGCATGACGGGGAAGAGCTGCTTGATGGCCCAGGAGTCGGGCATGGACTGGAAGAGGGAGAAATTGCAGAAGTAGGTGTCGGAGAGCTGGGCTTCGAGCTGTTCGAAGTCGTCGCCGACGAAATCGGACTCCTTGAGGATTTTGAGGATTTTGCCGCAGACGCCCCAGAAGAGCTTTTCGGTGAGGGAGCGGAGTTCGAGGGAGAGGTAGCCGAGGTTGAAGAGGTTGAGGGCTTCGTCGCGCTGCTGGATGGCGTCGTGGTAGATTTCCTGGAAGTTTTTCTTGTTGACGTCGCGGCAGGAGTCGAAGAGGTCGCGGACAGGCTGGGGGATTTCCTCTCCAAGACCGGTGCCGCCAGGCAATTCCTTAGGGATATCGAAGATGTCGAAGCCGCTGACGCCCAGGACGTTGAAGACGAGGACGCTGTGATAGGCGACCATGGCGCGGCCTGACTCGGAGATGATGTGGGGGTGCTTGACGCCGGCCTCGTCGCAGACGCTTTTGATGCGGAAGACGACGTCGGAGGCGTATTCCTGGAGGGAGTAGTTGATGGAGGATTCGAAATTGGTTTGGGAGCCGTCGTAGTCGATGCCCAAGCCGCCGCCGACGTCGAGGTATTCCATGCCGGCACCGGCGCGGGCGAGTTCGGCATAGATGCGGGCGGCCTCGTTGAGGGCGGTTTTGATCATGCGGATGTTGGTGATCTGGCTGCCGAGGTGGAAATGGAGCATCTTGAGGCAGTCCTGCATGTTGCGCTCCTTGAGGTATTCGAGCGCGCGGAGGACTTCGGCGACGAAGAGGCCGAATTTGCTGCGGACGCCGCCGGAGGATTCCCACTTGCCGGAGCCTTTGGTGGCGAGTTTGACGCGGACGCCGATGGCGGGGCGGACGCCGTGCTTTTGGGCGTACTTGACGAGGAGTTCAAGCTCGGAGAATTTTTCGACGACGGGAATGACGCGTTTGCCGAGCTTTTGGGCGAGGATGACGGTTTCGATGAATTCGTCGTCCTTGAAGCCGTTGCAGATGATGGGGGCCTCGCCGTTGTTCATGAGGGCGAGGACGGCGAGGAGTTCGGGCTTGCTGCCGGCCTCGAGGCCGAAACCGTAGGGCTTGCCGAACTCGAGGATTTCCTCGACGACGTGGCGCTGCTGGTTGACCTTGAGGGGGTAGACGCAGGTGTAGGCGCCGGTGTAGGCGTTTTCGGCGATGGCCTGGCGGAAGGCGTCGTGCATTTCGCCGACGCGGTGCTTGAGGATATCGGTGAAGCGGATGAGGACGGGGAGGTTGATGCCGCGGAGGATGAGTTCATCGACGAGTTTTTTGAGGTCGATGGCCTGGTCGGGGCGTTTATCGGGAAAGACGCTGACATGGCCGTCGGGATTGATGCCGAAGTAGCCCTTGCCCCAGTTGCGGATGTTGTAGACATCGGTGGAATCCTGGATGGTCCAGGTTTTGGAAGTGGGGCTGAGATCCATTGTCGAACGCGCCTCGGATCGAAAAAGCACGCGGCACTCGCCACGCCAGCCGGCCGCAAGGCACCATCTTACGCGATTCCGCCGCAAATGCAGCAAGTTTTTTTCACGTGATGGGAGAAAATTAACAATTGTGCGCGGCGTGCTTTCCGGGCCGCATGCTAGTCACGGGTGCGGCATTGTATTTTTTGCGGGCCCGCGCGTCCGAGAACGACAATTATTTCAATATCGCCAGATTCTTTTGCCTCGTCCGCGCCTACATCGTACATCTGTAGTGTCATCGAAGCCGCAAGGCACCCACGATGATCCACCTCATGTGTCCGCGTGTGCGGTCCCATGAGGTCACGCAAAGAAACCCGCCCCGCCGGGGAGGCCCATCAGGTCCGGCGCGGCAGTTACGATCTGCCCTGGATCGGGGCTCGTCAGGATTGCCTCCCCTGGCGAGCCCATTTTTTTTTGAAAAGTATCAATGAACAATGAAAAATGAATCCCACGCCACACAGGAGCGAGCGCGTAGGCCCAGGGATTGCAATCCCTGGGCTTGAGGGGCGCGAGAATCCAATGGAATGCGGATCATTTACCAAGTACGCTCCTTCCACTCGCTTACGCTACGGGTTCTGTTTGGCTGCGGATCACTTCCACTGCCGCGGCTGGCCGGTGCTTTCCAGGACGCTCTGCCAGACGTCGCCGGCGGTGTCCACGGTCTGGCGCTGGTGGATGGCCAGTTGGATGGGGATGTTGACGAAGCGGCCGTGCCAGATGCCCACGACCATCCGGGTGCGGCCGGACATGGCGGCATGGACGGCGGCGTGGGCCAGGCGCAGGCAGAAAACGGAATCGGGGGGGCTGGCCGGGACGCTGCGGATCAGGTAGCTGGGGTCAATATATTTGACGGAGGACTCGAATTTAAGCTGCTTGAAATGCGCGGCGATGCGGTCGCGCAGGAAGGGGCCGATGTCCGCGAGTTTCACGTTGCCCGAGGCGTCTTTTTGGGAGGCGTCGCAGTGGAGGAGTTCCTGGCCGGCGCCCTCGGCGACGACGACCACGGCATGCTTGCGGCGGGTGAGGCGCTCGTGGAGGCGCTTGAGGAAGCCGTTGTCGCCCTCGAGGATGACGGGGACTTCCGGGATGAGGACGAAGTTGGCGTCGGACATGGCCAGCGAGGCGAAGCAGGCGATGAAGCCGCTGTGGCGGCCCATGAGTTTGACGAGGCCGACGCCGTTGTGGGCGCCCTTGGCCTCCTGGTGGGCGGCGCGGATGGCGCCGGTGGCGGCGGAGTAGGCGGTCTGGAAGCCGAAGGACTGGTCGAGGAACATGATGTCGTTGTCGATGGTCTTGGGGACGCCGACGACGGAAATTTTCAGGCCGCGTTTGTCGATTTCATCGGCGATGGCCAGGCCGCCGCGGAGGGTGCCGTCGCCGCCGATGACGAAGAGGATGTTGATGGACATGCGTTCGAGGCAATCGACGATTTCGACGGGGTCCTGCTCGCCGCGGGAGGAGCCGAGGATGGTGCCGCCGCGTTCATGGATTTCGGAGACCAATTCGGGTTCGAGGTCCAGGACATCGTAGCCGTAGCGGGCGATGAACCCGGCGTAGCCGTTCTTGAAGCCGTAGATGTGTTTGACGCCGTAGATCAGGGAGAGGGAGAGCACCAGGCCGCGGATGACGTCGTTGAGGCCCGGGCAGATGCCGCCGCAGGTGACGATGCCGACGCGGGTTTTGGCGGGGTCGAAGCAGATTTTGGCGCGGGGCCCGGCGAGTTCGAAGGAGGCGAGCTGGTCGAGGGGGATTTTGAGGCGGGCGAGGATTTTAGGGGTGTCGTAGAGCATCACGCGGTCGTGATCCTCGATGAATTGGACGGACTCGCGGTCGCCGCGGGTGGCGGCCAGCGGCGAGTCGATGCGGCAGACGGCGAGGGTGTTGACCAGCGTTTCGGCGGGCGCGACGGCGAGCATGTGGGTGATGATTTCCGGTTCGGACATAAGACCCCCTGGGGAAGCGGAATGGAGTATCGAGAGGGGATTAGAAAGGGAAAGGGGGGCGATGTCCAGAGTGGGGGAGATGGTTAAATGGTTAAGTGGTTAAATGGTTAAGTGGTGAGTGGAACTGCGCTGTCATTCGAAGATGAAGGCGGGGTCGTCGGCGGTGTTGAAGTAGACGGTGGGGACTTTCACGTTCAGCAGGCGGAGATAGAGGCAAAGCTGGCCGCGGTGATGGATCATGTGGTTGAGGTCCCACACGCGGAAGACCTTGGAGCGCGGCTGAGCGGTGAAAACCTGGCCGCCATTTTTCATGGTCCAGATGGCATCCCAGGCGGCGGGATCGAATTGCGCGACGGCCTGGCGCAGCGTCTCCACGCGGTCGTCAAACAGCTTGAGCAGCGCGGCGGTATCGGCGACGGATGCGGGCGGGCGCGGGACGGTGGCGAAATCCAGGACATCCTGCGCGAGGGTCAGGGTCATCCAATCGGTCAGCGTGGCCACGTGAATGGCGAGCCGGCCCAGCGCTATGGATTTTTCGTGGGGCTTCCAGTCGAGCTGGTCGGCGGGAACGGCGGCGAGCACCTTGCGGGTGACGGCGAGTTCGCGCTCCAAGTCGCCGAAAATGATGTTTTTGAGGTCGGGCATGGGGGTCTCCTTTTCAATGCCTCATTCATAGCGCCACGCGCGGAAAACGTCAACTGGGTTGCCGGTCTCGGGGGCAGGAAACATGTTGGGCACCTTCTTGGCGCCAAAAATGACGGCATTTTTGCCAGCGCAGGTATTCCGGACCCGCACGTAATCGCTTATCCTGCGGACCATGCGGCCGGTGTGCCGGCGGCGGGCATCGTTTTGTGATGGATAGGAAAAAATATGAAATTCAGGAATGGCGCCTGGCACTGGTATGACAATGTGGACGCGCACATCATGCGGCAGGTGCAGGAATATCGCATGGAGGGTTCGACGCTGTATGTGGCGGCGGCGGATCGCGAAGGTCGGAAGAACTTTGAAGGCCACGTGCTGGAGCTGCGCATCACCTCGCCGATGGCGGATGTGATCCGCGTGGAGGCGACGCACCATGAGCCGCTGGCGAAGGGTGTGCGCGGGTTTGACCTGGATTACGCGCTGGAGGCGGCGGGGGTGAAGGTGGAGGACTTGCCGGAGGAGATTGTCTTCACCAGCGGGAAAGTGGCGCTGCACATCGGCAAGGCGAAGTGGGAGATGCGGTTCATGGAGGGGGAACAACTGCTGGCCGGCTCGATGGGC
>CAIPTQ010000185.1 GCA_903868035.1 uncultured Phycisphaerales bacterium
AGTCAGCGCCTTCATCGACCAACTCCTCACCCAGCTCGTCGGCGAAAAAGAAGTCGCCGCCTCGCTCTCCCGCACCGGCGGCCAGGCCAACAACTCGCTGGCCCGCTATTTCTTCGACAAGCAAACCAACCAATCCATCATCGTTGACTGGCGCGACAACCGCCCCGGCGACAAGCAATTCCACTGGGAACAGCGCGGCATCCCCTTCCGCGTCGAAGTCGGCCCCCGCGATGTGGACGCGCCGGGGGGGGGCGCCTTCGTCCTCAAAAAACGCCTCGACCGCTCCAAGGAAATCGTCACCCTCACCCCCGCCATCACCGCCGCCTGGCTCCGCACCCAGCTCGACGCCGTCCAAACAGCCATGTTCGAAAAAGCCCGCGCCTTCCGCGACGCCAACATCCGCACCGCCGCCACCTACGACGAACTCAAAAAACTCATCGCCGAAACTCCGGGATTTGTGCGTTGCCACTTCACCCCCAGCCGCGAAATCGAAGCCAAAATCAAGGAAGAAACCAAAGCCACCGTCCGCTGCATCCCCTTCGACTACAACGGCCCCAACGCCACCCCCGGCAAGGACATCTACACCGGCCAGGAGACGAGCACCCAGGTGCTGTTTGCCCAGTCGTATTGAGCGGCATTCAGCGGAATCGATGCGGCTGCCGTTGGGCACCATGGAGAATGGAAAGTATGCGAACGGCCCTGTTCTTTTCGTAAACACGGTAGTAAACAATGTATGGCGGCACTGACATCGCATGGACCGTGGACTGACGTTTACGAGTCTTTCCGATACGCCGAAACCGGTTGGGCATGAGGCCAAGCGAATCGATCGCATCCACGATCATCTTCGCGATGACTGGCGCATTTTGCGGTGAATCCGTGCGAATATGATGGGCCAGTCGCTGGAGATCGCCCAGGGCCTCGTCCATGATTATCACATGATATATATTTTCCAACATATATCACTTTGTGAACATATCTAGTACCTGTTGGCGCACGTCCTTCCAGTCGTGCTCCTCGCCGCGTTCGATTTGGTCTTCCGCGCGATCGAGTGCGTCGAGGGTGGCTTCATCGAGCAATCCCCCCGAAGCCCAATCCAAGGCCTCCAGCGCGGCATGAAGCACCTCGTCGGCAGAGCCGTATTCGCCGCTCTTAAGCCTCTGATCCAGGAGTTTTTGCGTTTCGGAACTCAGCACAATAGTCATGGGGATTGACTCCCAAATGGTCCAACCACATCTGACCTCCACATTGTAGCAACTGAACCGCTGAATTGCATGCGTAACTGATCCCGAGTCCCGGCGCGAACATCTACACCGGCCAGAAAACCACCACGCAGGTGCTTTTCGCCCAGTCGTATTGCCCTGTGCCGCCGCGCGGCACCGGCTGAACGCTATTTCCACGGATTAAGAACCTTCACCCCGGCCTGGGCGAAATCCGCCTCATTGCGCGTGACCACCGTAAGATCATGCACGAGGGCGGTGGCGGCGATCAGGGAATCGACAAGAGGCATGCTCTTGCCACGCGTGATAAGTGCCGCAACCATCTTCCCCCATGGCTGTACGACGATGGCGTCGAAGGGCAGAATTCGCCCCTCGAACCGTACCCGCAGATCCTTCTCAAACCATTCCACCAGACCGGTTCGGCGCTTGGAGTGCGGCAGCAACTCAATGCCCTTCCATATCTCCGCCAGGGCCACCGCGCTGACGAACGCGTCCACCTGCCTGAGTTCCCGCATGAATTCCACCACCCCGGGATGGGGCGACTTTTGGGTCGGCTCGGAAAGCGCACAAGTATCCAGCAGAAAGGCCATACTCACTCCGCAAAAATGGAGTGGGTGGAAATCGGGGTTCGGTCGCGCTGCAGGTCCAAAGCGCCCAGCGGATAGGGGCAACGACGCAGCGTCTCCAAAAGGCCGCCCTTCCGCTCCTTGGCGGCACGATCCGCCGCCAGCACGTGCGGCAGATCGGCGATGGGAATAATCGCCGCCACATCTTCGCCATGCAGGGTAATGATTTGCGGCCCGATGGTGCGCGCTTCTTTCACCACGCGCGAGAGTCGCGCTTTGGCGTCCTGCATCTGCCAGCGGCGTGTGGTTTTGGTGTGCATCGATAACTCCAGCTTCCAGGCCCGGCGGTATTTTACGGCGTGTGCGAAACGACACCACGCTCCTGACTAGTCTGACTAGATTGTATCGGTCGCTACCCGTCAAGGCAATAGCTGGCACCCGCCCCCCTACTCCCGCTCCGCATAAAAAATCGTCACATGCGCCTCGATCAACGCCGCCTCCTTCTGGATCCCCGCGGCATCCTTCCGCAACGCCTTGGCAATGGCCCCCTGAATCTCCCCCTTGAACTCCTCCGGATTGTTCAAAAACCGCCCCACATTCGAATCATACAGCAACTGCAAAAATTCCTTCCGCGCCTCCTTCAACTCCGCCGACCGCTCCCGCAGCGCCGCCATATACGCCTTCTCCGCCCGCGCCACCAGGTACGGATGAACCGACGGCGCCTCGTACGGCAGCGCCGCCTCCGCCTGCTCCACCGGCACCGCTGGCGCCGCCGCCGCCTTGCGCTTCAGCCGCGACAGAAAGCTCTCGCTCTTCTCCGCCGGCGCCGCCGCCACCACCGGCATCACGCCCGTGAAATCGGGCGCCGCCTGGTCCAGCGTCCGCCACACCAGGGCCTCCTGCCCCACGAACAGCACCGCATAGATGTGCCGGTTGTCGATGTATATTTCCTCCACCGGAAACTCCAACTCGCCCGTGAAGGACTTCAGCGCCAGCAGCCGGTCCTTCTGCTCGTGCGGCATCCGCACCAGCTTCCCCATGTTCAGCCCGTAGAACGTCCCGCCCCACCATTCCGGCTCCACCGCGTCGATCATCCGCCGGATGCGCCCGCCGTGCATCCGCCGGGCCACCACGATGCACGTGTGCCCGTGTGCCGAAAAGTACGCCACCTCCTGCGCCCGCGGCAGCAGCAGTTCCGCGAACCGCAGGTACTGCAGGTCGATCCGGTCCCGCTCCCGCTTGAGCCACGTCTTGATGATCGGCGAAACCTGGTCGGTGCCCCGCCGCGTGGTGTTGGTGGCGATAAGCTCCTGCCATATATCCCGCAGTTCGTATTCGCTCTTGCCGGTCAGTTGCTCCACCGCCCGAAAAACCTCCGCCTCCGCATCGTCATCCACCTCCAGCGCATACGACACCGAACCCGTCGGCATCCCCGGGCTGGACGTGGGATACGACTCCTTCAGGAACACCACCGGGTCGATCCGCTTGGTCGCGTGAAAACGCAGCACGTCGCCCTTGCGCACCTCGTTGAGCAGCGCCTCGCCCTGGTATTTGATGACGATCCCCGTCTGCTTGACCGCCTCGCCCATGAAAAACAGGCTGAACGTCAGCTCGCAC
The DNA here is from genome assembly GCA_903868035.1 of uncultured Phycisphaerales bacterium. The sequence goes on from CAIPTQ010000185.1 coordinate 3,401, forward strand.
GGATGGTCCGCGATCCGGCACCGGATGATCCGCACCACGCCCATTTCCCCCTTGTCCTCCCAGTTTTTCTGGTACTGCTCGGGGAACTCCGACCGCAAATCGGGCCGGGCCACCATTTTCAGGAACCGCTTCACCGTCGGGTGCAGCGCGGCGTGTACGGCCCCCCGGCGCTCGGTTTCGTCGTTCTCGAAGATGTCTGAGTCCACGATCCACCTCGCTCGCCGGCTGCCGCCGCATCCCATGGCCTGCCGCCGTCATTTCACCATGCAGCCGGGTGCGAGTCAATGCGCCCCGCCGGTCGCCCCCGTCGCCCCCGCTGCCGCAAGCTTGCGGTATTCCCGCCGTTGATCCATATTACACACATCACACGGCCACTTTTCCCTACAGATCCGCGATAGGAGCCGATTATGACCCCCAAAACCAACGTCTCTCTTCTTGCCGCCGCATGCCTTCTGGCCGTCGCGCCGCTGGCTTATGCCGCCGCCGGCGACGCCTCCCTCATCCTCAACGGCCAGCCCGCCAAGCCCGGCGACTACAAACCCCAGAACATTGATTCCCTCGTCATCTCTTCGGGCAACGTCCAGATCACCTTCGCCAAAGACCCCGCCCGCGACAACTTGCCCAACCCCCGCGGCGGCGCCGGCGGCGCGGGACGCAACTCCGCCCAGGACTTCTCCGCCACCTCCATCCTCGTCGCCGGCAAGGAGATCGGCCACAACATCCACGGCGTCGAACCCCGCGACGTCAACGCCCGCCGCACCTTCTACCTCGACTCCTACACCGGCACCGACCTGCTCTGCGACACCGTCAAGGTCATCAAGAACACCCCGGAGATGGCCCACTTCGCCGTCTGCAACGCCGCCAACGCCGCCCAACACCTCGAACACCACTTCGTCATGCTCAAGGGCGAGAACGGCATCCACCCCTACGTCATCATCTCCGGCACCCAGGGCGGCGAAATGCGCACCATGTACAAGTTCGACATGAACATCCTCGACTGGGCCTGGACCAACGAACTCACCGGCAAGCAGCCCAGCTATGGCGCACTCCAGGCCATCTCCACCGCCGGCAACGTCGGCGATGAAACCTGGCGCCTCGCCGACGGCACGGTCTACACCAAGTACAACTATGTCTCCTTCTATTACCAAACCCCCATGTGGGGCCACTACGGCCACAACGTCGGCGCCTGGTTCATCCCCACCTCCGCCGAATCCTATGCCAGCGGCCCCCTCCGCCAGGACCTCGACGTCCACCAGGACGCCCTCATCCTCAATTACCTCGGCGGCGGACACCTCAGCAGCGGCGGCACCGCCGCAGGCACCGGCGGCCGGCCCAAAATCCACGGCCCCTGGTATCTTTATTTCAACACCGCCGACTCCAACGATGCCCTCATCCAGGACGCCCTGAAAACCTCCGCCGCCGAAAAGGCCAAGTGGCCTTACCTGTGGGTCGAGGAACCCACCTACCCCCTCAACCGCACCACCGTCACGGGCACCATTAAAATCTCCCATAATCGCTCCGCCGCCAACGCCTGGGTCATCCTCGGCCAACCGGGGGGCGGCGGCGGTGGACGCGGACGCGGCGGCGCGGCTCCGGCCCCCACGCCCGCTGGCGCCCCCGGCCCTGCTCTCCCCATGGGCCCCATGTTCGATGCCGGCGACACCTACTATGTCGCAGCTCCTGCGGGCGGCGCCGCCGGTCGCGGCGGTCGCGCTGGTGGTGGTGGTGGTGGCGGTGCCGCCGCCGAAGCCGATCGCGCCACTTCCCTCCTCAGCCAGGCCGGCGATTACATCTTCTTCGTCCATGCCGACGCCAATGGCAAATTCTCCATCCCCGGCGTCCGCCCCAACACCTACACCCTCTACGCCTGGCAGGACCAGGGCCCCATCTGCCAGTCCCTCGCCGTCGATAACATCACCATCAAGGGCGACAAAACCCAGGACCTCGGCGATGTCGCCTGGGATCCCCCCTACCACCCCAACCTCCTCTTCCAGATCGGCAAGCCCGACCGCATGGCCGGCGAATATAAACTCGGCAATGGCCCCCGCGCCTATGACCTCCTCCGCCAGGTCCCCAACGCCGTCAACTTCACCATTGGCCAGTCCAAGGAAGCCACCGACTGGTACTTCGCCCAGAACGGCGGCACCTGGACCATCAACTTCAACGTCGATAAAGTCCCCACCGGCAACTGCTACCTCACCATCCCCCTCGCCGGCGGCGGCGGCAACTGCGCCCTGGCCGTCAACGGCACCGCCATCGGCAGCGTCTCCAAAGGCGACGACCAGACCCTCCGCCGCCAGGCCAACCGCGCCGGCGTCTACGTCCGCCCCGCCCCGCTGACCTTCCCCGCCACCAACCTCAAGCCAGGTGCCAATGTGATCACCCTCCAGGGCAGCGGGATCATGTATGACACCGTCGTGTTGGAAGCGGACTAAAGTTTGTGGTTTGTAGAAGGTTTGTAGTACAGCCTTTAGGCGGAATTGTTCGTAGTACAGCCTTTAGGCTGTCGTCTATCGATCATGGCAGGAGACCCAGATGGCATTCCACCGACCGGCCCATCGCTTGGCGGCATGCATCGTCTGCATAGCCACTTCCGCTTTCGGTCAAGCTTTCTATCCCGGCGCCACATCCCAGGAAAGTGCCGAACTGGCGCGTTTTCTAGGATTCGACTTGGGCGCCAACCATCGCGCGCCGGAGAAACTCCAGTTTTTATCCGACCTTCTGCAGCGCGCGCCGGACAATCGTCCCGTGCGGCTTCGGCGGGCCGAGCTGTTGCTGGACCTGGGCCAACCGGCGGATGCCGCCGCGGATCTCAAGCTTTTGGCGGCGAATAATCAGGATTTTCCCGGCGTGCGGCAGGCCCAGGTTGAACTCGCCCGCATCACGGGCGCCACGGCCGATGAACTCGCCGGATACCAGGCTTGGTCGCGGATGCCCCGCAATCCCGATCGCAATCTCGATCTGTGGATACCCCAGCCCCAATTGCTCGCGGCGCACATCGCGGAACTCAATGGGGACATGAAGGCCGCCGACGCGGCCTGGCAGCAGTTCCTTCAGCCGCGTGGTGCGGGTTCCGCGTACTATATGGAATACGGTGAATTCCATGATCGCATCGGCCAATATGCCGCCGCCGTCAAGGATTACCAGAGCCTGCTCGATAATCCCAAAATCGACGCGGAATTCTCGACTCAGGCGCGCATCCACCTGGCCCGGTCCTTGTGGGCGCTGGGCCGGATCGACGAGGCGGAAAAGCAGGCCATGACCGCTCTCTCGCGCATCCAGGAGAATCAGGATCAAACCCTGCGGGTCCTCCTGCCGCCCGCCGTGCTGGCGGCCTATACCCTCACCATGCCGGGGTTGGGCCTGGCTGACGAGACCGTCCGGGTAAAAGACCGGGCCCAGGCCAGGTCCGCTTTGGTCGCCCTGGCCCAGGGTCTGCCCCATGACACGCTGTGTGGCCATGAAATTGCCGCCGCGGCGCTCGCCGACAACCAACCCCTCGCCCAGTCCGCCGGGCAGTTGTCCAAAATTGTCAAGGACTCGCCCCACCTGGAATGGGCGCTATGGTCGGAAGTGTTTCTTGGATATGCCGCCCCCGGAGAAGGCCGGCGCATGCTCAAGGAAATCCCCGAGTTGTCGATCCAACATGCGATTCTGGCCCGGCAATTCAAAGCCCCGCCCCCCCCATGATGCGCTGCGGATGCAATGCGTATAATCAAGTACGGCGGTTCCGCCGCATGCCCAATACCACCAGCGCCGCACCCAGCCCCCAAATCGCCGCCGGCTCCGGCACGATCGTCAACGTGACCTCGGACGAATACATCAGCCCGTTATTGCCCAGCGTCTCATACGTGAAATTAGGCCCGTAATACGCATCCCATGTGGCCGCGTCCGACAGGCTGCCGATCATCGTCGCCTGGAAAGTGGAACTGTCCCCCGCATTGCCTATTGCCGAGAATTCAAACGTGCCGATCAGCACACGCCACGTGCCCGAACCCGGGGCCGTTTCGGTGGGCATGATCCCGTGAGTTGTGGGCGTGCCGCCCTGCGGCGTGAGGATCGGGTCCAACATGGTTTCGTAAAGTGATGCCGTATCCACGGAAAACGGGGGGACAGGATCGGGCGTGGTATTGACCGGGCCGTCAAACAAACTGTTGGGCGTGATGCCCGTGATTCGCACCGCCGTGTCCGAAGTCGTCTTCTGCAGCAGCACGCCGACGAGCGCCAGCCCATTCTGGCTGTTCAGCCGCGACGTGTCCGCCTCCGTGACCGTCTCCTCAAAATACACCGGCACGCTCACCGGAACGCCCGGTGTGATCTCGTAGCCCGCCGCGTCCAGCGTGAAGCTGTAGATGAGCGCGGCGGGTGCGCGCCCGGCGCACGCGGCCAGCGCCGCCGCTCCGAGTAGACCGCCCAGCCATTGCTTCATGCCCATCGTGTCACCCATGCCTCAGATACGCTTGCCCAAACGCTTCGTGAACTGCACGTAATCGACAATTGTGATGACGCCGTCGCCGTCAAAGTCGAACCCGGCCACAAAGCCCGTCTCGCCGTAGTGCTTGTTGAGCGCCTTGCGGAATGCCGCCAGGTCGTTGCTGCCCACGTAGCCGTCGCCGTCGATGTCCCCAAACAGCCGGTGGAAGACGCTCGTCGTGTCGCCGCCGGCCATGGTCTGGGTGCCCGTGACGAAGACCAGGTTCGCGTGCAGAACCAGGGTGTAGCTGCCGTCCATCAGCGAGGCGCCCCGCGTGATCGATGCGCCCTCCGTACCGGCGCCCGAGAACGCCAGTACAAACGTCTTGTGGTCGCCGGAGGGGTTCGTCACCGTCGTGTGTATCGCATCGCCCTTGGAATTGACCAGCGTCACGGCATTGTCCGCCAGGTGGTCGATCGGCGCGCTGAACGTGTAGGTGACACTCGTCACCTCGGAGCGCTGGGCCGTGCCGTCGTCGATCTGCACCGCCACGTTGACGTTGACCGCGGAGACCGTGACCGTCGTGCTGGCCACGCCCACGCCGCGCAGGTTGTCCATCACGCGGATCGTGATCTTGTACGTGCCCGCCAGGGCGTAATTGTGGCTCAACGCGAAGGTCTTGTTGGCATCGCTCACCGTCAGCACCGCGAAGCCCGCCCCGTCGCCATAATCCACCAGCCCCGTATGCGTCTCATTCGCGCCCGGATCGGCAAACGCACCCGTGGCATTCATATCCTGGCCCGCCGTGGCCGCCAGCGCGGGCGCCACGCTCACGGTCGGCGGAGCGTTGGTCACCACGACGAACGACGTATACAACCGCGAGCCGCCATCCTTGTCGAAGATACGCGCCCGCACATTTTTCACGCCCGGGGTGCCCAGGTACGCCGCGGGAATGACCGCCGTGGGCGACGTGCTGCCGGTGATCTCGAACGTGCCGTCGCCGTTGAAGTCATAGCTGTAGGTGAATCCCGCAGCCAGGTCGGCCGGCGAGGGATCATTCTGCTGGCTGACGGTGATATACGAGGTGGAGCCTTCCTGGCACGTGCCGCCGGTGACCACATGCGCCGTGGGCGCGACGTTGGTCACCGTCACCTGGAACCCTGCGGACTTCGATGCCTGCTGGCTGTCGGTCACGGTGACGGTAACCGTAAACGAGCCGTTGTCCCGATACATATGCCCCAGCGAAATCGTCTGATCCACATTCACGCCCACGGCCTGCGCCCCGCCGCCGTCGCCGTAATCCACCGTGGCCGTCCACGAATCCCCCACGTCCGGATCGATCACGGTCACTGTCCGGGTCAGCCAACTGCCTTCCCGCACGCTGGCGCTGTCGCCCACCGCCAGGTCCGGCGCGGTGTTGAACACCGGCACGACAATCTGCGCCTGGGCCGCCGTGGGTGTCTGCTGGACGTTGCCCGACGCATCCGTGGCCATGCTATAGAAGCCGTAGGTGTGCCCTTGTGCGCCCTGATAGGTCGCCGTCACCTGCGTGGTCGCCCCCAGCCACAACCCAAACGCCCCGCCATCAACGGACACGTAAATATCAAAGAACGCCAATCCCGTGCCGCCCACATTATCCTGCCCGGACCAGGCAACCGGAATCTGCGTGCTGGTGGCCGTCGCCGGCAGCGGCTGAACGCTGCTGCTGGGCGGTGTGGAATCGACATTGAGGTCGAAGTTGGCAATCTTGGTGAGTTCCGCATTGCCGACATTATCCGTGGCGCGGTAAGTGAGCCGTACATGGCCGTTGTTGGCGATGGTGAAGGCTTGCGTATACGTCATCCATGCCCCGCCGTTGACGGCATACTGAATCAGGGAAATGCCCGAAGCACCAGCCTGATCGGTGGCCGTCAGCGTGATGACCACCGGCGTCTGATACACGCCGCCGGCATCGGTCGTACCGGCATAAGTCGCCTCGGTCAGCGGCGCAATCACATCCACTTCAAAGGCCAGATCCAGCACATTGGAGAATGCCGAGGCGTTGTTCGTGGCATCCACGGAACGCGCCTTGATGCTGTGATGCCCCTGCGTGAAGTACATGCCGTCATACGTGAACGCCCCGGCATCATCAGTCGTGGTATCGCCGACCAGGACATCATCCACATACAGCTCAATGCGGGTATTGGCATCGCACGTGCCGGTGATGTTGATCGAGCGGCCCGTCGTGACCGGATTGGCCGAGGCCGCGATCTGCGGCACCGCCGGCGGAGTGCGATCAATGTGGAACGCAACCTGAATCGTGTGCGCCAGCGGATCGCCGGTGATCGCATCCGTGCCGGTTACCGTCAGTAGCCCCGTGTAATCGCCCTCCAGCGCCTCCGCCTCCACCGTGAAGTGTACCGCGATGTTGCTCGACTGCCCGGGGTTCAGGGCCCCATGGGCCAGGCTTGTGGTCAGGCCGCTGATCGGCAGCACGTTGCCGGCCGAATCCGTCAGCGTCCCCAGCGTGGCCTGCATATTGTTGATCCCCACGATGCCGCCCCATTCCAGGGCATCCAGCGTAAAGGCCTGCTCGCCCGAGCCGGTCGTGATATCAATGCTCTCAGTGGAAGTCGCCAGCAGCGCCGGCCGGTAGGGAATTTCCAGCAGCGCCACATTAAACAGATCCGTCGCCAGAGCGGCATTGACTTTCGCCACAATGCGATACCGACCCGCGGCCAGCGAAGTAAGCGTAATCACCTGCCGCGCCCCGGCGGCACCCGAGTAGGTCGCCCCCGGAATGCCGACTTCATCCGCGGCCCCGTTCAACCCGACATGCCGACCCTGCGCGTCATACAAGTGCAGATCGATATCCGCGCCGTCCGCCTGGGTAAGCAAAATCCGAATCGCGGAAATATTCGAACCAATATCCACATAGCGCTCAAAGCTGGTGTCCTGCCCGACCGGCCCGCCCAGCGGCTGCGTGGCCGTCTGCCCGCGATACTGGGCCAGTTCCCCAGCGGTGCCGGCATACATATGCGCGTAATACGGACCCGCAAACCCGCGCGACAGCGATACCGGATCATACGCGTCAAACGTGATATCCAGGTCATAACCGCTGTTGCCGAAGAACGCCGACCGCGGCAGCGTCAGCATCACCTTCGAAGTCCCCGTCGCGCCGGCCGCCAGCGATGCCACCGTGCCCGTGAACGACGCGATCAACAGCTCGCCGGCATACACATTCACCGTCGGCGTGATCTGCAGGCTGATGCTGCTGGTGTTGGTGATATTCATCTCCCCGATCGACAACGCAATGGGATCGGCGGCATTGGCCACCGCATCCTTAAAGGTCAACGACTGAATCGCCAGCGTCACCGCCGGGTCGATCGCGCGGTGGGCAATGATGTAATCGATATGGTTCTGGATGTCGAAGAACATCCGCCAGATGCCGTTGGTTTCTTCCTGATGCTGCTGCAGGTACTTGGCCGCGGAACGGAAAAGATTCAAATTCATGGACCATTCGGCGTTCTGCATCGTGTTCAGAGCATCGATCCACGCCGCCACGGCATCGCTGCTCACTTTCGCAAAGTACTGCATGAACGGATCGCCCATCGGCCCGGCCAGGCCGCCAATCGCGTTGGCGGAAGTGGCCATGAAGCTCACCAGCAACGCGGTGCCCACGGCGTTCCAGTGCATGGCGAAGTTGTCCCACTGCATGACTTCCAGACGGTTCATGGTGCGCCAGTTGATGAATATGTTGCCGAAATCCCACGTCTGCTGATATACCGGCCGCCAGCCGGTGCCGTCTAGGGTGTTCTCGCCGGCGGCGAACCACCAGGTTTGCAGGGTGGCGATGAGGTTCTGCGTGCCGCCCGCGCCCGTGCCCAGCCGCTGCATCGTCGTGGTGAGGGCCGTGAATTCCTTATAAAGTGTGTCGATCGGGAACAGCGCCGAGGGCTTGTCCCACAGCAGTTGCTGCTTGGTATAGCTGACCATCTGGTCCAGTTCGCTCTCCAGGTCCGCGATGCCCATGATGTTCGCCCCGCCCCGGGCAATAACCGCATCCAGCATCGCTGTGACCTGGTCCGACGTGGGATCGTCCGGCAACGCCGCAAAATCGTCCCACGCCAGGTCGGAACGGATCCGCGTGTACGTCACCTGCGTTTCCAGATAGCCCTCATACTCGGCCACCGATGTCGTGTTATCCTGAAGCAGTTCGCCCAGCTTCTTATAGAGCAGTTCGATGGCGGACTGGCTGGCGCGCTGGGACAGGGCGGCATCCAGAACACTGTTGAACTGTCCGCCAAACTTGTTCATGTTGGCGGTGAATTTCTGGATGTTCTTGACCATCTCGCGCACGGCCGTGAATTGCAACAGAATGTTCTCTCCCGGAACCCCGCCGGCCACAACCCATTTCGTGATGCCCTTGGCTAGGCTCTTGGCGCCCATGACCAGCGAGACCCCGGTCCGCAGCATTTGGCCGAACATGTTATACAGCTGCACGCCCAGGTCCATGTTCACCAGCGTCTTGGACTCCCGCAGGATCCGTGCGAAACCTACATAGAACTCCGCCAGGAAGTGGATTTCGTTTTGTATCTTGTCCTTGGCGGCAACCAAAAGCTGATCCAGGGCCGTGGCCAGGTCCGCCATCGAACGTGAGCCGACAAACTGCTGCACCACCGGAGCATCAAACGTCAGGCCGCTATCCGTGCCCACCTGGGCGTTGCCGGAGGTCAGCGTCGAGGTGATGGCGGAGATATCGACAACGTTCGCGAAACGCAGGATCCAGACATTGTACGCCGTCTGCGTCGCGCCCATTGGCAGATCCACAAATATGGCCGACTGCGGGTAATCCAGCGTAAAGGCTCCGCCGCCAACTGAAGGCGGGGCAATCTCGACCCGCTGGGCCGTCCCCGGACCCAGGTTCGTCACGATCACCGTGATACCCACCGCATGGTCATCCCCGTTGAACGACTGGTTCACTTCATACCGAATCACCAGTTGCGCCTCGGGCTTCACTGTAAATGTCTGCGGCGCAAACGTCCGCGTATCCACCTGCCCGTTGATCTGATACGTCAGCTCCAGCGCCACGCGATACTGCAATCCCGCCGCCTCCGTCCCGCCCAGGTTGTTCCCCCGAATCGGCCGGATCGTCCACGATGTCGTCAGCGCCGCCCCCGCCGCCAGCGAACCCGGCAGCGTCCCGGCCGTCACCTCAAATAACGCCGTCACATCCGCTCCCGCGCCGTTGGTGATGATCAGCCGCGCGCCGGTGATCCCGATCGTCTGGGTGATCACGTTCGTCAGGTCCAACTTCAGCGCCACCGCTTCGCCGTCCAGCAGCACATCCTGCGTCAATTGCGTCCGGCCCACATCGTGCCCCGTCGCGCCCGTGCCCGTCAGGTTCACCTGACTGAACCACTGATCGATGAAGCGCTCGCCGTACAGAATCGGTCCCGTCGGCCACGGCCCGGAATAGGGCACATAGTTATACGGCTGCCCATCCTGCATATTGGCGTCATCTACCACCCGCACGCGGATCGGGAAGAACAACTCCGTATACGCTTCCCCGCCCAGCAGCGACCCCGCCGTGATATGCAGGCTGCCGTCAATGATCTGGTCGCCCGCCGGCAGTGCCGACACATCCACCACGATCCGGTACGACAGCACCACCGACGAATGCGCCGGTATCTTCTCGAGTTGCAGCGACTGGAGGCTGATGAACCCCGCGATCGCACCGCTGGCCGTGATCGAAATATTATGAATGTCCGACGTCGTCACGTTGTTCAGCGAGAACGCCGTGTTATCCGGGAATTCGCGATTCAATTCGAGGCTCAGGTACGAAAGCCGTTGCTCCAGGAATCCCGTCCGCTGGATCACATATTCGGCGCCCGGACGATCCGTGATCAGCCGCGTGTCCGCATTCGTGGCCATCACCAGTCCCAGTTGCGTCTGCCCCAGGTTCAGCGGATCAGTCGAGGTGGACTGCGACACGTTCAGCGCGAACGGATTCAGGTTCATCGTCACGGCCTTGGCCGCCGTGCCGCTCGTCGGCGTCAAATCCCAGATTTCCGAAATCGTATCGCAATTGGCCGCGCGGATTTCCACCTGATACCGCCCCGCCAGCATCCCCATGAATGTGTAGACGCCCGCCGACGTGGTCGTCCCCGTCAGATGCTGCGAGGCCGCCACCACCGCCGGATTCGCCTTGTATCTGTAGATGCTCGACACCAGCGTCAGGCTGATCGTCGCCCCCGCGATTGGCGTGTCGAACCGGCTCGCCAGCGTCACCTGCAAGTTCAGCGTGCTCGACCGCGTCACTTCCACATGGATCGGCACCACCCGCGCGCCGGCGTTCGAATTGATCGTGAATCCGTCCGCATAACCCGTCATGTCCGCATCCGCCGGCGGGGTGAACAGCACGCGCACCGTCGCGGTGTCGCCCGGATGCAGCAGCGTCACCGCCGGTTGATACACCGTGATCCACGGTATTTCCGGATTGACAAACGCCAGGTCGGTCAGGTCCGCATACCCGTCGTTCCGCAGCACCAGAATGTGTTCCCACACCTGCCCGCGCAACAGGCCCACGTCCAGTTCCTCGGTGCCAATCACCGTCAGCGACGCCAAGGGCGGATTCGACACCACCCGGATCGCACGCTCCACCGTCGCGCCCACCCCGGAAACGCTCGAGGCGACCGCCACCGTGAATTCCGCCGATCCCACATAATCGCCGGGGCTGAACGTCACCGTGAACGTCGTCGAAGCCCCCGCCGCCAGCGTCACCGGCACCGCCGAGGCCCCCGCCGTGCCCGCCGCGCCCGCCGTCCGCGTGATGGTGACCAGCAGGCTCTCCTGCGCCAGCGTCCCGAGGTTCAACAGCGTAAATGTCCGCTGGGCCGCCGCATGTGCCGACACCGACACATCCGCAGAGTCCACCGTCAGCAGCAATCCCTGGATTGCAAAGTCCGCCGACGCCGACCGCGTCAGAGCGTCCACATTCGCCGACGCCGTCACCGTGAACGCCCCGGCATCATTGGGCAGCGGGGCAAACACATACGTATACGAGCCATCCGCCGCCGTGGTCGCCGTAAACCGCCGCGTCGATCCGTCATGCGTCACGTCCAGCGTCACCGCGGCCCCCGCCACCGGCGTGCTGTCTACTCGGAGTACGGTGCCGGAGATCAATAGGCCGTCCGAAGTCGTCAGGATCGACCGCCCCGGATCGCCCACCGGCGATACGCCAGTTGTCACGGCATAATCCTGCGCCACGGTCAGCGTCAGCGTCCGCTGCACCGTCTGCCGCGGGCCGGTGATCACCACGACCGCACGGTAATTCCCCGCCGGCAGCGCCCCGCCCGCCAGCACAAACGCCGCCCCGTCAAACGTCATCGGCGTGGATGACAGCAGCGTATTGGACGCGTCATACAGCCGCACCATCGCCGTCACCCCGCTCGTGTCGCCCAGCGCCTGCCCCGGATTCGTCGAGTCATGCACCCCCAGCGTAATGTGCAGCGGATCGGTCGTCAGCAGCGCCGGCACCGCCGGCAGCGTCAGCAGATACGACGGCTGAATCGCGAATGCCGCCTCGCGCACGTTGTTGGCCGTAGCGCTCTCGGCCAGTTCCCCATTGGCGTCGGCCACCACGCGCACCGCGAACTGCGCCGGATTCGTGCCCGCCACCGTCCACGTCGGGCTCCAATTGTAGAATCGCCCGCCCAGTATGTTCTGCGTCACCCGCACCGTATTCACCAGCACTTCGTTGACATACAGCCGCACGTTGAAGGGATTGCCCGTCTGGCCCGTCCCCACGTTCGCCAGACGGATGTTCAGCGTCACATCCTCGCCCATCCGCGCCGCGCCGGTGATCGTGATCGGCTGCACCGCAAGGTCCGGCGCCAGCCGCTGGATCACCATCCCGAGTTGGCCCATGGAATTGTTGTTCGTGGCCGTCTCCGGAATCAAGCCGTCCGGATTCGCCGTCGCCCGCAGGTTGTACGTCCCCGCCTCCGCGTTCCAGTACAGCGTCACCGTCGTGGAAGCCCCGGCCGCAAGGTTCGGCACGTTCGCCGTGGCCACCTGCACGTTGTTGGCGAACAGCGTCACCGGGAATTCCACCGGCACATTCACCGTGGAGTTGTTGCTCACCGTGACATACGCCACCAGGGGCTGACCCGCCTCCAGCCGCCCGTCCGCCGGCCAGAATTGCAGCGCCGTCACCGCCAGGTCCGCATACGTCAGGTTCAGTGCCGGAGCCGCATAGTCCAGCGTGTTGTTCGTCTTGTCCATTTCCGCGATGTACGCGAACGGGTGGTCCGCGAGGGCCGTGATCTTGTGCGCGCCCGGCGTGGGCGTCCAGGTGACGCTGGCCGTCGTCGTATTGGCCCCGTCGGCATAATCCAGCCCGTTAACCGTGGCGTAACCCACGTACTGGTCATCCACCAGGAAGTCCACGCGGAACCGTCCCGCCTGGCCCGTGCCGCTGTTCTTGATCTCCGCGTTCAACGTGATGGGCGTGCCCCAGGCCAAAGCCGTGCTCGGTGCTGCCGATTCGGTGATCGCATTCACCAGCAGATCCGGGAAGTAAATCTGGTTGGGATTCAGTGCCGTCGAGCGCACGTTGTTGAGCAGGTCGGGCTCATCGAAGCCGCCCATGTCGTTGGCCACCATCTTGAAAATATGGTTGCCCGTCGTGGCCGTCCAGTGGAAGTTCACATCCACATAGGCCGTCGGCACGATTGGCGCGGTGACCTGCACCAGCCCCGCGTATGCATTGTCCACGTAGAGCCCAACGTAGAAACTCTCCGACGCCGACGCCCCCACGTTGCGGATGCGCCCGGTGATTGTCACGTCCTGCCCCTCGTCCGGCGTCGTCGGACTGGCGTACAACGCCTCGGCAAACAGGTCCGGACGCGTCTCGTTGACCGTGATCTGCATCACGTCTTCCGTCATCGCGCCGTTGTCGTCCTTGACGATCATGTGTACGCGATACGTGCCCGAATGCGTGTAAGTATGCGTCGGACGCGGACCGTTTGACCAGATCGTGTTGTCGCCGAAATCCCACATAAACAGCCGGACATAGCCGTTTTCGTCCGACGAACGGGTGCCGTCAAACGTGGCCGTCGTATCAACATCCGCGAAGAAGTCCGCCCCCGCGTCCGCGAACGGCTTGGCGTTGACCGTAACCGTCTGCTCCATCTGGTAGCCCGGCGAATCCGAATTCCGGACGCGCGCCCGCAGTGTATGCTGGCCGGCCACCGTCGGCGTCCAGTCGATAACCGCCGTCTGCACATGCAAACCCTTGAGCGCCGTGATGTCCACCGACCCGATCAGCGTCTCCACCCCGCCGTCCGCCTGGTCATAGAAGTCCAGCACGCCCGTTTCTGGATCGACCCCGTCATTGCGTATCTTGGCCTGGATCGCCGCCTTCTGCCCGGCCGTCATCGGCGTGGGTATGTAGAAGATCGGCTTCTTCAATTCATACGTCGCCAACTGCGAGTTGGAACCTTCCGGCGGCAAATGCAGAATGTATTCGGCGATATTGTTCGTCTCGACCAAACTGTCGGTGTCCACCGCGATAATGTTGAATTCGATCGGCGCCGACACCAGTTCCTTCACGGCCAGCGCCGAGCGGAAGTCCAGCGTATACAGCCCCGCCGTCGCATGGCTGTAGCCGTCCGCATCGATGTACCCCAGCTTGTCCACAAAATAAATCTTCCCGTCCTTCTTCCAGAAGTTGTTCCCCGACAGCGTCGTCTCCGTGCCGTCGGCATTGTGCCGCGTGATCGACCGCAGGTTCGACGTGGGCATCGCGTCCGGCAATATCACGCACACGTACCCGTCCGTCGCCGCCACCGTCATGTCCATCGTCCGGCTGTCCGGCGTCGGCGACTTCGTCACCGTCACATCGCTGGGCACGATGATCGGCAGGTGCAGGCCGCTCGTCAGGTTGATCAGGTAATCCGGGAATCCGTCCCCGTCCCGGTCGATCATCGTGAAGCAGTTGTTCGGATCGCGGGCGTCCGCGAACAGGTAGTCGCGCTCGATGATCTCCGTCGTCAGCCCCAGGATCAGCGGGTTGATTTCGATGCCCTTGTACGCCAGGTGCTTGATCGTCGCCGTGAACTCCACAAACCGCCCGTCCAGCGACGACGTCATGATCCAGTAGCCGTTTACGTCCATGTGCGGCTGCACATCGCCCATCACCAGCGTGATCACGTCGCCCGTCTGCGAGCCAAACGAACACCCGACAATCTCAAACTTGATCAGCAGCCCCGAATCATTCTCCGTGATCTTCGGTTGCCCCGAGGCGATCGTCAGGTTCCGCGCGATCCCATCCCCCACGTTCTCCACCAACAGCCCCAGTTTGAACGGCTCATCCGCCAGCACGTTCTGCGGGATGTAATAGTGGAAGTACAGCTTCGGCTGCGGGTGGATGACGATCGCCACCTCGTTGGTGATCACCTGGTGATACCCCTCGCCCACAAAGTACGACATCACCGCCTTCACATAATATGTCTTGCCCGCCAGATCCGTCCCGCCCAGCCCGTCACCCGGTATCAGGGTCCACCGCCCCGTCATCCGGCCATACGCATCCAGGTTCGCCGACCCGTCAATCGCCCCAATCCCCGTCACCTCCGGCGGCACAATGTAGAACCGGTCCGTCACGTCCCGCCCCAGTTCATCCGTCACCCGTGGCGCGATCGACAGCCCCACCAGCGGCTGGTTGATCCCGCTCGTCAGCTCCAACTGCGCGTCAAATCCCTCCCGCTCCATCGTCGCCGTCTGGTTGATCTGCAGCTTCACCAACTCCGTCACCGTCCCGCCCATGCCCCCGCCGCCGCCCCCGCCGCCGTCGGGCAGCTTATCCAGGCCATCCCCCTGCATGTCATCCAGGTTCGGCAGCTTCAAATCCACCGAATCATCCCCCATCGTCACGTGTACCACATCGTTCGTCGCCCGTGGATTCACCAGCGGTATGTTCCCCGCCAGCGCCATCTCCTCATCCAGCGGCAGCAGCGTCTGCGGATCAAACGCCACATACGTCCCCGTGATGTGCAAGTACGTGTCCCGCCCGTTCAAATACCCGTAATCCCCCGGCATGATCCCCAGCGCCAACACCACCGAAGACTGCGGCAGCAGCGTCCCGATCAATCCCCCCGACGACAGCGTCATCCCCCCGTGTACCCCCACCGTCACCACCTGCACATCGTGCAGCTCCACCAAACTCGGATTGACGATGATCACTTCCTCGTACATGTCCGTCACGACCACCTGCGGCACGCACACCCACGGCGGCAGGAACGCGAACTGCGGCTTGGGTATGTCCACCGCAAACGTCAGGTTCAATGTTATCTCATACCGGTCCTCGATCGTGATCGGCGT
Source organism: uncultured Phycisphaerales bacterium (assembly GCA_903868035.1). The sequence goes on from CAIPTQ010000185.1 coordinate 19,176, forward strand.
CACCGTCCACTTGTACGACAGCGGCACCGCCGTCAGCACCACCGTTACGATCTTCGCCTCCGACCCCGGCTCCACCGCCACATTTCCCGTGTACCGGTCGTGCCCCGGCGCCGCCACCGCATAGTCATACGTGTCCAGCACCATCTCCGCCGCCGTCGCGATCCCCGCCGCATTCGTCGTCACGTAATACCGATTGTAATAATACGACTCCGCCCCCGACGCCGACACCGCGTGTACCGGCGTCTGCCCGATCAGCGTGATCTCCGCGTTGGCCACCACCTGCCCCGCGTCATTGCTCACCACAAACGACAGCGCCCCGCGCGTCGCCGACGTCACCTCCACTGACAGCCCCGTATACGCCGTCCGCGTCCCGTCCGTCACCCCCACCCGGTCCACATACAGCCCCAGCGGCGTGTCCGCCGGCGGCGCGATCACCACGTTGAACGTCGTCGATGCCCCCGGTGCCAGCGTCGTAACCGTCAGCCCCGAGAAGCTCACCCACGGCAGTATCGACGGCGGAATCAAATCCACCGCCGTCATCGTCCCCATCCCGCCGTTCGTCAGCGTGATCGTCCGCACCACCGTGTCCCCCGGATGCAGCGCCAGCGACGTGTCCCCCGGATTCAGCCGCGGTGAAGCCGTCGGCGTCCGCAGCGTATACCGCACCGTGCTCGTCGCCGTCAGCCCCTCCGCCGTCGTCACCGTGATCCGGAACGCCGCGCTGTCCGGCGCGCTCTCCGGGAAGTTCGCCGCCACCGTCAGCGGTATGCTCGCCCCCGGCTCCAGCACATTGGGCACATTCCCGATCAGCGTCGCCGTCACATTGTCATTCGGATCCAAATCCTCAAACGTCACCCGCACGTTCGTCAGCGGATCGTCCGACGGATTCCCCAGCGTCACCACCGTGTTCCGCGACGAATTCTTCAGCGCCTCCACCGCGTAATTCCGCGGCGTCAGGTCCATCCCGATGATCCCATACCCGCACTGCCCCGACGTCCCGTACAAATGCGAGTAAATGTACGCGTTCACCGCATAATGCCCCACGTCTCCCCACAGCGGATAGTTGACCACCGAGAACTTCCCGTCCGCGTCCGTGTACGTCGTCATCTTCTTTGTGTTCTGGTCGAAGAAATTCTGCGTCGCCAGGTACTCCGAGAACTCCGCCTCCCCCTTCGATATCATGATGAACACCTTCGCCCCTACGATCGCATTGCCCCCCAGCGTCGTCACCTCCCCCGTGATCGTCACCGGCTGCGCCCGCAGATACACCGGCTTGTCCGTCGTCAGCGTGAAATTCACCTCCTCAATCACCGAGAAGTTCTTGTTCGCCGCCGCCGCGTTCACCCCGTCGTCCGCCGTCACCCGCACCGCATAATTCCCCGTCCCGAACGTGATCAAGTCCACCGTCCCGCCAAACGTCTGCTCCACCGGATTCCACGTCATATCCCGGTTCGGCACGATCTCCTCATCCGGATGCCGCTGCGTGTTGCCCTGCTCATCCACGTACGCTTCGCCGAACTTGATCACCGTCCACTTCACGCTCACCCCGTCCGCCGGCGTCACCGCGATGTTCGCGTTCGACCCCCGCGCCACTTTCGCCGTGAACTGCGCCACCTGCGTGTTCGTATACAACAGCCCGCCCAGTTCATCCGCCGCCCCGCCCCCGGCATCCAGCGAAATCACAAAGTTGTCCGATACCTGGAACCCCGCCACGCTCACATACGTGTTGTTCTCCTTCGTCTCCTCATGGATCGCCCCGCCAATGTCCACCACCCCCTTGATCGTGTGTACGTTCGGATGCCCCAGCGTCGCCGGTGCCGTCACCGCACTCCACTGCATCACGAAACTCACCGATGAATGCCCCGTGATCCGCGGCAACTCCTGCCGCCCGATCTCCCCGTTGTCCAGATACAACGCAAAGATGCAGTGATCCAGCGTCGAGACCACCGTCAAATCCGACACCGTCACCGTGAAGTACACCGTCTGCCCATACCCCGGCGTCACCGGCAGCCACGTGATGTTCGTCACCGTCAGGTCCGCATACATCATCGTCAGCGCCGCCGTCGTCACCGTCTGCTCGTTGTTCCCCCGGTTGCTCTCATCAATCGCCTGCGCCTCGTCCACCACCGCCCTCAGGTTGTGCGTTCCCGGTGTCGCCGGCGTCTGCAGCGCCACCGTCGCCGTCGCCCCCGCCGCCAGGTACGTAATATCCCGCGACCCCACATACGCCCCGTCCGCATAGAACGTCACCGTGAACCGCTTCTCCACCGCCACCGTCCCGCCGTTTCGCACCACCGCCGACATGTCCAGCGACGTCCCGTCCGACAACACCGTCTCCCGCGGCAGCACATTCAAACTCTCCAGCACCAAATCCGGATAATTCAGCGTCAGCGCCGGCAACTGCAAGCTCGCCGCGTTGTTCCCCCGCCCGTTCGCCCCTTCGTTCACCACCGCCACCGGATCATCCGCCATCACCCGCAGCGTGTGTACCCCGCCCACCGGTGTGAAGTTGAACGTCAGCGTCTGCTGCGCCCCCACCACCAGCGTGTTCACATGCTGCCGCGCCGCCTGCTGGCCGTCCAAATACAGCGTCACCCAGAAGTCCTGTGCGTCCGCATCGCCCAGATTATGAATCACCGCCGTCGCCACCAGCGCCTGCTGGCTCGACACCACCCCATCCGCCGGTATCACGCACGCCAGATCCGTCATCGCCAGATCCGGGAAGTAAATCTGCTGCAGCGTCAGGTTCGTCGTCAGGTCGTTATTATTCTCATTCGTCTCCGCCACGTTGTTCTGTATGTCATCCGCCGCCACCCGCACCGTATGCAACCCCTTCGTCGCCGTCCAGTGGAACGTCGCCGTCGTCGTGCCGTCCTTCGCCAGCAGCCCGTTCACCCGTTGATACCCCGCATACTGCCCGTCGATGTAATACGTCGCGAAGAACCCAAACAGCGTCGGCCCATTGCCCACGTTGGCAATCGTCGCCGTGATCGTCACATCGTCCCGCTCCTGCGGCTCCACCGGATTCCACGCCAGGTTCGATACCACCAGGTCCGCCCGCGTGTCCCGTATCGTCACCTGCGCCGTGTCCGTCGCCGTCGCCCCACGGTCATCCGTCACCGTCAGCGTCGCCGTGTACACCCCCGGCAGCATATACGCATGCGTCGTCACGCCCTGCAGCGCCGACTGCCCGTCCCCAAAGTCCCAGTGATATCCCACAATCAGCCCGTCGGCATCCGTCGATTGCGCCCCGCTGAAGTCCACCGCCGTATTCCAGTCCCCAGTCCGGCTCCCGCCCGCCACCGCCACCGGCGGCACGTTCACCACCACCAGTGCCGTCTCACTGTCATTGCTGCTGTCCGTGTCCGTCGGCGTGATCCCGCCCAATGCCGCCAGCAGCGTATGCGCCCCCGCCGTCGCCGGCGTCCACGCCACATTCACCGTCGTCCACACGCCGGCCCCCGCCGCAAACGTCGCCGTGCCAATCAGATTCCCCGCCTCTGCCGCCCCGTCATACAGCCTCACGCTCCCCGAAGCATTCGCCGGCCCCGCGTTGGCCAGCGTGATCACCACCGTCCCCTGCCGGTTGATCACCGGGTTCGCCGGGCTGAATGCCATGCCCTGCACCGCCACGTCGCACTCCGCCGTCGGCGCGCCCGATACCGCCGCCGGCATCGCCGATTCATTCCCCACCCGGTCCCATACGGTAATCGTATAGTAATACGTCGTTCCGTTCGTCAGCCCCGAGTCCTCATACGACAACTGCGGCGTCGTCGTCAGCCGCACAAACGGCCCGTTTTCATTCTCGCTCCGATACACCCCATACCCCGCCCAATCGCCCGCGGTGGTCGCTTCCCACGAAATATCCAGCCGCCCGCCTGACAGCAGATTATCCACCACCATCATGCCCGGCATATCCGGGGCCGTCCGGTCCACCTGGCAGCCCCGCAGCATCTCCGACGTGTTCCCGCCCGGATCGACCGCCACCACCCGCACCGTATACATCCCCTCCGCCACACTCCTGGTATCCCACGCATACTGCCCCGTCCACGTCGCCCCGATGATCGTCGGCACGCTGTCCGTGCCAATGGCATTCCACGGCAGCGTCCCCACCAGCCGGTAATAGAACGCGAACGACGCCACCCGCACATTGTCCGTCGCCGCCCCCTGGATGTTCAAAATCCCGTTCGTTGCCGTCCCCTCCGCCGGGCTGACCGCCCGCATCACCGGTGCCGTAACATCCAGCAGCGGCGACCCCGATGCCGCCGCCGACGCCGCCGACACATTCCCCAGGTCGTCCACCGACACCACCTGATACGCGTACGTCCCGCCCGCCGTCACCGCCCCATCAATGTACACCGTCGAAGTCGTATTCAGCAGGAACGTCATCGCCCCGCCGTTCACCGACTTGTACAGCCCGTAATACCGGAAGTCCGACGCCACCACCGAATCCCACGCCACCACCAGCGCCAACTGCGCCGCCGACACCCGCAGGTTCGCCGGCACGCCCGGCGCATCGTGATCCACTGTGTAGCTGCGCGTCATCACCGAGAAATTCCCCGCCGCGTCGTATACGCTCGCCCGCACCTGGTACACGTTCGTCCCCAGCCCCCGCACATTCCACGCCACCGCCGCCGCCGCGCCCCCCGCGATCCGCGCCCACGTCTGCCCGTCCGTCGAATAATCAAACACGTACGACGCCACCCCCACATTATCCGTCGCCTGCACGCTCAGCATGATGTCCGTCGCCCACCGCGTCCCGCTCGCCGGATTGAACCCGCTGATCGCCGGAGCCGTCACATCCCCCAGCGGCACCGCCGTCACCTCATTCGAATACGCCCCCACATTCCCCACCTGGTCGATCGCCGCCAGCACATAGTAATACCGCTGCCCCACCAGCACGCTCGTGTCGCGGAACGTCGTCCCCGTCATCGCCCCGTTGATCGCCCCATACCCGTGCCCCGCCGTCGTCGAACGATACAACCGGTAATAGGCAAAGTCCGTCTCCGCCGCCGCGCTCCACGACAAATCCACGCCAAATTCCCGCTCCGTCGCCGCCAGCACCCGCGCCGCCGGTGCCGTGTTGTCGATCACATACGTCTGCGCCAGCGTCGAGGCGTTCCCCGCCGCATCCGCCGCCGTCACGCGAATCTGATAACTGCCGTCGGCATAACCCGTCGTCACCAGCGACCACGACCCGCTCGCGTTGCTCCCCAGTGTCGTCCAATTCCCCCCCGCCGGCATGATCGCAAACTCGTACGCCGCCACCCCCACATTGTCCGTCGCCGTCGCCTGCAACAGCACGCTCGCCCGCACCCGCTTCTGATCCTGCGGCATCAATGCCGTGATCACCGGGGCCGTCTCATCCGCCACCGTCGGCAACGCCGCCGTCCGGCTGTTATTCGTCTCATCGATCTCCCCTGCCTGATTGTTTTCATCCGCCACCACCCGCACGCTGTGCGTCCCCGGCATCACCGTCCACGCTTGCGTCACCGTCACGCTCCCGCCGCCGGCCACCAGCGTCGCGACGGTCTGCCGCCCGAGGAACTGTCCATCCACCTCGAACCGCACCAGGAAGCTCCCCACCGTCGCGCCCTCGCCCACGTTGTCAATCCGGGCGCTGAACGTAACCTGCTGCCCATCCCGCAGCGTCACCGGCAGCCACGTGATCTCCCCCACCGTCAGGTCTGGTGCCGTAATGGTGATCGGCGCGGATACCAGATTGTCCGTCTTGTCCGTCTCAATCTGCGCCCCGTTCTTGTCCGTCACCACCACCAAATACCGCGCCCCGCGCACCGCGTCCGCCGGCACCGTGTAGGTCCGTCTGATCGAATAATATGCCCCCGGTGCCAGCGGCGTCTGGGCCGTAATCGCCTCGTCCGCAAACCCGCTCGCATCCGCCGTCACGCTCGTGGCGCTCCCCGACAGATACACCTTGTCAATCCAGTCCGCATTCGCATACCCCGTCCCGTGGTTCGTCACCGTCCATGTGACCGTGATCTCCTGCCCCCATGCCGCCGCTACCGTTGAGACGTCAATCGTCGGCGCCAGGTTGGCGATCTTCAACTCCACTGTCCGCACATACGCGTCATCCGTCTCGCCGTTGATCAGGTTGCCGTTCTGGTTCATCAGGTTGCCGGCCCGGTCCGTGACGCTCGGCCCCACCGTCAGCGTATACACCCCGCCCTGCACTTGCGTCGCAAACCCGACCCGCCACGTGTTCCCCGCCATATGCTGCACGCTCGTGAGCGCCACCACCCCGTTCGGCCCCGTCAAGGTCGCCGCACTCGTCGTGAACGTCGCCGGATTGATCGGCTCGTTGAACGTCACATCCATCGAATTAAACGGATCGTACACTATCGCCGCCGGTGCCGTCCCGATCACCGATGGCCCAAACCGCTCAATCGTAAACGACTCCGACTCGTTCCCGCCGCCCGCGCCGCTCAGGTACACCTTCACGTTGTCCAGGCCCCACCCCTCGTTCCACGCCCCTTCCAGGTTGCGCCCGTAGAAGCCCACCTGCAACTGCGTGCCGCCGTCCATCATCCCGTACGTCACGTTGCGATAGACATCATCGACCCAGTCGCCGTTGTAGAAGTTCAGCGCCGCATCCGGCGTCCGCGGGAACGACTGCGCCGCGTAGTTGTATACGCAGAACGAATAGTCGAATTCCGACGCCGGCCGCCCCGTGACCGAGAACCCGAACCGGTCGCTGTAGCCGTCCCACGAATCAATGATGTACAGATCCCACACCAGTTCCACGCCGCTGTGTGCCGGCAGGCCCGCCAGCGTCAGCGTCGCCGTGTCGTTCGAGAACTCGCCCAGGAACGTCGTCGAATAATCGCTGATGCCCGTCAAACCCGTGGACCACCCCGGACCCGCGCCGGCCTCAAAATCATTCGCATACGCCAGCCGCGCCAGCGGATTGCCCGCCACATCCCGTATCGCCGGCAGGAACGTCAGCGTGTACGTCCCATCCGCCGTCTGCAGCGGGAAGCTCACGTCAAACGTCTTCTCATCCACCGCCGTCACCGTGACCAGGCTGCTGTCCACCGTCCCCGACGGCGTCGTCACCTGCACCGCCGCATTGGTAAAGCTCCCCGCCGCAATCGCCTCGTTGAACACCACCCGCACGCTGCTCACCGTGTAGTTGATCTGCCCGTTGGGCGTCATCGTCATCACCCGCGGCCCCAGCCGATCCTCAATCACCACCGCCGCCGACCCCGCATTGTTCCCTTCATTCAACTCCGGCAGCGCCGCCCCGCCGTCCGCCACCACATGGAAATACAACGTGTCTCCAGCGGAGACGCGACCGTAAGGGAGCGTTAAAACCTGCGGCACCACCACATCCAAACTCGCCGCATAAGTCGCACCCGCCGCCAGCGTGCTCATCCCCGCCGCGCGCGTCCCCAGCAACACCGCCGTCCCATCGAACGTCGGACTACTAGATATGTACACATAATCCGTCCACGCCCACAACGCCGCCCCGTCCCCGTCATTGTGCCCCGTCCACGTCACGTGTACGACCTGCCCCACGCCGGTCGTAATGACCTGCGGATTCACATCCGTGATCGTCAGGTCCGGCGCCAGCATGTGTATCGCCGCGCTCCCCAGGTTGTCCGTGCCGTCCGTCTCCGGCTGCGCGCTGTTGCTGTTCACCTTCACAACAATGTAAGAAAGCCCATGGAGCGTGGGGGTCGGAAGTGTTAAGGCGAGGTGCGCGGTGTAAGCGTTTAGTGCATCCGGAGCCGAGCGAGGGCCGCTCGGGACCGAGGTTTGAGCGCGCGAGGAAGAGGTTACGTTAGTCAAAAAGACGTAATTGCCGTGCAAATCAGGGGTGTCGGACAGGTATATTGCATCCACCCAGTTCGCCAGCGCATCGCCCGCCAGATTATTCTCCACCTGATAATCCACTTGGACCGCCTGCCCCCACGTCGCCACCGCATCCACGGAAACACTTGTCACCACAAGGTTTACCGGCAGCAGTGTGATCGCCTGTACAAACGTATTGTTCGTATTGTCCGTTTCCGGCTGCGTCCCATCCGCATCCGTCACAAACACCAGATACCGCGTCCCAAATCCCATGTCCATCGGGATCGTTATTGACTTCCCGGAAGTCGTATAAGTGTTTGCCGGTGAACCACTTACAGCAGCCAGTCCGCTGTGTGCCGCCTGGTCCTGCCACGTCAACTGCCGGTAATGTGACGTCTGCCCCACATCATCCGTAATATACACCCGGTCCACCCACGTCCCTAAAGCCTTGCCCAGACCGGAGTTAGACGTCGTCCAGCCCACCGTGATCGTCTCCCCCACGCTCCCCGTCACCGGTGCCGTCACCCCCGTCACCGCCAAATCCGGACCCGGCAAATCAATTCCTATCGCCCATAAATTATTGCTTTCGTCCCCTTCATAAATCTGGCTGTTGGCGTCACTTACGAACAGCAGGTAATACATCCCCGCCGCCCGATCCAGCGGAATCGTCACATCCCGCGTGACCGTATACGTTCCGTTATGCGCCAGCGGCAAATACGCGCCCGTCCCCACCGTCACCAGCGGAATCGCCGCGCTGGTCAGATGATCGACCGGCGCGAGATAAACCGTGTCAAACCAAGCACTTAAGGCTGTCGCTGGCCCGATGTTCTGCACATCCCACGAGACCGTAATCGTCTGGCCCCAGTCCGCCGCCGGTGGTGCCCGCGCCGCCGTCGTCGTTAAGTCCGGCAACTGCCCGGAGATAACGCTGAAATCAAACGGATATACATTGTTTGTTTCGTCCGTCTCCGCCTGCGTGTCCCACCGATCTGTCACCACCAGCAGATAGTAGTGTCCGGCGGCCACGGTGGGTATCGCTAAGTCAAGGCTGCCACTGTAGTTATCACCCGCCGCCAGGGAGCTGGCATGCGCCAGTTCGCCCAGGAACAGCGCCGAGTTATCCAGGAAATTCTTGGTCGACAGGAACACCGCATCCGTCCACCCGTCGGACGCCGCGCCCAGACCCTGGTTAAGCACATTCCAATTCACCGTAACTGTCTGTCCTGAAAGTGCTTGCGCCGGTGTCGCACTGCCGGAATCCACCTGCAAATCCGCCCCGCTGATCGGGGCCGTGGACAGCACCCGTGTCGGCATGTTGGGCTCGGCCCCGAACGTAAGTCTTTGATCCGCAAGGGTTTGATCGAAGCAAGTATTTCCATACGTCTCATCAAACCTAAACGCATACACCAGCCCCGCTTCCGCCCCGGAATACGTGCGATCCAGACCCGCATTGATCTGCTCGACGCTCCGCGCCGTGTTCCAAATCCGCACCTCATCGATGGTCCCGGCAAAGAACCGCGTCGTTCCCAAACCCGTGTCATTATTGAACTTACCGACGAAGAAGGAAGTGGCATCCGTCCCCGCCACCGGCGTATACGCAAAGTCATCCACCAGCACGCCATTAAGATATGTACTTACGTGATCCGCCGTATACGCCACCGCCACGTGATACCACTGCCCCGCCACGAGACTCAAGCCATTGAGCTTGCGGAACCCATCTCTATATTCCACCGTGAGTTGCGCTCCCTCCGCCCATACGTTGACGCCAAATCCCACCCCATGCCCGCCGCCCACATCCGCCGACATCACATTCGACGGGAAGTCCGTCCCATCCGCCCGCAAAACCGGCTGCACCCACGCCTCAATCGTCAGCGGCAACACCCCCGTACCCGCCGCGCCGCTGATGACATAATCCCCTGTGCCATCAAAACTTAACGCATAACCCGCCGGATGCGCCGGCGACTTGAGGAAGAACCCCAACGTGCCCGCCTGGGCCGCATAAGCACTGGCACCGCCCGCCACGCTCGAGCCCGCAAACCCGGTGTAACCCGACGCATCATTGAAGTACACCGCCACCCGTCCGCCGCCGCCGCCGACACCGTATCCGCCGTAGCGCCAGTTACCACCGTTCGCCTGATAAGTCCCTGCGCCAGCAAGAGTTGCAACCGTCACCCAAATCGATCCCCCCGCCCCGCCCGACCCGCCCGGAGAACCACCCACAGCGCCATTGGCGGAAATAGTTCCGTTAAGTGTAAGCGTGCCGGCAATCACCAGGCGGATCGCGCCACCGCCAGCGCCGCCGAAGTCTTCACTGTGGTCATCACAAGACCCGCCGGAGCCCAGGTCCGTGGGATAAACCGCTGAGCCATAAGGACTTCCGCCCGTCCCGCCGTAGGCTTCGTGGCCGCCGGCACCGCCGTAACCACCGCCCGCACCCCGCCACCCGCCCCCATAGGCAATGCCGCCGCCCGGACCGCTTCCAACTGCATACGGACTACCACCGCCCGCATAACCAAAACCGTCTGCCGAGATACTAGAACCAGCGTCCACCACACCCTCGGCAGCATACAACGCCACTCCCGCTCCAGCCCAGACACCAGAAATCTGGGTATTTGTGTTCTTTCCCAAACAGTAAATCGTGGAATTGCCGGTGATCGTCAGCGCGCCATCAATCCGCAAAACCGAACCACCGCCAAGCGTCAGAGTGGCGGCATCCGCAAGTGTGAGCGCGCCAACATGCAGTTCGGTATCCTGACCCAGGACCAGATTTTCAAATATGCACAGATAATTGCCCGAAACCGAAGTATCAAAGAATACAACCGACCCGAACTGCGCGGCACCAGCACTTGCACCAGGAGCAGCAGTGGAAGCCGTGAATCCGGTGAAGCCGCCGCCATCGTGGTAATAGACGGCAATGCGTCCGCCGCCGCCACCGGCACCATAGCCGCCATAACGCCAGTCGCCGCCGCGGGCTTCCAAATGGCCCGCGCCGGTGAGTACGGAAGTGGTGACCCAGATGGAACCGCCGGAACCGCCGGAGCCCGCGGGCCAGCCGCCGGCCGTGCCGTTGGCGGAGATGACGCCATCAAGTGAAAGCTGTCCAAGAACGACGAGGCGGATGGCCCCGCCGCCGTTGCCGCCCCAGTCTTCAGAATGATCATCAGATGAGCCGCCGGAACCAAGGTCCGTGGGCTGCGTCCAAGAGCCGTAAGCTGCGCCGCCGGTGCCGCCGTAGGCTTCGGTGCCGCCGACACCGCCATAACCGCCGCCCGCGCCATGCCACCCGCCGCCATAGGCGATGCCACCACCGGGTCCATTGCCAGCCTGGTATGCCACCGATCCACCGGTGTAGCCCTGGCTGTCAGCGCTGATGCGCGACCAGGCGTCAACAACCATGTTGCCGACGTTGAAGGTCACGCCCTGACCGTTCCAGCCAGTGGTTCCATCAGGCAGGAGGACTTGGGCGGTGGTGTTGAGGCTCTGGCAGATGATGTAGGTCGCGTGGGCGGAACTGCCGGTGATGGAGACACTGGCGGCGGAGATGATTGAGCCGCCGCCGATGGTCAGCGTCGCGCCGTTGCGGATGATAAGATTCTGGACCACGGTGAGGGTGGTGCCAGCGGCAAGGGTGAGCGTGGCGCCAGACAGCGCCGGATCGCCGAGAGTCACGCTCAAGAAGGAATATGCGCCCGTGGGCAGGGCGAGATTTTCGTGGACGAACAGGCGCATCTGGCCGTCGCCGGTGCCGGCGGAAGTGTCAAAGAAGGCGACGGTGCCGCGAGTACCGGACTGCCAACCGGAGCCGGCGGCCGTGGTGGAGGCCAGGTAACCGGAGAATCCGGAACCGTCATGGTAATAGATCGCGATGCGTCCACCACCGCCGCCGCCGCCAGCCCAATTACCAGAGGAACCGCCGGAGGCCGCGAAATGGCCAGTGCCCGACAGCGTACCAGTGGTCACCCAGATCGAACCGCCCGAACCGCCCGCGGCATGGCTGGGGCCGTTGGTGCCGTTGGCGGAGATCAGGCCGTTGAGGGCCAACGTGCCGGCCACAATGATGCGGATGGCCCCGCCGCCGGCGCCGCTGGGGTTGCTTTCGTAGGAGGATCCGCTGGAGCCCAGATCAACCGGCTGAAGAGCGGAACCGTAAGTGGAACCGGCACCGTTGACCCAGTCATTGCCCGAGCCACCGACGCCGCCATAGCCGCCGCCACCCGAGCCATTGCCGTTGTTGTTAATGCGCGACGGTCCTCCCGGTCCGATGCCGCCGCTGCGCCAAGCGGTTTGGGTGGCGTAACCCTGGCCATCGGCATTGATGTAGGAACCGCTTTCGAGAGTGAGGTTGCTGGCGATGAGTGTAACGCCGACACCGGCCCAACTGGTGGAACCGTCCGGATTGGTGATCAGGCCGGTGTTGTTCCTGGAGAGAGTGTAGAGGGTGGAGTTGCCGCGGATGGAGAGCAGACCATCGACGGTGAGAGTCGAACCGCCGCCGAGGGTAACGGTGGCGGCATCATCAAGGGTGACGGAAGCAAAATGCAAGGCGGAGTCATTGGGGAAGACGACATTTTCGTAGATGAAGAGCCGATTGGGCGTGATGCTGGTATCCAGGAAGACGACCGAACCGGTGGCACCGTAACGTCCGCCCCAGCCCCAGCCACCGGCGGCCGTGGTAGTGGTGAAACCAGTAAACGTGGAAGCCTCATCGAAATAGACGGCGATGCGTCCGCCGCCGCCGCCGCCGCCGGCATAGGCGCTGGCCGAGCCGCCGCAGGCTTCCAAATGGCCGCTGCCGGCCAACGTGCCGGTGGTGACATAGAGGGAACCCCCGGAACCGCCGCCGGAATGGGCGGAGCTGTTGTTGCCGTTGGAGGAAATGACGCCGTCGAGGAGCAGCAGACTCGAGACGTTGAGCGTGATGGCCCCGCCGCCGGCACCGGAGGCAGCGCCTTCCCAAGTCGAGCCGCTGGAGCCCAGATCGGTAGGCGTCATGAGGGTGCCGTAGGTGGTGCCGCCGGGATTGACCCAATCCTGGCCATAAGAACCGGCACCGCCATAACCGCCGCCGCCGCCGCCGTTACCGTTGGCGTTGGGTCGAATCGACGCGCCGGGTCCGATGCCGCTGGTGCGGTAGGCGGTCTGGCTGGCGTACCCCTGGCCATCGGCGGAGATGCGCGAACCGGCATCGACGGCCAGGTTCAACACATTCAGGGTCACGCCGCTGCCGGCCCAACTGGTGGAACCGTCGGGATTGGTTAACTGGCCAGTGTTGTTCTTGGACAGGGTGATCAAAGTGGAACTGCCGGTGATCCGGAGGAGGCCATCGGTGGTGAGGGTGGTGCCGCCACCGAGCGTGACACTGGCCTTGTCATCGAGGGTGACATTGGTGAAATGGAGCGTGGAATCGGCGGGGAAGATGGCGTTTTCGTAAACCGAGAGGCTCATGGGTGCGGTGCTGGTGTCCAGGAAGAGGACCGATCCGACGGCACCATAGTAGCCGTTCCAGCCCCAACCGCCGACAGTAGTGGAGAAGACAAATCCGCTGAATGCCGGCGCGGCCGCGTAGTAGACCGCGATGCGTCCGCCACCGCCGCCGCCGGCATAGGCGCTGGCCGAACCGCCGCAGGCTTCCAAGTGGCCGCTACCGGCCAGGGTGCCGGTGGTGACATGGAGGGAACCGCCGGAGCCGCCGCCGGAATGGGCGGAGCTGTTGTTGCCGTTGGAGGAGATGACGCCATCGAGGAGCAGCAGACCCGAGACGTTGAGCGTGATGGCCCCGCCGCCGGCACCGGAGGCAGCGCCTTCCCAAGTCGAGCCGCTGGAGCCCAGATCGGTGGGCGTCATGAGCGTGCCGTAGGTGGTGCC
>CAIPTQ010000186.1 GCA_903868035.1 uncultured Phycisphaerales bacterium
CCCACACGCTACGCGGATTCTGGACGAAAGGGCCTCAGCGATTCTGCCGCCTCGTTGCACCAGTTGAAGATGGCCATCCGGTCCGTCATCGGCAGCTCATCGACTCCCAGGTGCGTGTCGTCCGCTTCGTCCGCTCCCGGCGGATCTATCAACGCCGCCTTGACCACCAGGTTGATCACCCCCGAGAACCGGGCAAAATCCGCCAGCTCGACGTTGTGGTCCTTCTCATCCATGAAGTGCTGCACGATCCCGGCCAGGGGGGCAGGGATCTGGCCCTGCTCCGCCAGGTCCATGATGCCCACCCGCTTCAGGCGGACGACCAGTCCGCTCGGCAGCGTGAACGCCTCGCCTGTGAGTTGCCGTGCGCGCCATGCCCTCATGTCCATAGGCAACACGCCCGTCCCTTGCAGGTCCATGCAGCCTCCTAGCTGGCCGGCAGCGCTTGGCCGGTCTCGTGCTGAACATACGTGATGATGCCGTGCACCTGGTCGTCGACCGCGATCCCCTCGCACTTGGTGACGTAAAAGTCGCCGCCCTTCAGGTCGCCCTCGAGCTTCGTCACCTTCGCCTTCCAGATCAGGTGGTGCGCATCGCTTGTGCAGTCCTCCCCCACCGCCCGGCCGTAGATACTGAAGTAGGGGAAGCATTGCCCCGCGGTGATGGTCAGGCTCCGAACCCGGTTCGGCGTGGTGCCCGATGTGTACAGGGTGCTCCCCGTAAGCACCGCATGCGCGGCCAGCGTGATCCCACCCGCTTCCATCTTCCACTCCAGCGCTTCCGCCGCCGCACACACCGCCACGATCGAGTCATCCCCCACCAGTTCCGCGGTCTTGGCCCGGATCGCGCCCGCCAGCAGCGTCGACACTGGCAACTGGACCTGCGACCCGGTTGGCAGCGGTGTCAACTCAACTTCCCGCAATCCAAATGGTCTTGCCCCGTAAGTCATCGTCTCACCCTCCTGTTATTCTGCTTGCTACCGGCGGCACGCGCCGCCCGCTCAACATCATCCGCGTTGCTCCGGCTCCGCTGCTACTGAGTAGAGGGGGGCGCCCAGCGCGCCGGCCGGTTTGATCCACGCCCGGACCGTTGCCTTCGACATGCCCAGCTCCCCCGCCAGCCGCAGGATCCCCGCCGGTCTCAACTCTGCCACGTCGCCGGCGCTTCCCACACCGGCGATAGCCAGCAAGCCGGCCCGCTCCCGCGTCATCCCGTCGAGTTGTAGCAGCGGCTCGCTCTCGTCAACCTCGAACCGCTCCCCCGGCTGAGTCAGCAGTTGCGCCGCCGTCTCCGCGTCGACGTCCTGCACCATCCCCGTCCGCCGGCTCCACTCGTAGGGCCCGCACAGCCGAGTCCCCGCGTCCAAAAATCGGATTAGCATCTCACGGCCTCCATGACCGCCCGCGCCGAGCGGTCCCATGTCCCGTGCTGCGCGGTCCACATCGCCGCGCGCAGCCCCAGCACCCGCGCCTCGCGCCGGTTTGCCTCGCACCAGCGCATCAGCTCCACCAGGTGGTCCAGGTCCGGCTCGAACCACTCGCCCACCTCACCCAACTCCCAGCCGCCAAACGTCGCCGGCACCAGGCCCTTGTGCCTGAGTGGGATCTTCCAGCTCGAGC
>CAIPTQ010000187.1 GCA_903868035.1 uncultured Phycisphaerales bacterium
CGGCGGTTTCAAATATTTGCAGCAGCTTCTTGGGGGCGAGCTTCTGGTCCAGCAGCGTGACGGCGCAGTCCTGGGCCATTTTGACGTTGTTCACCAGGGAATAAAAAATGACGTCGTCGGCCAGTTTCACGCGTTCGGCATCCGAAAGCGGCGCCGCGGGCGCGGTTTCAGGCGCGGCCGCCGGGGCGGCAGCGTCCCCCGCCGGCCCAGTCGTCTGCGCAAGGGAGGCGCTCCCCCACAAGCCCACCGTAGCCACCGCAGCGGAGAGAAACAGACTCGACCAGATTGACCGCTGGAGCATAACGCCTCCGAAAGTTTTCGCTGCCAGAAAGAAGGGACACCATCGCAGTGACAGCTTGCGGGTGGGAATCGGGGACTCCCGCCGCAACCTTGAACCACACCACCAGAGGGGCCGATTATAAATGGGTGGGCAGTAGTGTCAAAGGGTTGCGGCAGATTGTTTCATTCGGCCAACGGAACCCGCAACGTCAGCGCGGGAGGGACAGCCCTCGCTGACGCTACGGGTTCCGTTGGCCAGCCAGGGCAAATTCGCAGGTGTGATATGCGGCCTTGGCCGGCAACTAATATATTGATACCCGCAATACGCTCGTTTACCGTAATAAAGTCGATACAATACGGACTGCATCCTGCGGGATGAAGGTGACTTGATGACGGTCATGCAAGAAACCCCCAAATCGACGCATCTGGGCGTCTCCGAGCGCCTGGCCGAGCCGCTGCGCATTGTGGCCGGCCGCGCTCGCATGCTGGCCTGGTTGCATGCCCTGTTTCAACTGGCGGCCTTGTGCGCGACGGTGTGGCTGGTCGTGGTGCTGGTGCTGGGGTCGAACCTGCGGGTGCCGGTGTGGGCCAGCGTGCCCCTGACGCTGGCGGGCTGGGCGGTGGTGCTGGTGGGGGGATTCCGGATTTTGCGCCGGCTTTTCCGGCGGCGCGGGGATCTGGCGACGGCGGCACTGCTGGCCGATGCGGCGCTGCCCGACAGCCAGGAGCGCATCTCCTCGGCGATGGAGTTGAGCCAGGAGACCAATCCGGCATTCCGCGGCTCGCCGGAGCTGGTGGCGGTGCTGCTGCGCCAGGCCGAGCACCATGCCGACACGATGGATCCGGGGCAGGTGATCTCCGGGCGCGAGGTGATGCGGTGGTTGTCGGCGGCGGGGACGGTGGCGCTGGTGTGGCTGGTCCTGCTGGTGGTCTTCACGCCGAATATGTTGCTGGGGATGCAACGGATGTTTGCCCCCTGGAACGCGGCGGCGGCGCTGCCGGGGCCGGTGGTGCAAGTCAACCCGGGGGACATCGTGCTGGCGCAGGGCGCCAAGCTGGACATCACGGCGGAAGTCAAACCGCCGGAGGGTCTGTCGCTGGACACCGGCACACTGGCCGTGGCCAGCGCCTCGATCGTGCAGTATTTCAATGCCGGAGGCGGCGCGCCGGTGGTGACGACCATGGAGCCGACCGGCCGGCGGACCTTCCGGCTGAGCTTCCAGAACGTGCAGCAAGCGTTCACGTACAAGGTCATCGCCGACGGCGGCAAGGAAATCGGGCGCGGGGAATCGCCGACCTACACCGTCACGGTGCAATCGCGCCCGGCCGTGGCGGATGTCGAAGCGCTGTACACCTATCCCAAATACACGGGCCTCAATCCGCGCACGGAACACTCCCGCGAGGGCGCGCTGGAGGCGCTCATCGGCACCAAGGCGCGCCTGACCATCCATGCGACCGAGCCGGTGAAGACGGCGCAGCTTTTAATCGGCGATGACGGGACGGAGGCGATCACCACGCTGGATTTGACGCTGGCACCGGCGGCGGCGGCGGGCGGGGCCGCGGAAGCCGCCAGCAGCCGCGAGACGCTGTATGCCGGCGAGTTCATCATCGAACGCACGACCCAGTATCACATCAAGCTGGTGAAGGAGGACGGGCGGGACAATCCCGACGGCCAGGCGCGGACGATCCGCGCCAAGCCGGACCAGCCACCGGTCATCGGCATCACGCAGCCGGACCCGCGGGCCGGAGCCCAGAACGTGCGGCCCGATGACACGGTACTGATGAAATTCCTGGCGACCGATGACTTCGGCGTCAGCAAGGTTGAGGCGCTCATCCAGGTGGACCAGCGGCCGGAAATGACATTTTCCGTGCCGCTAGCGGCGGGCGAAACGCGCATTGCCGGCGAATGGAACTTGCGCCTGGCGGACGCGCTCAAGGCGGGTTTATTCGGCGCCAGCGCCGCGGAACCCAAACAGATCACCCTCCAATTCCGCGCCACCGACAATCGCGAACCGGAGCCGCAAACCGCGCTCTCCCGGCAAATTACGTTCACCCTGGACAAGGCCGCCGCGCCCCTGGCCCAGCGCCTGGACGCGCAGGCCGCCAAGGACATGGCCACGGCACTCGCGCAGGCGACCGCCAAGCTCAAAAGCGCCCAGGCCAAGCTGGAGGAACTCAAAAAGAGCGACCTGAACGCCACCCTGTCCAACCCGGACCGCCAGAAGGTGTCCGACACGCGCACGGACCTCGGTGACGCCGGCCAACTGCTGCGGCAGGCGGCGACCCAGGCGGATGACACGCGGCTATCGAACCTCGCCCAGCAGTACCGCGATGTGGCCGACCGCCCGGTGAAGCGGGCCGAGGAGGATGTGATCAAGGCGGGTCTGGCGTCGGACCAGGCGCAGGCGCGGCGGGACAGCCAGGCCAATGCCGCCCGCAACATCCAGGAAGCCCTGGACAAACTGCAGCAGTTGTCCGAGGCGCTGAAGGTGACGGCCCAGGATCAGCCGCTGGCGCAGTCGCTGGAACGTTTGGCGCAGGATCAGAAGAAGCTGGCCGAGGCGCTGGCGGCCAATCCCAAGGATCCCAAACTGCTCGAGCAGCAGAAGCAGCTTCAGGCGCAGTTGGACAAGCTGATCAAGGACAACCCGCAGTTGCAGAAACCCGCCGCCGACGCCAACCAGTCGCGCGTCGAGGACCTGGTCCGCAAAGTCCAGCAGCTTGAGCAGGCCCAGCAGCCGATCAACGACCAGCTCAATAACCTCGGGAACGCCGACACGACCGAGAAGGCGGCGGAACTGTCCCAAAAGCAGGCACAACTCAACAAGGACATCAATACCTTGTCCCAGCAGCAGGCCAGCACGCTGCAGTTGGCCGGGGCCAAAGGCCCGGAACCCGCCAAGCTCGATCCGATCGTAAAAGAACTGCAGGACGCCAAGTTCGCCGCCGCCGGCCGCGATCAACAGGCCGCCGCCACCACGCTCGACCAGGCCGCCAGCAAGCTCGATGCCGAACAGAAGAAGACCGACGCCACCGCCGGCACCCGCCAGAACATTCTGCGGCAAGCCAACCTGGATGCGCAGACCGGCTCGGCCTTGCAAACGCAGGCGCAGGATTTGGTCGACGCGCTCAAAAAAGCCAAAACCGACGGCCAATCCACCAGCAAGCCGAGCGATCCGGTCAATCAGCAGGCGGCGAAGCTCGCCGACCAGATCAAGCAGGCCGCCCAGCAGATGGCCCAGCACCTGCCCCCCAACAGCCCCGCGCTGACCGCCGCACAAAACGCCGGCAAGACCGCGGACCTCGCCAAAGCCTCCGCCCAGCAGGGCCAGGCCGACAAGGCCCAGCAACAGCTTGTCGATGCCTCCAACCGGATCGCCCAGGCCGCGCAACTCGAGCAGGCGGCCCTGAACAACGGCGCCATGCAACCCCCCGCCGCCGATGCCTCCGGCAAGGCCGCCGACCAGGTGCGGGCGCTGGCCCAAAGACAAAAGGAACTTGCCGATCAGGCCCTGGCTCTGGCCAAAGCGCAGGAGGCCGCCGCCGCCGCCAAGGCCAACGCCGCCAGCACGGCCGACCGGCAGCGCGAACTCGCCAGCCGCATCGATGACGCCGCCCGCGACGCCCAGGACGTGCAGCAGAAAACCAAGGGGGCGGCGCCGGAGCAGTCGGACAAGGCGGGACAGGCGGCCCAGCAGCTCCAGCAGGCCGCCGAGGCGCAGCGCCAGGCCGAGCAGGCCATGCGGGGCTTGAATCCCAATGATGCCGCCGCCCAGCAGGGGCAGTCGGCCGACAAACTGGCGGCGGCGGAAGAGGCGTTGACGGGTCAGCCGCGGGCGCGCGATAACGGCCAGCCCAAGCCGCCGCAGAATGCGGTGGCCGGCGGCACGCAGCCGGCGAACCCGCCGGGCAATGCCGGACCCAATGGCGGACAACCCGGCAACGGCGCGCCCACCGGCGGATCGGCGGCCCAGTCCGTGCAGGCGGCACGCGCCTCGCAATCGCAGGCCATCGGAGGCCAACCCGCTGCGGCCCAGCAGGCCGCCGAGCAACTCGCAGAGGCGTCCCGGCAGCTCATGAACAATAAGAATGGCCAGCCTGGAGCGCAACCGGGCGCCCAACCCGGAGGACAACCGCAAAACGCCAACGGGCAACCGGGTGCTCAACCGGGCGGTCAACCCGGAGCACAGCCCGGTGAGCAACCGGGGATGGCGGGACAACCAGGCGCACAACCTGGTGGGCAACCCGGCGCGCAGCCCGGCGGTCAGCCGGGAATGGCAGGTCAACCTGGACCAAACGGCCAGCCCGGAGGGCAACCGGGCGCTCAACCCGGCGGACAACCCGGCGGTCAGCCCGGCGCGCAACCGGGTATGGCAGGCCAACCTGGGCCAAACGGCCAACCCGGAGGACAACCCGGCGCTCAACCCGGCGGACAACCCGGCGGTCAGCCCGGCGCGCAACCGGGTATGGCAGGCCAACCTGGACCAAATGGCCAGCCCGGTGGACAACCCGGCGGTCAGCCGGGAATGGCAGGCCAACCAGGACCCAATGGCATGCCCGGTGGACAACCAAACGGTCCGCCAGGAATGGCCGGACCGCCCGGAGGTCAACCCGGCGGTGGACCTGCCGATGCCCAATCCGGACCACCCGGAACGCCCGGTGGCGGCGGTTCGGGTATCAAAGTCACCTTGAACGGCCGTGAATACGTCGTTCCCAAGGAAGTCCAGGAAGTCGGCGTCGCACCCTCCGACTGGATCAAGCTCCCGCCGGAAATGCAGGATCAACTCCTGCACTCGGCACAGCAACCCGGACCTCCGGGCTATCGCGATATGATCAAAAACTATTATTCGCGCATCGCCCGGATGCAGTCCCAAAGCGGCACGCAGGGGGGTGCGCCGTGAACAAGCGCCCCTGGCATGCCGGCATGGTGCTGCTTGCGGCCGCAACGCTCGGTGCGGTCCCCGTGCCCGCGGCCCGCGCCGAGGATGAGCCCATTCCCCGGGAAGTCGAATTTGCCGTCGATCGCGGGCTCGAATGGCTCGCCAAAGCCCAGCAGCCCGACGGCCGCTGGAACATCGCGACCAGCGCCACCGCCGCCGCCACCGGCCTGTCCACCATGGCCTTCATGGCGCGCGGCCACGTACCCGGCCAGGGCCCCTACGGCGACACCATCAGCCGCGGCGTGGATGCGATCCTCTCGCTGCAGGCCAAGGACGGCGCCATCGGCCAGCCGAATACTAGCATCATGTATGAGCACGGCATCTGCACGGTGGCGCTGTGCGAAGCCTACGGCATGCTCGACGAGCGCCGGCAGGCCCTGGTCCAAAGCGCCATCTCCCGGGCCGTCCGCGTCATCCTCGAGGCCCAGCTCGTTCCCAAATCCGCCAACGACAAGGGCGGCTGGCGCTATACCCCTAAGGCCTCCGATTCTGATATCTCCGTCTCCGGCTGGCAGCTCATGGCCCTCCGCGGCGCCTCCAATGCCGGGGCCAACATCCCCGAAAAAGCCCTCAACGACGGCATCGCCTACATCAAAAACCGCGCCGTCTCCCCCCTCAATGGCGGCGGGTTCAGTTATGTTGGCAACACCGGCGCCAACGCCGCCCGCACCGGCACCGGCGTGCTGGCCCTCTCCCTGATGGGCCATGCCACCGATGACGAGGTCAAGGCCGGCGGCGACTATCTGCTGCGCACGGTCCACCGGCCAATCACCGGCGACAGCTATTACTATTACACAGTCTACTACTGCTCCCAGGCCGCCTGGCAACTGGGCGGCAAATATTGGACCATCCTCAACCGGGATATCTCCGCGGACATCCGCGCCCGGCAGAAGGCCGACGGCTCCTGGAGCGGCGGCGAGAGCAGCGAACCCTACTGCACCGCCATGGCCATCCTCGCCCTCACCGTCCCCTACCGTTATCTTCCCATCTACCAGCGCTGACCCGGCCCCCCACCCCCGCGCGTGCCGCGGAAGAAAGGCTCCGTTCCCTGCCATGCCTGACGCCTTGTTCGATCCCTCCTTCCTCAAAAAGCTCGAGATGCTCACCCTCGTGGCCCGCCAGCTCTTCCGCGGCGACACCCGCGGCGAGCGCCGCTCCACCGTCCATGGGGCCTCCGTCGAA
Organism: uncultured Phycisphaerales bacterium; assembly: GCA_903868035.1. Next base: position 6,402 of record CAIPTQ010000187.1, read on the forward strand.
TTCTCCGATTTCCGCCCCTATGTCCAGGGCGACGACTTCCGCCGCATCGACTGGAACGCCTACGCCAAGTTTGAGTCGCTGATGCTCCGCCTCTTCGTCGAGGAGCAGGAACTGGCGGTGCATATCCTGCTGGACTGCTCCGAATCGATGAACTATGGCGGCGGCGGGGGCGCGGGGGGCGGAGGGGGGGGGGCCAACAAGTTTGATTACGCCCGCCGCCTGGCCGCCGCCCTGGCCTACATCGCCCTGGCCAACACCGACAAGGTCACCTTCACCACCCTGGCCATCGACACCGAAAACGACACCTATCTGGGGGCTTCCTCGGGCACGATGCGCGGCAAGCCGGGCATCCTCCGCCTCATGGAACACCTCAAAACCCTCAAAACCGCCGGCGCGACCGACCTCAACGCCTCGCTGTCGCGCTTCGCCCTCCGCACCACCCGCGCGGGCCTGGTCGTCATCATCTCGGACCTGCTCGCGGAAAACGGCTTCGAGGAGGGCGTCAAGCGCCTCCGCTACGGCAAGCATGATGTCGTCCTGGCCCAGACCCTCGCCCCCGAGGAGCTCAACCCCGAACTGCTGGGGGATGTCCGGCTGGTGGATATGGAGACCAAGGCGGGCGTGGATGTCTCGGCCAACCGCCAGGTGATGCAGGCGTACGCCCGGCGCCTGGGCGCGTTCCTGGGCGAAATCCAGGCCTTCGCCCACAAGTCCGGCTGCTCCTATGTGCTGGCCAACACGGCCCGCAGTTTTGAGGATCTGGTGCTCCGGCAATTCCGCGCTTTGGGCCTGGCGCGATAACGCGGGCGTCCCGCCCGCCGGCGGCAGCGGGATCGCTCGCGTGTGTTCCCGCGCGGCAGGAAGCGCCTGCTGGGCGGCCGGGTCGGACCGCCGGCGCGGACACAACCGGATCATCGAAGAGCGCAATAAAAAAAATCTTCGCGATTTTTTCATTGACCAAACATCTTCCCGGCTTCACAATGTATCGATAAGAATTTGCATGACACGCATATCCGGGCGCAATCCCGCCCCGCCGCAACGCCAACACAATGACCCGCTTACATGGGTCGATGACATTTCCCGTTCTTGCAGGATCCACTGAAAGGAGGTTATCGCTATGGCAAAGAAGAAAGCCGCCAAGAAGGCCGTCAAGAAATCCAAGAAGAAATGACCCGTTGCGCTTTCCCTGGAAAGCCCATACCCGCGGCACGAAAACCCGCGGGTTTTTCTTTGCGCCCCGCCGGCGCGGCGCGTGTTTCCGCCAACCTGTCAACGTGACCGTTCCCGCGGCGTGGCCGGCTGCTGCTGGGTCAGGCAATGCAGCGCCCCCAGGCCCCACACCAAATCGCGGCAATACACGGGAATAACCGGCCGGTCCGGGAAGCATTGCTCGAGAATCCGGAGCGCGGCCGGATCGCCGGGGTCGTTGAATACGGGCACCAGCACGCCGGCATTGGCGATGTAGAAGTTGGCGTAACTGGCGGGCAGCCGCTGGCCGTCAAAGTATACCGGCGCGGGCAGCGGCAGTTCGACGATGGTGAACGGCTGCCCGCGCGGGTCGCGCATCTGCGCCAGGCGCCGCAGGTTCGCCCGCATCGGGGCGTAGTTGGCGTCGCGGCGGTTGGACTCGACGCAGGCGACGATCGTGGCGGGATTGACAAAGCGGGCGGTGTCATCGACATGGCCGTGGGTGTCGTCGTCGCCCGCGATGCCGGCGGCGAGCCAGAGGACTTGCTCCACGCCCAGGTAATCGCGGAGGGTTTGTTCGATGCGCTGGCGCGTGAAACCCGGATTGCGCTGCTGGATTTTGGACAGCAGGCATTCTTCGGTGGTCAGCAGTGTGCCCTTGCCGTTGACGTCGATCGCGCCGCCTTCGAGGACGAAACGCTGGAGTTCGCCCCGGTTGTTGGCGCCCAAGGCGGTGAAACGGGGAACGTCGAGGATTTTGGCGGCGGCGGCCGGGAGGGCGTCGTCACGGGCGGAGTCGTCGTACTTGGCCCAGGCGTTGAATTTGAAATCGACGAGCGCCAACGCGGGCTTCGCAAGGGCGCTTCTTGCTTCTTGCTTCTTGCTTCTTCTGGTGACGAAGATCGGGCCGCTGTCGCGCATCCATACGCGGTCGGTGGGCTGCGCGTGCAGCGTGACATGGGCGAGGTTGACATCCGCCTTCGCCAGAATGTCGCGCACGGCATGGGCCATACGATCCCCCTTCGACGGCTGCACGAACAGATGCACCCGCTCCCCCTGCGCCAGCAAGCGCACGATCTCGGCATAAATCCAGACGATCGGCGCAAACTTGCCCGGCCAATCCTTCCGATTGTGCGGCCAGGCCATCCACGTGGCAGCATGTGCCTCCCACTCGGCGGGCATGGCGTATCCCAGTTGTGCCGGGGTCACTTCGGGGGGAAGGTCCAGAGTTTGGGGCATGGCGTGCGATCTCCAGGGCGCGGTGGCCGCATTATAGAACGGCCCGCGCCAATAGAGAATCGCGCCTGCCGGGGGGGGCGGACGAACCGGGGAGCGGCGGCGAGCGTATAGATAAGCGCCACGAGTTGGCGGCGAGCGCCGCTGGTCTCATCTGGGAGTCGTATGCCCACCGCCCCGGCCATTCCCGCTACAATCACCCCCCGGCAGCGCTACTGGCGGATCGCCCAACGGCTTTTGCGGTCCTTGGCGCTCATTTACCTCCTGGTGTGCGTCGTGTTGTACCTGCTCCAAACCAAGCTTATCTTCCCCGGCTCCTCCTGGCAGGGCACCGCCGACGCCCAGGCTAAGCCGGAGGCCGGCGAGGAACTCGTGTACCTCAAAACCCCCGATGGCACCCCCTTGGTCGCCCTCTTCGGCAAGGCCGAACCCCCGCGCCTCGCCCCCCATGCCCCCGCCACCCTCCCCGCCACCCGCCCCGATGCCCCCCGCCCCGCCGTCCTCTTCTTCTACGGCAACGGCGACTGCATGAACTACAACTCCCTCCAGTCCGGCCTCTTCCGCGAGTTGGGCTGCCACTGCCTGCTCATCGACTACCCCGGCTATGGCATGTCCGGCGGCACGCCCTCCGAGCAGGGCTGCTACGATGCCGCCGAGGCCGCCTACCAATACCTTCTCACCCGCTCCGACGTCGATCACCGCAAAATCATCGTCGCCGGCTGGTCCCTGGGCGGGGGCGTGGCCATCGACCTGGTCCACCGCCACCGCGGCGACGGCACCATTGCCGCCCTCATGACCTTCAGCACCTTCTCCTCGCTGGTGGACTTGGCCCAGGCCCAATACCCCTTCCTCCCCATCTCCCTCCTCCTGAAACACCGCTTTCTCTCCACCGATAAACTCCACGACCTCGCGCTCCCCTTTTTCGTCGGCCACGGCAAGAGCGATACGCTCATCCCCTGCGATCATTCCGACCGCGTCACCGCCGCGTATGGCGGCAGCCCGAGCAATCTCACACGTTTTACCTCGCCCAATGCCGACCACAACGACTTTTTTGAAGCCTCCGGCGATGCACTTAAGAAGGAACTCGCGGCGTTTCTGGCCCGCGCGACGAAGTGAACCCGCCCCCAAAAAGCTCTAATCGCGAATATCGCCAGCCATGTTAAGACCTGCATGAACATCCTTTGTGAAGCGATTCGCAATCTTGAATGGAAAAAATACTTTTTCCCAGAATTCCGAAAAGACCGGAAAAAGAAGCATATAGTCAATTGATGCGAACGCCGATGAAACATATTGGGGTATGTCCATCAGGCGTACGCGGGGGTGGCCGCCGACAAAGGAGCGGTGCGATGTTTACGATTCCCGGACCGGTGATTCTCGATTTGAACACGCAGCGCGATCTGCTTGCGCCTGACGGTGCCGCCGCGGTGTTCCAGCCGGAGAAGTTGTACGAGCCGCTCCGGAAGTTGTTCGTCTTCGCGCAGCGCAACCAGGTGCCGGTGATCTCCACGCGCTTCCACCATCAGATGACGCCGGGACGCACCAGCATGGGGCTCGGTTCGCGGAACGGCGAAGGCGCCCCGGGCAAGCTCATCTGCCATCCCACCGCGCCGGGCTATCAGAAGATGCCCTTCACCTATCTGCGCAAACGCCGCGAGTGGGTCCTCGACTGCGGCACCGATCTGCCCGTGGACGGATTCCGCACCACGCAGCAATATGTGTTTGATCTTCCCAGCCTGAATTTGTTCGAGTGCCCCCGGCTGGACCGCCTCCTGTCGGAATCCTCAGTGGACGCCTTCCTTATCGCCGGCGCGCCCCTGGAATGGACCGTCCGCACCGCCGTGCTCGGCCTGCTCGCCCGCCGGCATAAGGTCGTCATGGTCTCCGATTGCCTGGGCATGTGGGACCCCTACGAGGGCGACATGGCCCTGCGGCAGGTGGAAAGCAAGAATGTCGAGTGGCTGACGGTCGAACAGGTCGCCGATCGATTCAGCCAGGCCGCGCGGCTGCGCGCCAGCCGGGCGGCGCGGACCGCGGCGCGCGTGCAGGCGCGGATGGCTCCCGTCCACTCGTCGCTCAAGCTGTCGATGAAAACCGCCAAGGGGCGGGGCATGTTCCGGGTGTAAACCCACCCCACGGCGGGATACCGATAATGAATAAACACACGCCGAAACTGACCAAGGCCGGGCGGAAAATCGTGGCGGGTCTTAAAGAAATCGCCGAGGCGCTGGAGAACGACATGCCGCTGGAACGGCAGTTTACGGTCCGTCATGTCACCGTGCCGGAACCCCGCAACCCTGAACACCCGCAACCCTGAACACTGTACTCCCCACGTCCACCCCGTATATGATGCCCCGGCATTTTTCGGAGATTTGCCGCCATGGGCTATATGGATGAAATCAAGTACGCGGACCTTGCCGCACGCCTCAACCGCATCGGGCAGGCCCACGTCTTCCGTTTCTGGCAGCACCTCACCCCCGAACAGCAGGCCGATTTCGCCGCACAACTCGAATCCCTCGACTGGGCCCTCATCGACCGCCTCGTCCACGAAATCGTCAAACACCCCGCCAAGTTCACCATCTCGGGTGCTGTTCAACCCGCCCCGTACTACGAAAACAAGCCCGCCGACCCCGCCCGCCAGGCCAAAATGGCCGCCGCCTTCAAACGCGGCGAAGAGCTACTCCGCCAGGGCCAAATCGCCGCCTTCGTCGTTGCCGGCGGCCAGGGCACGCGCCTCGGCTGGGATGGCCCCAAAGGCACCTTCCCCGCCACCCCGGTGCAGAAAAAGCCGCTCTTCCAGTGCTTCGCCGAGTACCTCCTGGCCCTCGGCGAGCGCTACGGCCACGACATCGCCTTCTACATCATGACTTCCCCCCAACACGACGCCCCCACCCGCGCCTTCTGGCAACAAAACAACTTCTTCGGCATGAAGCCCGACAACGTCGTCTTCTTCCCCCAGGACCAAATGCCCGCCATCGGCTTCGACGGCAAAGTCCTCCTCGAACGCCAGGACTCGCTGGCCCTCTCCCCCAACGGCCACGGCGGCTCCCTCATGGCCCTCTGGAAATCCGGGGCCATTGCCGACATGAAACGCCGCGGCATCACCCAAATCTCCTACTTCCAGGTCGATAACCCCATCGTCCGCTGCATCGACCCCATGTTCATCGGCCTGCATGATCTCGATGGCGCCCAGATGTCCAGCAAGATGCTCCCCAAAGCCTTCGGCAAGGAAAAACTCGGCAACTTCTGCCTCCTCGACGGCAAGATGACCGTCATCGAATACTCCGACCTCCCCGACGACCTCGCCGAACAACGCCTGCCCAACGGCGAACTCCGCTTCCGCGCCGGCTCCATCGCCCTGCACGCCATTCGCGTGGACTTCGTGGAGGAGATCAACTCCGGCGGGGGCTTTGCCCTGCCCTTCCACCGTGCCGAGAAGAAAATCGCCTGCATCGACCTGGACACCGGCACGCCCCACAAGCCCCGGCATCCCAATGCCGTCAAACTCGAAACCTTCGTCTTCGACGGCCTGCCGCTGACGCGCACCAGCATCATCTACGAAACCGACCGCCTCGACGAATTCGCCCCCATCAAGCAGGCGGAGGGCATCGACTCGCCGGCCACCAGCGAGGCCTGGACCACCCAGCGCAACGCCCAATGGCTCGAAGCCGCCGGCGTCACCATCCCCCGCAAAGACGACGGCACCCCCGACTGCGTCATCGAAATCGCCCCCGGTTTCGCCCTCTACCCGGAGGATATCCAAGGCCGCGCCTGGGGCATTCCCCCGGTAATGCCCACCGAGCGGATGTATCTGGGATGAATGTGGTGGTACGGGGCAGGTTCAGATGTTTCATATTCCTGACTCAGCCACGCGCCTGTTCTTGGGATTCCTGGATGCCTACGATTTCAACGGCGCGCCTGGTCAGTCCATGATCTCGCGACCCTCGGCGGCGACCACGGGGAGCTTGAGCATCTGTGGCAGTGCGGATTGCTGCGAAATCGGTCATTGATCGTTGCACGCTCATCCGCAAAAATCAAATATTCTATCACTGTCCCGTCCCCCATTTCGCCGCGCCAACATTCACAAAAATTATATTTCAGCCAGTTTATATCTGTGGACGGAGTTTGTATCGGGTGAGTGATGATGAAGACGCGACGAGCCGCCCACTCTGACATTTTTCGCCATCCAGTGGGCCGCGTGGTATGATTCATGGGAACCAGCGTCAATGGAGAATACGTTCATGGGCATGCCGCTAGAGAAGAAGAGTCGATACACGATCAGTGAATACCTGGCATTCGAGCGTGCCGCGCACGAGCGGCACGAGTACCGGGATGGCGAGATACTGGTGATGTCGGGAGGCAGCTATAAGCACAGCCTTATCCTGGCGAATTTGATCGGCGAACTCAGAAACGCGTTGAAGGGCAAGCCTTGCCGGGCATTGGAGAGCAATCTGCGGGTGCGGATACCGCGCACGCCGCTGTACACCTATCCCGACGCCAGCGTGATCTGCGGGGAACCGCAAATTGACCCCAATGATGAGGCGTTGGAAACGGTGACCAATCCGCGCGTGCTGGTGGAAGTGCTGTCGCCATCCACGGAGGCCTACGACCGGGGCGAGAAGTTTACGCGGTATCGGCAGATTGAAACGCTGGAGGAATACGTACTGGTCAGCCAGGATGTGCCGCGGGTGGAGTTGTTCTTTCGGCAGGCGGACGGGACGTGGGTGTTCACGGTGTTTTCGGGGCTGGGGGCGCGTGCCAAACTGGCGGGACTGGGGATTGAGCTTCCGCTGGCGGAGATTTATGCGGGAGTGGAATGGGCACCAGAAACCGCGCCGGCCTAAAGGCGGCGCTCCTAACTAATTAACCACTTAACCATTGCCCAACTGTCGTGCGGCACTCAGGTAATTGTCGTAGTTGGCGCGCATCTCGGCGATGGAATCACCCCCGAACTTTTCCACCATGGCCCGCGCAATCTCAAAGGCTATCACGTTTTCCATGATGACGCTGGCCGCCGAGATCGCCGAAATGTCCGACCGCTCCCACCCCGCTTCGGAGGCCGCCTTGGTGCGCAGATCGATCGACGCCAGCGGCTTGCCCAGCGTGCTGATCGGCTTCATCGCCCCGCGCACCACCACCGGCTGCCCGTTGGTCATGCCCCCCTCCAGCCCGCCGGCATTGTTGCTCCGGCGAACATAGCCCAGGCTGGGGGTATGGACCTGAGCGGGGTCGAAGCCGATTTCGTCATGCACCTGCGAGCCGGGACGCGCAGCCGCCTCAAAACCCAGCCCCATCTCCACCCCTTTGAACGCCTGAATGCCCACCACCGCCGCGGCAATCCGCGAATCCAGCCGCCCGTCCCACGTCAGGCAACTGCCGATCCCCACCGGGCAGCCAAACACGTGGCACTCAACAATCCCCCCCGCCGTGTCCTTGGCCATCTTCTGCTGGTTGATGAATTCCTTCATCGCGGCATCCACGGCGGGATCGGGACAGTACACTTCCGAAACGTCACGCTTCGCGAGCAGCGCGCGCCAATTCTCCGGCGTGACGGCAAACTCGCCCCGCGCCTCGCCCACCTGCCGCACAAACCCGAACACCTCGATCCCGAATTCCCGCAGTAAACACTTCGCCACCGCCCCCGCCGCCACGCGCACGGCCGTCTCCCGCGCGCTGGCCCGCTCCAGCACCTCCCGGCAATCGTCCGTCAGCCACTTCACCGCCCCCGCCAGGTCCGCATGCCCCGGCCGCGGCCGATGCAGCGGCGGCGTCGCCGTAGGATCGTCCAACCTGCTGTCAACATTGGCCACCATGAGCGCCATCGGCGAGCCAATGGCTTTCCCCAATCGCACCCCCGCCAAAAACTCCACCTTGTCCGTCTCCAACTTCTGCCGCCCCCCGCGTCCATAACCGCCCTGCCGGCGTTCCAATTCGCGGTTGATGAGTCCCTCATCGACGGGGCACCCGTGCGGCATCCCTTCGATCAGCGCGATCAAGGCGGGTCCGTGCGACTCGCCGGCGGTACGGTAAGTGAGCGTGGCCATGGGTTGAATAATAACACAACCGGACGGGTAAGCGAGTCATGAAGACACCGCCGACGCCTCGTCGGCTGTTGGGACACAAGGGTGTCGGGATTTCCCTTCTCAAGCCCTGAATTTGAGTGGCGTATGGCGGATGGCGGATGGAATGCCTTGAAATCCCAAAGGTATGTGACGATAATGTCGTCATGAGCACTACTGCGAAAAAATGGATCGGTAAGAACAAGACCTTGACCGTCAAGGCGGGCCAGCGGAGACCATCGGCCAAGGCGATTGCCACGGCAAAGGACCGGGCGGAGAGAAGAGCAATCGGCAAGACGTTGGATTTGACCGCATTCATGGCTGACTTTAAGCGCGACACGACTTCGGCCGCGTATTGGGAAACCGAAGAATAGGGGTTGCAGGCCGTGGAATATCGCACCGATGCCACCACGCTTGAACCGGGTTCCATCGTCAAGGTTGACCAACCGTTGAGTTCCACGGGGCGCGTTACGCATCCCCATTACTTCATTGTGCTATACACGCCGGATACGATGCAGGTTGGCGATTTGATTCCCCTCGTAGGCATCAGCAGCACGATCACCGCCGCCGACCCACGAAGGCATGTCATGATGAAGTGGCTCCGGCGGCGCGGAGGCGATCCGGACACGGGTTTCGACAGACCCTGTTATGCGTGCGTCGATTTCATGCACGTCCTGGTGGTTCGCAGGGGCCGGGAGTTTGAGTTGGAAGTAGCGGCGGCTTGTGAAGGGCGATTTGTTTCGGCGGAAAAGTTGCAGACTATCGTGGCTTTGAAGAATGCATGGGCCAGACGCATCACTTAGCGCCTTGTAAAATCCACCAGCCCTTCCCTACGCCGCTATCCTCCGCAGCAGCCACACAAACGTCTCCCCCAAATCCTGCATGTTGGCCAGCGCTTCCTGGTCGTTGGCCACCGCCCCGGGTTCCCGGCCCACGCCGAAGTTCCAGTACGTCGAACCCGGGACGATCATGCGGTTCATCAGGAACATGTGGTTGATCGCCTCCATCACGTGCGTGCCCCCGGCGCGGCGATGGGCGGTCACGCCCGCGCCCACCTTGCGGGCCAGCATCCGGCCATTGACCGCGGCCACATAGCCCGCCCGGTCGATCAGGGCCTTGAGCTCGGGCGTCACCCCGCAGAAGTACGATGGCGACCCCAGCAGCATGCCGTCGGACTCCAGCATCTTGGCCAGAAAGCTGTTCAGCGGGTCGTCATCGCAGGCGCACCGGCGGTCCTTGCGCTGGGCGCATTGCATGCACGCCCGGCACCCGTGGATGTTCGTGCCGCCGACCTGGACCAACTCCGTCTGAATCCCCGCCTGGGCGATGGGTTCCAGGGCCTTGCGGAGCAGGAGGGCGGTATTGCCGTTGTGGCGGGGGCTGCCGTTGAATGCGGTTACTTTCATAGGGCACCTCAGGGTTTGAAAGCGGTAATATTAGCGGCATAGGGGGAACCACGGAAGCTGCGGCCCGAAGGCGGCCCGCGAGTTTACCGGCAAAGCTATTGCGTTTATTGCGGCGGGGAAAGGGTGGCGGTAAACTCCATATTTTGCCTGCGCGAAGGCCCGATGAGCCAACCATCAATAAAAACCGGGGGGGATCAAGCACGTCTGGACGCCGTCCCACACCGGCTGGGATGGGGGCGTATGATCGCCCTCTCACTGACGATCCTGGCACTCCTGTCGCTCTGGATCTTTTTATTTCCGTTTACGGGTGACGGCGATTCGGTCCTGCATTATTTTAACGCGCGGAATGCCTCGCGGAACCTTGCCGAAGCCCTCTCCACCTGGTCGCGGCCCGGGTACACGATTCCCCTGAGTTTCTTCGCGCCCCATGGGATTGTGGTCGCGCGGCTGTTTAGTGCGTGCATCACGATCGCCTGCGCGTGGCAGACCGTTCGCTTGGCGGAAGATCTGCGCCTGCCGGGGGCGTGGGCGGCGGCGTTTATGTTGTTGTTCCAGACGCCGGTCTTTGCCCTCGCCGCGGACACGATGACCGAGATGGCGCTGGCGCTGGGAGTGGTGGTGGCGGTGCGGTTATGGCTGGGAGGGTGGCTGGTTTGGTCGGGGCTGGTGGTGGGGTTTCTGCCCCTGTTCAGGCCGGAGGGTTTTTTCTTCGGGGCGATGTGGGGGGTGATGGTGTTGTGTACCCCGCGGATCGGATGGGGCCGGAAAGGGCTGACGCTTCTGGTGATGACCCTGGGGCTGGCGGCGTGGGCGATTTTGACCCGGATCAATTGCTCGGATTGGGCGATGGTGTGGGGCAAGTGGAGTTGGCCGCTGCGGCAGGGTAGGTATTTGCAGGGGCCGTGGTGGTATTACGCGGCACGGTGGCCGGATTATTGTGGCCTTCCGCTGCTGGTGCTGTTTGTGCGCGGTTTATGGCGGGTGGGGCGGCAGCGCGAGAAGCGATGGCTGCTGGTGGCGGGGGCATGGCTGCTGGTGTTTGGGCTGCATTCGATTCTGTTCTGGCGGGGGTGGTTTGCCTCCTATGGCTTGGTGCGGTTGCTGGCGTGCGTGGCGCCGATGACGGCCGTGATTTGTCTGCGGGGATGGGGGGCGATGCGTGAGACGATGCCCGGGCGGAAGCGGCCGGCGTGGATGAGCGGCAAGGCGGCCCTGGCGGGGTTCGTGGCGGTGTGCGGGTTGTGGGCGCTGGGGCATTATTGTGTGATCGACGAGCATTACCAGTGCTTTCCGATGATCCGCTGTGCGCGGTTTATTCGGGAGAACCATCTGCCGGCGCCGGGGGGTAAGTTGGTCTGTGCGGATCAGATCGTGTCGGCCGTGCTGGATTTTCCGCCGTATGACCCGATCTTGGTGGATATTCAGACGGATCGGGATAAGTGCTGGCACACACTGCGGGGGTTGCCCGGGGGTTCGATTGTGGTGTGGGATAACCGGCAGACGCAGAATTGGTTTGTGGTGACGACGGAGGAGTTGAAAGGTGCGGGGTTTACCGAGTTGCACGGCGAGTCCCTGGCGGGGCCTGCGTCGGCATTTTTAGGGTGGGAGGCGATGCGGTATGTGGTGTTGCGCAAGGATGGGGAGATGGCGGAGGAGCCGCCGCGATCGAAAGGGAAATGACGCGGGAAGACGAAGCACGAAGTTCCCGCGGAAAAAACCGTGAACGTCCTCCGGATTATTCGCGGCGTCCAATAATTTGCGTACCCCGCCGCCGGCCCAGCAGCAACAGGCCGCCGATACCCAGCAGCGCCAGCGAGGCCGGTTCGGGGGCAATGATGGCGGCGGTGACGAACAGGCCGTCTTCGGGCTGGTTGGGGAACAGGCCCACGGTGGTGAAGGTGTTGGGGGCGGTGATGTCGTAAATGTTGCGGTTGATTTCGTCGGTGACGATGATGTCGCCGATCATGGTGGTGAAGTCGGAAGCGGGGGCCTTGAGGACGTTGAGCGCGTAGTTGGCCGAATACATGCCTTCCAGGGTTCCGCCGGCGCCCAGGTTCAGGGGCACAAAGTCGAGTTGTTCGGCATGGCTGACGTTCGTGGCGACGGTGGTCATGGCGAAGGAGCCGGGCTTGATGGCGCGGATGGTGCCCGAGCCTTCGGAGGCGATGAAGAGCGCGCCGTCGAGGCCGCCCCAGTGGGCGCCGGAGCCAATGGGGGCGATGTCCAGTCCCTCGGTGTCCTCGTTGGTGAAGCCGATCTGGAACGGATTGCCGGCGTTGTTGATGGTGTAGACGTAACCGGTGTGGGTGGTGACGATCATCTGGTAGCCGAAGGTGCCGACGGTGTCGAAGGTGATGCCGCGGACGTCGCCGTTGAGGCCCCCGGAGGAACCGGTGACGACAAGGCCCAGGTCCGCGCCGGTGTTGGAGAGGTGGTGGACATTGTTGCCGGAGGCGACGTAGACATCGCGGAGGGGGAAGCCGCCGAGGCCGACGGAGCTGGAGACGTAGTGTTCGCTGCCGAAGTTGGGATTGAGCGTGACGCCGGGGCCGAAGAGACCCTGGTAATTGCCGCTGGTATCCGTGGAGTACAGCAAGCCCGTGCCCGTGCCATTGTCGAGTACCGAGCCGACAAACTTATTGCCGGCATAGGCGAAACCGATCGGCCCTCCGGGAAGGGTGGGCACGCTGGGCGTGAAGGGGACGGGGTTGACGAGGGCGGCGGGGGCGGTGCTAACCGCGAGGATCAAAGCCAGAGGGGCGAGCCTGATGCTCCCTCGGGTCAAACGAATGTGCTTGTGAAACATGGGTCGTATCCTTGGAAGGGTCCAACAAAATTATGAATTGGTAATCGTAGATGTGTTTCCCGCGGCGGTCGCAGAAACTCTAGCGCGGAGGTTGGGGTAGTCAATAAAAAGACCCGTGGGTCGGCTATTGGGCATGCTTCCAGTAACCACTAACCACTGCTGTATAATCCCCCCATGCTCGCCCGTCGTCTCATTCTTGCCTTGGCGCTCGCCGCCCTCGTTCCCCCCGCCGCCTCGGCCGATTCCATCACCGTCGGCACCCAGCCCTACGACGGCGCCGTCAACGGCATCCGCGACGGCAAACTCTCCCTCACCCTCAAATCCGGCGCCGAAAAACTCTTCGACCTCGCCGAAGTCTCCACCCTCCGCCTCGACCAATGGCCCAAATTCCTCGAAGCCGAGCAGGCCCGCCCCGACGCCCTCAAGGCCGCCGCGCTCTACAAGGCCCTCATCCCCACCATCAACCAGCCCAACCTCAAGCTCCTGGCCCAATGGCGCGCCATCGATCCCTTCGACCGCAACGGCCTCTGGACCGATGCCGTGGTCCTGTTCCTCGACGTTTATCAAGCCGCGCCCGCGGAAGCGGTCTGGAAGGTCCGCCCGTCGCACTTTCCCGCCCCGGGCTCCAAAATGCTCGCCGAGTCCGCCGGCCAAGTCGCCGCCGCCGTAAAAACCGCCAAGACCGACGAAGCCCGCAAATATCTCCGCACCTTCCTCCTCGAAATTTACACCCAGGCCGGCGACAAGCAGTCCGCCGACCGCGTCGCCCGCGAACTCTCCACCGGCATCGCCGAAGACCCGCGCCCCACCACTGCTCCCGCGATCCCCGCCGCCGCGCTAACCGGGATCGACGCCGCCCTGCGCGCCAAAAATTACGACCGCGTCCTCCAGCAAGCCGACGCGCTCCTGCCCGCCGCCACCGGCGAATCCGCCGTGCAATTGTTCGCCCTCAAGGCCCTCGCCCTCGAAGGCCAGGAACAACTCGATCCCGCCGCCGCCGTCTGGCTCCGCATCCCCGCCCACTACCCCGCCAGCCCCGCCGCCCCCCTCGCCCTCCTCCGGGCCGCCGAACTCCAGCAGAAATTAAGCCGCCCCCAAGCCGCCCAAGCCCTTCTCGACGAACTCCGCGCCCAATACCCCGACAGCAAGGAAGCTAACGGAATACAACGGCAATAATCCATCTTTCCTATCTTAACATTCATTCGCAAAAACATACCAAAAATGGCAAACTGGGGTATTTTGTTAGGGGAGACCGCCAACCCCACCGCGAATCCGCACGACTTTGGCGGTCTCCCCCTCTGTACCCTGAACCCTAAACCCTATACCCTATACCCTCATGTTCCGCCGCTACCTCGTACCTTTCAAGGCCCACCGCCTCCCCCACGTCCTCACCGACGCCCTCGTCATCGGCGGCGGCGTCGGCGGCCTGCGCGCCGCACTGGCCGCCGCCGAGTTCGGCGACGTCCTGCTGGTCGCCAAAACCGAACTCAAGGAATCCAACACCTACTACGCACAGGGCGGCATCGCCGCCGTCTGGAAACCCGAAGACTCCTTCGAATCCCACATCCAGGACACCATGACCGTCGCCTGCGGCCTGGGCAACCAAGCCGCCATCGAAACCGTTGTCCGCGACGCCCCCGACCGCATCCGCGAACTCATCGCCTGGGGCGCCCACTTCGACCGCCAAACGGGGGTGGGGGGGGGCGGCGGCGATGATTTGGCGGTCGGCCGCGAGGGCGGCCACTCCTTCCCCCGCATCATCCACGCCCTGGGCGATGCCACCGGCAAGGAACTCTACAACTCGCTGGCCCGCCAGACCCGCCAGCACGCGCGCATCCAAATCCACGAACAGACTTTTGTCCTTGACTTGGTTACCGTGGACGGCCAATGCCTCGGGGCCCTTGCCTGGCACAAGGACCGCGGCCTCTTTATGATCCTCGCCCGCAAGACCATCCTCGCCACCGGCGGCGCGGGCATGCTCTACCGCGAAACCACCAATCCCGCCGTCGCCACCGCCGACGGCCTGGCCATGGCCTTCCGCGCCGGTGCCGTCACGCGCAACATGGAGATGGTCCAGTTCCATCCCACCACGATCTACATCGCCGGCGCCACCCGCGCCCTGGTCACCGAGGCCGTCCGCGGCGAGGGTGCCAAGCTCATAGATCGCAACGGCTACCGCTTCATGCCCGACTATCACCCCATGGCCGAACTCGCCCCGCGCGACGTCGTCTCCCGCGCCATGGTCCACCAGATGGCCAAAACCCAGTTCACCCACGTCTTTCTCGACGCCCGCCACATGTCCGAGGACGCCTTCCGCCAGCGCTTCCCCGGCATTTACAACATGTGCATCTCCTTCGATGTCAACCCCGCCAAACAACCCATCCCCGTCCACCCATCCGCCCACTACATGGTCGGCGGCGTCGTCACCGATCTCCTGGGCCAGACCTCCATTGCGAACCTGTATGCCGTCGGCGAAGTCTCTTATACCGGCCTTCACGGCGCCAACCGCCTGGCGAGCAACTCGCTGATTGAGGCCCTGGTCTTCGGCAAGCGCGCCGGCGAACATGCCGGCAAACTCATCGCCGAGCAGACGGGTGGGGGCGGCGACATCATCCCCCCCAAGCTCACCATCGAGATCGAATCCTCCGGCCGCACCGAACTGGACACCGCCGACGTGCGCTCCTCCCTGCGCTCGCTCATGTGGCGCAACGTCGGCATCGAGCGCAACGGCCCGCACCTCGAGGAAGCCAACGAAATCATCTCCTTCTGGTCGCGCTACGTGCTGGACAAAATCTTCGACGCCCCCACCGGCTGGGAACTGCAGAACATGCTGCAGGTGGCCACGCTGGTCGCCCGCTCCGCGGGCCTGCGCACCGAAACCCGGGGCGTTCACTTCCGCACCGATTTCCCCACCACCGACGACGCCAACTGGCGGATGCACATCGACTGGCAAAGCCAGCGCAACGCCCCCACCCTGGCGCCGGTGACGGTCTGACGATTTCGCAACCGATCAAACTGACGACTCCCGGGGAAGGTCCGATTACAATGCCAATCAAGTGCCACGCACCGCATGTCGATATCCATGGTGGGTCGTCATCTTTGCGAACCGTCTTTCTATGAGGGCGTTATTGTGGAACTCTCCTGCCCGGTCTCACTTGGCGAAGTCTTGGACAAGATTTCCATCCTGCGCATCAAGCTCGCACGGATTCGCGATGCCGCCAAGGTTCAGCATGTGCGTTACGAACTGGAACGCCTGACGGCACTGCTGGGCGACACCGCCGTTTACGAGAGTTTCCTCGGCGACCTGACCCGGCACAACTCGGTGATCTGGGACGTCGAAGACCAGCTTCGCGCCCGGGAAAAGCAGGGCCTATTCGACGACACCTTCATCCAGTTGGCCCGCCAGGCCTACTCGACCAACGACTTGCGGTTCGCCGTCAAGGATGCCGCCAACACGCGTTTCAATTCGTCCATTCGGGAGCAGAAGTCGTACGACCCCTAAGCCTCCTGGGCGCCTGCCGCAACGTCGGGACGGCGTTGCTTGTGCTCCCGGCAGACGGTATTCTCAGCGGGCATGCAACCAAGTTCGCCGCGGCATCATGAGGCCCTGTTCTCCCTGTGATCTGGCGCCCGTTGGCCAAATCCCTCCCCTCATGCCGCCCCAGGCGATCGGAAAGGCGACGGATGGCGATCTCCATCATCAGACGGATTGAACGCTGCCGCATGTGCGGCAATAGCGATCTGCGCTCCATCCTCCACCTGGGCGACCAAGCCCTCACCGGCGTGTTCCCGCGCCGGCCGGACACCCAGCTCACCTGCGGCCCGCTCGAACTCGTCCGCTGCCACGTCTCCTCCCCGGACCACTGCGGCCTGGTGCAGTTGCGCAATTCCTTCGACCTCAAGGAAATGTACGGCGACAACTACGGCTATCGCTCCTCCCTCAATCAGTCCATGGTCGAGCATCTCCGCGCCAAGGTCGCCCAGCTCCGCACCATCGTCACCCTCAACCCCAACTCCCTCGTGATCGACATTGGCAGCAACGACGGCACCACGCTCTCCTTCTATCCCCCGGGCGCCGCCACCCTCGCCGGCATCGACCCCACCGCCGCCAAGTTCCGCGCCTTCTACCGCCCCGATATTCAGGTCATCCCCGATTTCTTCTCCGCCGCCGCCGTCCGCGCCGCCTTCGGCGCCCAAAAGGCCGACATCATCACCTCCATCGCCATGTTCTACGACCTCGAAGACCCCGTCGCCTTCGTCCGCCAGATCGCCGAGGTTCTCGCGCCCGAGGGCATCTGGCACTTTGAACAGAGCTATCTCCCCACCATGCTGCGCCTCACGTCCTATGACACCGTCTGTCACGAGCATCTGGAATACTACGCCCTGCGCCAGATCAAGTGGGCTCTCGCCCGCGCGGGCCTGCGCATCATCGAGGTCCAGATCAACGACATCAATGGCGGCAGCTTTGCCATCACCGCCGCCCACCAAAGCTCCACCCTCGCGACCCGCGATAGCGTCGCCCGCGCCATCGCCCAGGAAGATTCCCTGGCCCTGGACCAGCCGGACATTTACCAGCGGTTCGCCCAACGCACCGTCGCCCACCGCCAGGAGCTCCTGGACTTGCTCGCCCGCCTCCGCGGAGAAAACGCGCTCGTGCTGGGCTACGGGGCCTCCACCAAGGGCAACGTCATTCTCCAGTATTGCGGCCTCACCCCGCGCGAGCTGCCCTTCATCGCCGAAGTCAACAAGGACAAATTCGGCTGCTATTGCCCGGGCACCCTCATCCCCATCATTTCCGAGGCCGACGCCCACGCCATGAACCCCGGCTATTTCCTCGTCCTCCCCTGGCATTTCCGGTCCAACCTCATCGCCCGCGAACAGGCCTTCCTCGGCCGGGGCGGCAAAATGATCTTTCCCTTGCCCGCAATCGAGACGGTCTCCGCATGAAACGCGCACTCATCGTCGGCAGCAGGGGACAGGACGGACGGCTGCTCTTCGACCAGCTCGCCGCCGATCACTACGCCCTTCTGGGCATCGATCGCCAAGCCATCGACACCCACGGCCCCGTCGCCGCCATCCCCCCCGTGGACATCCTGGACCCCGCCCAGGTATTGCAGGCCGTGCGCCACTTTGTCCCCGATGAAATCTACTATCTGGCGGCCTTTCATCATTCCGCCCAGGATCAGGTTTTGATCGACCCCATCGCCCTCTACGGAAAGAGCCATGCCATTCATGTCGAGGGGTTTCTCCACTTCCTTGAGGCCTGCCGCCGGATGCCCGTCCCTGCCCGCGTCTTCTACGCGGCCTCATCGCACGTCTTCGGCCTGACCGACGGACGCAACCTCGACGAAAACGCCCTGCTGCATCCCCGCTGCGTTTACGGCATCACCAAAACCGCCGGCGTATACTGTTGCCGGCTTTATCGCCAAGCGCACGGCGTCCCCGTGTCCATCGGGTTCCTCTTCAACCATGAATCACCCTACCGTGCGCCCGAGTTCCTCTCGCAGCGCATCGTCCGCGCCGCCGTCGCGATCCACCGGGGTTTGCAAGACCACCTCGTCCTGGGCAACCTCTCGGCCATCGTTGACTGGGGCGATGCCGCCGATTATACCCGGGCCATGCGCGCGATCTTGAATCTCAAGGAGGCCGGGGATTTCATCATCGCCTCTGGCATACCGCATACCGTCCGCGATTTCGCCGCCGCCGCGTTCTCCGCGCTGGGCCTTGATTGGTCGCGCTTCGTATCCGAAGATTCCAGCCTGGTCATCAAGAGCCACAACCGCCTGGTCGGCAATCCCGCCAAGCTGCTCCGGCTCACCGACTGGCGGCCCACGCGCGATTTCCGGCAGATGATCGAACATCTGGTCCGCGCGGAATCCCACCGCCAGGGTCTGCTTGAGGAAGGTGCATGATATGGCAGCGCATCGGCTTTTTGTCTGGAACGCCTATCACAACGGCGATGTGCTGCTGAGCCGCCCCATCGTGCGCCACCTGCTCGACCGCTTCGACGTGGACATCACCTGGTGCTGCTGGAAAAACCACGAACTCCTCATCCGCGACCTGCCCATCAAGCTCCTCGTGCTGCCCCATGCCGACGGCACCGCCCGCGACCTGTCCGTCCTGTGCCCCCCCGGCCACGTGTCCATCGACCTGTGGATCGGCCATTATCCTGACACCCACGACATCCAGTGGCACAACTGCGTGACGGTGTTCAACCGGCAGGTCAAGGAAAAGGGCCTGCCCCTGGAGCTCACCTGCAATGTCGTCCCCATGTTCGACCTCCCGCAGGTGAATGTTTCCGTGCGCGACCGCGCCATCTTCGTCGACAACGGCGCGGCGCGGTCCACCCAGTCCTGGTTTGAGTTCGACATGCAGGCCCTGGCCGCCGCCTTCCCCGACCTCAATTTCTACTGCGCCGCCGACCCCCGCTGTCATCTGCCCAACGTCATTGACTGCTCGCGTGTGAATCTTCTGGTGCTGGCCTCCATCAGCAACCACTGCCTGGCCATCGTCGGCAAGGGGACCGGCGCCCACACCTGCACCTTCACCGAGATCAATCGCTTCAAGCCCTCGGCCCTCATGCAGTTCCGCATGCCCGCCGGCGTGGGCTATTGGGATTACCCCGGCAGCCGCCTGGTGCGCCTCAACACCCATGCGGAACTGGTCGCGTTCCTCCGCCAGGCGCAGGTTCTGCCCCAGGCCGCGCTCGTCGGCGGCGGCAGCGCCGGCCGCCAGGCCAACGCAACCGCCGTTACGCCCCTGGCCGGGCCGGCTCTGGCCAAGGTCAGCCACGGCACAGGCGACGATCTGGCGCGCCTGGGCCTCAAGGCGGCCCCACCCGCCACGGTTCAAACCGCCCCCGCCCAAGCCCCGGAAATTCATGTCCTGGCCAACACGGCGACCGGCGGCCAGATCATTTCGTTTGGCCGGCCACCAGCGGCGGAAAATACCACGCCGGCCGACCACCTGCGGACCCTGCTCCGCGCCTATCAGGCCAAACCCGATCCCGGCATCTTGGAACAGCTCTGCCGCCAGCGCCGCGAGTTGGCCCGGCAACTGGCCGATGTCCCCACCGATCAGATCCAGAACCTGTGCCGCAGTGAAATCGGCCAGCGGCACAAACTCCTGGCCGGCAGCAGGCTGCCCCTGCTGCCCGCGCCCGTGGAGGATTTGCCCTTTATCAAGACACTGGAAGCCCGCCTCACCGGCGGATGGGCGATCGGCGTCTATCTCGCCGGACTGCTCTTCCGCCCCCCTCGTTTCTGGCTTTCCGTGAAGGTGGGCGAGGTGCCGCTTTGGCTCTTCCTGGCCTATCCATCGCAAGTGCTGGCACCGGCGCAAACCGCCACCGCCCCCGAAACCAGGACTTTCGTGGCCAAACTATTCGCCGAGGCCGGCCTGGACCCCGCGCGCACCATCGCCCTGTTTGCCGGTGGCGAAGACGCCCCACGAACCTATCCGGGCCTGGGTTTGGCCCTGCAACAAGTATGCGCCGCGGGCCCCTGGCAGGTCGTCGCGCTGGGCTCCGGCGCCGATGCCGCCATCAACCAGCGGTGCCTCAAAGACAGCGGCGCCAAATCCGCCGATTGGTCCGGCCGCCTGACGTGGCCCCAGATGGTCGAGGTGCTGCGGGTGTGCCGCCTGGCGCTGGGTGTCGAACATCCCCTGGCGCATATCGCCTGCGCTCTGGACACGCCCAACGTCATCATCCACGGCGGCGGCAACTTCGGCATCAGCCTGCCCTACAGCCCTTCCACCTCCGTTGTTACGCTCCCGCTCACGTGCTTTTTATGCAGTTGGGAATGCCCCTTCGCACGCCCCCATTGCGTCAAGGACATCGCCCCGGAGGTCGTCGAAGTCGCCACGCGCGAGGCTTTGGAAAAACGATCCCACCTCCCGCGGCTCTACCATCAGCATCCCGCGTTCCGCCCGCCGGGGCCGGGGACCGAGTTTGCCTTTTCACCGGATCTGTTGCCGATGATGCTTTTTGAATGCATTATCGTGGGTCCGCCCGAGGCTCCGGTGCCCAATCCTCCGCCGCCCTCGCTGTATGGTTGTCAACTCCGCGACGTACGCGTGCCGCGCCACCCCAATCCGCACACCGCGCCGGGACCGGCTTCGGGCGTACGAGTCGTGGGAGGCACCCTCACTGGGTGATTGTTTCTTTTGGCCAGCCACCGGCCGGTCAAGTGAGAATTCTTTGCACGGTGCCCGATGAAAGTCGCTCTCCTGTTCTCCGGTCTGGTCCGCCGCCTTGACCTTACGTGGCCCCTGATGCGCGAGTGCTTCGGGCGCTACGAGCCGGACATCTACTTTTACCTCAATGAGCCCCAGCGCGAAGCCTTCGTCCGCGATCTTCTGCATCCCACCGCCCTCCTGGCCGAGCCCGACCAGACCTTCCCGGAGGAAAAATATCTCGCCCGAGTCGGGCCCGGCCTCCTGCGCACCGGTCCGCAAGCCCGCGGCATCCAGAGCGATCTGCGGCAACTCTATGGGCTGCAGCGGGTCAATCAAATGCGCCGGCAGTCCGGCATCATTTATGATTGGATTCTCCGCCTACGCGCCGACATGGAGATCACACGCCCGCCGGAACCCCTCGATTCGCTGGACCCCCGCTTCCTCTATATCCCGAAATTCGCCAACTGGTACGGTTACAACGACCGTTTCGCCATCGGACCGCCCGCCTGGATGGACTTGTATACGGAGCGCTTCGGCGACCTCGATACCTATTTCGATGCTGGCGGCACCTTTCATCCGGAGGCGTTCCTGGCGTGGCACATGCGCCGCCACCACGTCTGCGTGGCGCGAACCAACATCACTTTCAACCTGCTGCGCATGGATGGTTCCCGGGATGGTCACTACTGGAACCGCCAGTGGTGCGACGTGCCCTGAATCAATTCCTGATCTGACACTTCATGCGGATTACTATTGAATCGCCCCAACAAGCCCAGGGATTGCACTCCCTGGGCTTACGCGCTCAAACCAGTTGGCGCGTGATTCATGTGGGTTCCAGTTGAAAGGTATCGCTTCCGTTCCTTACGCTCAAC
>CAIPTQ010000188.1 GCA_903868035.1 uncultured Phycisphaerales bacterium
AACCCGCACCAGTACGACGGCCCGCCGCGCACCGCCGAACAAGTGGCCGCATAGGTCAGACATCCCCGACGCCAGTCGGGGATATTTTCTGCTCGCGAACCCGGCCCACCCATCCCCAATGCCCCCCTTCCACGAACCCAAGGGGTCTTCGCCACCCCCGCACCGTTTCCGCCCTCTACTTTCCCCTTTCAACCTTCCCCAATTCGGCGCATCATTGCGCGACTTTTCGTCATGGGCGGCACACGTGCACAGTCTCCAGTCCGTAAAGTGTCCCTTCCGGGGCCCCGCCAGGTACCCCAGACGCCGCTGCCTGCGTACCACCGGCGCCGGTAACCACACCCCCCAATGCCCACCCAGTTCTTCGAGCAACCCATTCTCAACGCCCCCTACGCCTACCCCGGTCGCCACTGGGAGCTCGACGCCGACGGCCAGCCCACCAACAACATCACCGAGTCCCGCCGCCGCTCCTCCTTCATCACCCCAGTCCCCAAGCCCAAGAAGCGCCGGGGCGCCGACGCCAAAAAGCAGACCGAAATCCTTTTCCCCGAGCCGGAGAACATTTCCACCGCCGAGCAGCAGTACGACACCAACACCATCATCAACGAAATCCGCCAGTATGTAGATCAATGGCGGAAGCTGCCCAATCCCGACCAGTGGCACGTCACCCCCGAAACCGCCCGCCTCCTCCAGCACTGGCGCAGCTACCCGTTCGCCAGCATAAAGCCCTTCTTCTGCCAAATCGAAGCCATTGAAACCGCCATCTGGCTCACCGAAGTCGCCCCGCACCAGGGCGACCGGCCCAAGCAAATCCTTGCCTACCTGACATCCGCCAACGAGCACGCCAACCCCGGCCTGTTCCGCATCGCGCTAAAACTCGCCACCGGCGCCGGCAAGACCACCGTCATCGCCATGCTCATCGCCTGGCAGACCGTCAACGCCGTCCGCCGCCCCGGCAGCAAACTCTTCACCCGCGGATTCCTTATCTGCACCCCTGGCATCACCATCCGCGACCGTCTCCGCGTCGTGCTACCCAGCGACCCGGATAATTACTACAAATATCGCGAGCTGGTGCCGGCTGACCTGCTCGGCGAGGTCGCCCGCGCCAAAATCGTCATCACCAACTTCCACGCCTTCAAATTGCGCGAGCGCCTGGACGTCTCCAAAGTCGGCCGGGCCCTGCTCAAAGGCCGCGGCCCCGACCTCCAAACCACCGAGTCCGACGGCCAGATGCTCCAGCGCGTCATGCCCGACCTGATGGGGCTCAAAAGCGTCCTCGTCATCAACGACGAAGCCCATCACTGCTACCGCCACAAAGCCACCCCCGAAGGGCTGAACGGCGAGGAAGACCTCGACGCCGAGGAGAAGGACGAGGCGGAAAAGAACAGCGAAGCCGCCCGGCTCTGGATCTCCGGTATCGAAGCCGTCAAGCGCAAGCTCGACGTCCGCACCATCTTCGATCTCTCCGCCACCCCGTTCTTCCTGCGCGGCTCCGGTTACGCCGAGGGCACCCTCTTCCCCTGGACCGTCTGCGATTTCTCGCTCATGGACGCCATCGAGTGCGGCATCGTCAAACTGCCCCGCGTTCCGGTCGCTGACAACGTCCCCACCGCCGATGTCCCCGTTTACCGCAACCTCTGGGAATGCATCGGCAAAAGGATGCCCAAAAAAGGCCGTGGCAAATCAGCCAGCCTTGACCCGCTCAGCCTCCCGGTTGAGCTCCAAACCGCCCTCGACGCCCTCTACGGCCACTACGAAAAGACCTACGCTCTCTGGCAGCAGGAGCAAATCGGCGTGCCCCCTGTCTTCATCATCGTCTGTAACAACACCTCCACCTCCAAACTCGTTTACGATTACGTCTCCGGCTTCACCCGCCCGGGCGAGGACGGCAAGACCCCCGCTTACCACGCCGGCCGTCTCGCCCTGTTCCGCAACTACGACGACAACGGCAACCGTCTCGCCCGCCCCCGAACCCTGCTCATCGACAGCGAGCAACTCGAATCCGGCGAAGCCCTCGACAAGGATTTCCGTGAAATGGCCTCCGACGAAGTCGAGCGCTTCCGCCGCGAAATGATCGAACGCGGCGACGTGGAGAAAGCCCGCAAGATCACCGACGCCGACCTGCTCCGCGAGGTCATGAACACCGTCGGCAAGGAAGGCAAGCTCGGCGAGCCCATCCGCTGCGTTGTCTCCGTCTCCATGCTCACCGAGGGCTGGGACGCCAACACCGTCACCCACATCCTCGGCGTCCGCGCCTTCGGCACCCAACTGCTTTGTGAGCAGGTCGTTGGCCGCGCCCTCCGCCGCCAGTCCTACGACCTCGACCCCGGCGGCCTCCTCTCTGTCGAATATGCCGACATTCTCGGCATCCCGTTCGATTTCACCGCCAAGCCTGTCATTGCTCCGCCCAAACCGCCGCGTCCCACCGTCCGCGTCTGCGCCGTCCGCCCGGAGCGGGATCCCCTCGAAATCCGCTTTCCCCGCGTCGAAGGCTACCGCGTCGAGCTACCAGCTTCCGGCCTCTCCGCCAGGTTCACCAAAGACTCCGAGCTTCGCCTCACGCCCGACCTTGTGGGGCCATCCATGGTCGTCGTCGAAGGCATCGTCGGCAAAGGCCATACGCTCACCCTTGAACACCTGAGCGGACTGCGCCCGGCCACCATCGCCTTCCACCTGGCGAAACACCTCCTTTTCTCCAAATACCGCGACCCCGGCGCCGAGCCAAAGCTCTATCTATTCGGCCAGCTCAAGCGCGTGGTGCGTCAGTGGCTGGGCGGCGGCTATCTCTCTTGCTCCGGCGGCACCTTTCCCGCCCAGGTCCTCTACCGCGAAATCGCCGACCGCGCTTGCGAGCGCATCAAGACCGCCATTACCGCAACCCTCCAGGGCGAAAACCAGATCAAAGCCATCCTCGACGCCTACACCCCCGAGGGTTCCACCGTCCACGTCAATTTCACCACGTCCAAAACTACCCGCTGGAAAACCGACGCCAGCTAATG
>CAIPTQ010000189.1 GCA_903868035.1 uncultured Phycisphaerales bacterium
AAGCGGCGGCGGAATATCAGGAATTGTTGTTTGGGCCAAAGCCGGAAGGCGGGGCGGAGACCGCGGAAGGACGGGGGGCGCCGCACCCGAGGTCGGCCGCCGAGCTGGCCGAACTGGAACAAGCAGAGGCGCGGTTGCCCATCGCGGATTACCTGCGCATGCGGGTGCGGTATTTCTCGGATGGCGTGGCGGTGGGGAGCCGGGAGTTCGTCGAGGGCGTCTTTGCCGCCTACCGCGATCGCTTCAGTCCCAAGCGCAAGACCGGCGCGCGCCAGCTGCGCCTGGTCGATTCCGAAGAGTTGTACGCGCTGCGGGATTTGCGGACGAAGGTTTTCGGCAAGCCGCCCGGGAACGCCGCCCGCGATGCGATGCCCTCCCCATAAAGGCAAGACGCCATCATTTCGGAAAGCGATCAAGATCAAGAGCAAGATCCACCCTCCGTCCCGCATGCGGGACTACGGAGGACGGGGCATGATCAAGAAAAGCAGCCCCCTTGCGGGATTCAGGGGTTAAAAGCACGAAATCAATACTTGGGGGAATTCTCCCCCGGGGTTGACCGCGGACAATCCGGGGGAGGCCGGCGAGTCGATTCCATTTGACAGGGGGCGAACCGTTGGCGTGTCATGAAGGCATGAGACTGCCGAGATTGAAAGTGACACCGCTCGTGGAGGGTCAAAGCGCCTTCTACCATTGCGTGACCCGCACGATTGGCCGCAAGTTCATCCTGGGGGACCGCGAGAAGGACGATTTACTCAAACTCATGTGGGAGTATCAGCGGTTCTCCGAAGTGCGTATCCTCACCTACTGCCTCATGACGGATCACTTCCATCTATTGCTCGAAGTGCCGCCCCGGCCCGGGAAAATGCTCGATGACCAGGAATTGCTGGCCAAAGTGCGGCGGATTCCCGGCCAAAACCAAGCCGCGCTGATCGAGAAGCAATTGGCGGACCCGCGCGGGCGCGGGGGAACGGAGGCGGCCGAGGCGGTCCGGCGGCGCGTGAGCGATCGCATGTATGATATGGGCGGGTATATGAAGCCGCTCAAACAACGGTTCACGCAAGAGTACAACCTCGCGCGCGGGCGCCGGGGCACCCTTTGGGACGAACGCTACAAGAGCGTCGTGGTCGAGGGCACCGGCAGGGCGCTCTCGATCGTGGCGGCCTATATCGATTTGAATCCGGTGCGGGCCGGTTTGGCGCGGGACCCGAAAGACTATCGCTGGTGCGGTTACGCGGCGGCGCTCGGTGGCGAGACC
Organism: uncultured Phycisphaerales bacterium; assembly: GCA_903868035.1. The sequence continues at coordinate 1,256 of CAIPTQ010000189.1, forward strand.
AAGCCCAGGGAGGGGCTTAAGCGGGTCATGGCGGCCGCCGCGGGAGAGCCCCCGGCCTTCAAGGAAGCGCTGGCGGGATATCAAGAGTTGTTGTTTGGGCCGAAGACCGCGGGCGGGGAAACGCCGTCCTCAGCGCGGCAGGAACCAGCCGAGTTTTCCCCCGAGCGGGTGGCCGACTTGATCGAGCGGCGGGCGCGATTGTCCCTGGCGGATTACTTGCGGATGCGGGTGAGATATTTCACGGATGGCGTGGCCGTGGGGAGCCGGGATTTTGTCAATGGCGTCTTCGCCGCCCATCGCGGCCGCTTCAGCGCCAAGCGCAAGGATGGCGCGCGCCAGATGCGCCTGGTGGATTCCGAAGAACTGTTTTGTCTACG
>CAIPTQ010000190.1 GCA_903868035.1 uncultured Phycisphaerales bacterium
CCCCCCCCCCCCCCCCGCGCCGGTGTTTCCGCCGGACTTCCGGTCAACGCTCACAAGGGGTTCTCTAAAGGAGCAAAATATGCTGGGCCTTGAAGATCCAATCGTGCTGTTGGCCTACCTGCTTTGCGGCGCCAGCACTTTGCTGTGCGTGGTTTACGGGATCATCTGTTGGAACAAGGGCGATGATGCCGTGCCCATCGCGGACGCCCAGCGGCCTTCGGAGGATAAACGCGCCGCCGGCGCCCCGTAAATGAACCACTCTTCCTTCACTTGCGCCCCGGTCGTGGCGCATTAGGAGACGCCTATCATGCATATTCTGGCCGCTCAAATAACCGCCGTTGACATCATCGCGATCCTGATCTACCTCCTGCTGCTGACCTTCCTCGGCTGGCTGGGCTACGCCCGCACCAAAAACGCCACCGACTACATGGTCGCCGGACGCAAGGCCCACCCCGTCATCATGGCCCTGAGCTACGGCGCCACCTTCATCTCCACCAGCGCCATCGTCGGCTTCGGCGGCGTTGCCGGCTTGTTCGGCATGAGCCTCCTCTGGCTCACCTTCCTCAACATTTTCATCGGCATCTTCATCGCCTTCGTCGTCATGGGCGGGCCCATCCGCGCCATCGGCCACCGCCTTGACGCCCACACCTTCCCCGAACTCCTCGGCCGCCGCTTCGAAAGCCGCGGCGTCCAGGTCTTCGCGGGTCTCCTCATCTTCTGCTTCATGCCCCTTTACGCCGCCGCCGTCATCATCGGCGGAGTAGAGTTCATCAGCACCCAGTTCGGCTGGGATGTGCCCTTGTTCACCCTGTTTAGCCATACCGTGACCGGCTACCACGTGACCATGCTCGTCTTCGTGGCCATCGTCGCCGCGTACGTCCTGGCCGGCGGGTTAAAGGCCGTCATGTACACCGATGCCCTCCAGGGCACGATCATGTTCGTCGGCATGATGGCCCTGCTGATCTACGCCTATTTCAATGTCGGCGGTGTTACCCAGGGCCATCAGACGTTGACCGATCTGAAGGATTTGGCGCCCAAGGCTTTGGTGGACCAGGGGCACCAGGGATGGACCGCCATGCCGTCGTTCGGCTTTGGCGCCGCCAAGTACAACCTCTGGTGGACCGTCGTCACCACCATCACCCTGGGCGTGGGCATCGGCGTCCTCGCCCAGCCCCAGCTCGCCGTGCGCTTCATGACCGTCAAGTCCAAACGCGAACTCAACCGCGCGGTGCTCGTCGGCGGCATCTTCATCCTCGCCATGACCGGCGTGGCCTTCACCGTGGGGGCGCTATCCAACGCCTACTTCAGCCAGCAGGGCACGCTGTTTCAGGGACGTGTGATCAAGACCATCAGTGCCGAAAAGAACCATGTCGTCCTGCAACTGATGAAGAAGCAGGCCGACGGCACTTGGGCTGACGTCAAGGACAAGACCGTGCCGGTCGTGCTGGACAAGGACAAGCCCTATCTGGACACCGTCAAGGTCGCCACGGCGGCTGCCAGCGCGCCGGCCACCATGGCGGCTGCCAGCGCGCCGGCCACCATGGCGGCGGCCAGCGCGCCGGCCATCATTACGGACGTGAAGCTCGCGCAGGGCCGCAGCATCTCCATCGTCTACGCCGGCGGCAACAGCGACCAGATCATCCCCGTCTACATTTCCAAGGCCATGCCCTCATGGTTTGGCCTGCTGTTTCTGCTCACCCTCCTGGCCGCCGCCATGAGCACCCTCTCCAGCCAGTTGCACGCCAGCGGAACCAGCCTCGGCCATGATGTCTATGGCACGCTCAGCGGCAAAAAAGGCTCCATCGGCCTGACCCGCCTGGCCATTATCTTCGGCCTGGTCCTGGCCACGTGGGTGGGCCTCCAGGTCCGCGGTGAATTGATCATTGCACGGGCCACCTCCATCTTCATGGGCCTCTGCGCCTCGGCCTTCCTCCCCACCCTCTTAGGCGGCCTCTACTGGCGCCGCATGACCCGACCCGCCGTCCTGGCCTCCATGACCGTCGGCTTCGTCGTCACCGCCTTCTGGCTCACCTTCGTCAAGGCCCAGGAGGCCCAGGCCATCGGGCTAGTGACATTCTTTGTCCCCAAAGGCAAGTTCAGCATCCTGGCGGACTTCCCCAACTGGCCCGTCGTGGATCCCATCGTCATCGCCCTGCCGCTGTCCGCGATTGTTGCCGTCGTCGTCAGCCTCCTCACCCAACCCCCCAGCAAGGAACATCTCGAACGTTGCTACGGCCCGGCCAAATAAGAAACAGGCCCAGGAAAAACTTCCTGCTTTGCCGCGCCGCCGGGATTTAGTCGCCCTATGAATTGCATAAATTCGCAAAAGCGCCAATGTAATACGACCTGACCAAATCGAACGTTCTTACCCAATTTATCATTAATTGTTCATAAACTGCAAAAAAGGTTAAAATAGGTAATCTTGTTAGGGCAGACCGCCAACCCCACACCCTCAAACAGCCATTATTTGGCGGTCTCCCCCCCCACCCGGTCCTTGATCTGCCGCGCACCTTCGCGTATCAACTCTCACATGGACTAACCACTACCCACTAACCACTACCCGGAGCCCCCGTGAACCTCCCCCATCGTTCCCTCTTGAGCGGCGACCAAGCCGTCGCCCTCGCCGCACTCGACGCCTCCGTCGCCCTCGGCACCGGCTACCCCGGCACCCCCTCCACCGAAATCCTCGAAGCCTTCGGCGAACTCGGCGGCCACGCCCAATGGGCCCCCAACGAAAAAGTCGCCCTCGAGGTCGGCATCGGCGCCGCCTACGCCGGGGCCGCCGCCCTCGTCACCATGAAGCACGTCGGCCTCAACGTCGCCGCCGACCCCCTCTTCACCGTCGCCTACACCGGCGTCTCCGGCGCCCTCGTCGTCGTCTCCGCCGATGACCCCGGCATGGCCTCCAGCCAGAACGAACAGGACAACCGCCGCTACGCCCTCGCCGCCGGCGTCCCCATGCTCGAACCCGCCGACTCCCAGGAATCCTACGACCTCCTCCGCCAGGCCCTCGCCCTTTCCCACGAATGGCAAATGCCCATCCTCTTCCGCATGACCACCCGCGCCTGCCATTCCAAATCCATCGTCACCCGCAGCCCCCCCACGCCCCCCCTCGCCCCCAACTTCCAGCACGACATCAAGGGCCGCGTCATGATCCCCGCCTACGCCCGCCCCGCCCACCGCCGCCTCCGCGACAAGCTCGCCCGCCTCCAGCACTGGAACGAATCCTCACCCCTCAACCTCCAATTCCCCGGCTCCAAAGCCCTCGGCATCATCAGCTCCGGCGTCGCCTCCGTCCTCGCCCGCGAAGCCGCCCCCGACGCCTCCCATCTCAAACTCGCCATGACCTACCCCCTCCCCCTCAACCTCATCCGCGCCTTCGCCCAATCCGTCACCCGCTGCCTCGTCATCGAGGAAGGCGACCCCTACCTCACCGAAGCCCTCCGCGCCGAAGGCATAACCGTCGAATCCAAGCCCGATATGTACCGCTTCGGCGAACTCACCGTGGACCGCATCCGCCGCATCCTCGCCGCCGACACCTCCCCCGAAACCCCGCCTCCCCCCGGCAAGCCCCCGGAACTCTGCGCCGGCTGCCCCTATCACATCGTCTTCTCCACTTTGAAAAAGCTCGACTGCATCGTCGCCGGCGACATCGGCTGTTACACCCTCGGCGTCCTCCCCCCGTACCAGGCCATGGACTCCTGCGTCTGCATGGGTGCCAGCCTCGGCGTGGGCCTCGGCCTCCGCCACGTCCTCCCCCCCGACCAGGCCCGCCGCGTCGTCTCCGTCATCGGCGATTCCACCTTCGTCCACTCCGGCATCTCCGGCCTCGTCGAAATGATCTACAACCCCCCCCCCACCCGCCACGGCCTCCAGATCCACGACAACGGCACCACCGCCATGACCGGCCGCCAGGAACACCCCGGCACCGGCCGCACCCTCCTCCATGACCCCACCAACAAACTCCGC
>CAIPTQ010000191.1 GCA_903868035.1 uncultured Phycisphaerales bacterium
CCCCGCCCCCTCCCGCGCCGTCTCCTCCTCAAACAGCGTCTCCCCCGCCTCCGCGCGCAGGCATATCCGGATATCCCCCAGCCCTTCCGGCCCATCGCTCTGCTCCACCGCAATCTTCTTCTGCCTTATCAGCTCCAGCGTCGCCAAAAACAGCCCGATCATCTCCGACTTGCTCGTCCGCCCCACGAACAACTCCTGCAACGTCAACCCCTGCCCCCCCCCGCCCCCCGCGCCCGCCTCGCGCAGCAGCCGGTCCAAAATGTCCGCCTGGTGCAAACTGATCGGCGTATCGTCATACACCACCTCATGCCCATACGCCGAGTGCCCCACGCTCAGCATGATCGCGTTGAACGCGTCAATCAGCCGGAACAAATCCAAATCCTCAATGTCCAGCGGCGCCCGCCCCTCCGGCCGCGGCACCGCCCGCGGAAACCGCGCCGCCTCCGTCTGCGCCCGCCGCCGCAGGTCCGTCGCCGCATCCTTGAATTCCTTGTACGCCAGAAGCTGCTTGACCAGCTCATACCGCGGATCGGTGAACTCCTCCACCGACGACGGTGCGTTGGGATCCTCCGGATTCGCCCCCGCCTGCCGCGGTATCAGCATCCGGCTCTTGATCTCCAGCAGCGTCGCCGCCATCACCAAAAACTCTCCCGCCAGGTTCATGTCCACGCGCCGGATGATCTCCACGTGCTTGAGGTATTGCTCCGTGATCCGCGCAATCGGAATGTTCTTGACGTCCACCTCGTCCCGCCGGATCAAATACAGCAACAGCTCCAGCGGCCCGGAGTACACGTCCAGCTCGACCTTGTACTCCCGGCCCTCCCCGCTGGCCGGCGGCACGGATGCTACAGGTTCCACGGCATGGCCGGCGTTGGATGGCGTCTCACTCATGTCACAGACAATATCCGAATCCGCCCGCCAGCGAAATATCTGGTCCCCTCAAAGCGCGCCTTCGACCGCCCGCCACCTTGAAACCCCCTCTGTGCGCCCTCCCTTTCTCCGTGGCTCCGTGGTGAAAAAGCCCCCTCGAATGCACCCCCCTTGCATTTCAAGCCCCGCCCGCTACAGTTCCCTCTTAGCCCCCCCAAAGGAGTCTGCATGCCCCCACTCGCCCGCCCAGGTCGCACGCTGCTCAGCCTCCTCCTGCTCCTGCTCCTCGCCGGCATCCCCGGCTGCATTGACTTCCGCCTCGTCGATCTCAGTGAACATTCCTACCCCCCCAATTACGACCGCCTCGTCCGCGTCCCCAACCCCGAGCGCCTCCCCACCCGCCCTTGGACCGCCCGCCTCCATCAGGCCGCCGCACCCCTGCTCCCCCGGGGGCGCAACGATGCCCTCACCACCGACCAGCTCTCCACCGGTGGCCAGCCCACCGGCGTCTGGCAGCACTTCCACCTCCAGCCCGAACACCTCGACAACATCTTCTTCAATCTCCGCGCCCTCGAACAATCCTCCCAAACCGTCTCCCCCACCGCCGGCCTCGACTCCGGCCCCGTCACCCGCCCCGCCTGGGACGGCTTCCGCGAAGTCCAGGTCCCCGTCCCCGGTAACGCCTCCCTCTACGCCCGCCTCGGCACCCCTGAACCCCAAAACGAAATCCCCGGCTCCTTCGTCATCATCACCCACGGCCTCTTCGGCACCCTCGACGGCATGGATGTCCAAAACCACGTCCAGACCCTCCGCCGCGCCGGCCACCATGTCCTCGCCATCGAAATGCGCGGCCACGGCCAGACCCAGATCCAACACCCCGAATACGCCATCACCTTCGGCATCGCCGAAACCGGCGACCTCCTGGCCGCCGCCCGCTGGCTTAAAACCACCCACCACGCCACCCGCGTGGGCCTCGTCACCTTCTCCCTCACCGGCTTCGAGGCCCTCCTCGCCGCCTGGCTCGACGGCGCCGCCCCCGTCATCGAACTCCAAACACTCCCCCTCAATGCCCTCCTCCCCCCGCACCAACCCGACCCCGCCTTCAACGCCGGCATGTTCATCATCTCCGCCCCCATCGACATCCTCGACGTCGCGGCGCGCTTCGAGCCCCAGGTCAGTTTCCTCCAGGCCCCCGTCAAGTACACCTTCCAGAATCACGTCCGCCGGCGCCTCGACTACTACAAGCTCAGCCCCGGCTACACCATGTGGGATCTCGCCCGCTGCGAATTCCCCCGCAACGCCATCCACGGCCTCTACCCCTCCTTCGAAGCCGCCAAGCCCGACTTCATGCGTTTCCTCGACCTCAGCGCCGATCACTGGTCCGTCGGCGCCGCCCGTATCGAGAACATCCGCATCCCCCTCCTCATCCTCAACGCCGCCAACGACCCGCTCGCCACCGCCCAGGGCGTCGCCGACCTCTTCGCCCGCCAGCACAACCCCAACCTCGGCGTCATCCTCCTCCCGGAAGGCAGCCACATCGGCTTCACCGCCTACAGCGCCGACTACTACTACTCCCTCATGCTCAACTTCTTCGACCCCGCCACCGCCCCGCTTCAACAGCCCCGGTAGGGGGCGTTTGATGGTAGCCCATGACCAGCGTAGCGCCGTCGTGGATTGTATTCGCGCACCCATGAAGTCCAAGCCCCGGTAGGGGCGCGGGAATCGTGCTCCCCAGGATGCTGGCTGCTGCACCGTGTAAAGTCGCCACGCGGAAAAGTCAATCAAAAATCGAAAATCAAAAATCGAAAATCGAAAATCCCCCCTCCCCTACGCATGTATCAACAACGATATATCCTCCGGCAAATTATCCGCCACCGCCGTAATCACATCCCCCCGCAACGCCCGCAGCAGGGCGAACAGTGCTGGGGAATTATGCGAGATTACGAATTTTCGGCTAATTTCCAGAATATTTTATGCTCGGGGGCGTTTACAACCGAGAATTTTTCACGGATGCTATACTGGTAGTGGCTGTAACTTGGCTCATTCGGAGACTCTATTCGGTGCAAAAATGTTGATATCGTTCTCCGTAAGCAACTTCCGCTCAATTGGTGCCGAGCAGACCCTTAACCTGGTCGCGAGCAACAAAATCGCAGACCACGCCAATCACCTCATACCCATTGATGCGACCCAAAAGAGCGTCGTGCGTACTTCCGTCATTTATGGTGCGAATGCCGCGGGGAAGTCCAATCTCGTGCGCGCGATGGCTGCCGCGCAACGGATGATAAGCGCGGACGAACGTCGTTTCCCGGCCATCGAACCCTTCCGTTTTAATACCGCGCTTGCTGGCAAGCCAACGTCTTTCGAGTTCAGATTCCTCCTCGATGACCGCGTATTCATTTACGGCTTCGACGTGAAACTGCGAACCATTTTGACGGAATGGCTGTCCGTTCTGCAAGGAAATGACGAACGTCTTGTCTTTGAGCGAAAACCAGATGGAAAAACCTACCCAGCTACAGATGTCGCAGCGTTGTTTCCACAAGACAAAGGGATCGCAAAGCTCTTGGATGTACTCGCGGTTCTGCCGTTAACTCCGCATCAATTGTTTCTTAACCGTGCCAACTCGATCCCGGAAGACGCGCAAAGTGACACACTGCGTGCGGTGATCCGATGGTTGACGCGAGACCTTCTCGTTCTTCTTCCGGATCACAGAAGCTCAGACATTCTGGATCGCCTTTCCGAAGATGATGATTTCCGTCGTCTTGCAGAAGAATTCTTGAACTCTGTCGGGACAGGCGTAGGCTCCTTGAATCTCCTAACCGAGGAAATTGACGCCCAGCGTTTACCTCCATTAGCCCCAATCGGCAGATCATCCATAATTGCTCGACGTCGTGGTGCGTTGGATGACCTCCGGCCCAAACCCGACGATCCGAATCATTATATTTCACGGACGCTAATTGCAACTCACCGCGTGCGCGGATCATCGGCCTCTCTACCTTTTTCTGAAGAGTCTGACGGAACACAGCAAATTCTGCACCTAATGCCAGTTCTCTCCTCGGTGAAGGGGCGAGCAAAGGTC
>CAIPTQ010000192.1 GCA_903868035.1 uncultured Phycisphaerales bacterium
CACCCCGCCAACCCCATCACAATAGCCTGCCCGCACGCCAGCAGCGCCCCCGCCCAAAACCCCGTAACCCGATACACGATCGCCCCCGCCAACAGCATCCCCGCCACCACAATCAACCCCCCCATCGCCCCCCAAGCCATCTGTTCCGCTCTTTTCATAACCATCACTCTAAATTATTAAATATATGACTTCATACTTCATACTTCATACTTCTTCGTGTCCCTTCGTGTACTTCGTGTCTTCGTGGTTACGTCGCCGCCCCCATCGGCGTCAACCTCGGTGCCTCAAACCCATCATCCTCATACTTCTTCTTCACCGGCATCTCCTCCTCCGGCGGCGCCGCCGCCACCACCCTCCCCCGCCCGCCCGCCAGCCGCACCGAGTTCATCGCAATCACCACCACTCCCAATATATGCGCCGCCGCCGCGAAAATCGGCTGCAAGTCCGTGCGCACCAGCCCAAAGAACCCCGCCGCCGCAATCAGTTCCATCGCCCCCGCAAACAAAACCGCGATCATCAAGTTCATGTAGATCGCCGTCCGCGTCCGCTGCGCCAAAAAAATCAGCAGCGGCAAGCGGGTCAAATCATCCTTCAGCAACACCGCATCCGCCGCCTCAATCGCCACATCCGTCCCGCGCACCCCCATCGCCACTCCCACCGTCGCCATCGCCAGCGATGGCGCATCATTGATCCCATCCCCCACCATGCACACCGACTTCCCCCCGCGCTGCAGGTTCCGCACAATGTCCACCTTCTGCCCCGGCAGCAACTCCGCGAAAACTTCATCGCACCCCACCGCCCGCGCCACCAGTTCCGCCGTCCGCCGCCGGTCCCCCGTCAGCATCGCCACCCGCGTGATCCCCAGCGCGCGCAGCCGTGTGATCGTCTTGGCCGCCTCCGGCCGTATCTCATCCGTCAGGTAAATCGCCCCCATCAGCCGCCCCTCCAGCATCACATACACCGGCACCACCGGTAACGACTCCTCCGTCCGGTCCAGCTTGTTCATCAGCCCCGCCAACTCCGCCGGCACAATCTTCGCCGACCCCGCCACCGCTTCCTTCCCATCCACCATCGCCTTCACCCCCAGCCCCTCCATCACCGTCATATCCGCCACCGCCGATATCAACACCTTGCACCGCTCCGCATGCGCCACCAGGCTCCGCGCCAAGGGATGGCTCGACCGCTGCTCAATCGTCGCCGCTAGGTGCAAAAGCTCCGTCGCCGACACGCCCTCCACCGGCCGTATGTCGCTGACCACAAACTTCCCCGTCGTCAGCGTCCCCGTCTTGTCGAACACCACCGTCTGCAAATTCGCCGACGCCTCCACAAACGGCCCCGCCTTCACCTGGATGCCGCTGCGGCTCGCCCGCGCCAGCGACACCACAATCGCCAGCGGACTCGCCAGCAGCATCGCGCACGGGCACCCCACCACCCACATCGTCACCATGCGCACCGGGTCTTTGGTCACCAGCCACGCAATCACCGATGCCACCAATATGATGGGTGTATAGAACGCAAAAAACTTGTCCGCCGCCCGGATGATCTGCGGCTGGAACCGCTGCGCCCGCCGCACTAAAGCAATCGTCTGCCCCAGTGCCGAATGCTCGCCCACCCGCTCCACCGCCACCTCCACCGACCCCGTCAAATTGATCGTCCCCGCCAGCATGTCGCTCCCAACACCCCCGGCCACCTTATCCACCGGCACCGACTCCCCCGTCACACTCGACTCATCCACCGATGTAGTCCCCGACACCAACTTCCCATCCGCCGCAATCCGTTCCCCCGGCAAAACCACCAGCACATCCCCAATCTTCAGCTCTTCCACCGGTATCACCCGATCCCCCACCTCTTCTGAATTCTTCGTGTCTTCGCGTCTTAGTGGTTTAATCCGCGCGTGCTTGGGCGCCAGCTTCTGCAGCTCCAGCAGCGCCCGCTGCGCCGACTCCGTCGCCACCCCTTCAATCAAAGCCCCCACCTGCAATATCAGCGCCACCAGCCCCGCCTCCACGTACCACCCCAGCGACACCGCCCCGATGATGCTCATCGCCACTAACTCATTGACATTCGTCTTCCCTTGCGACAAGCCCTTGATTGCCGACCAGATAATTGGGCCGCCGGCGATCGCCGTGGCTACCAGCCCCAGCACATTCGCAATCGCATCATCACCGCCCATTAGCGAAAAAACACCCGCCAAAGTCAGGCATGCGATGGACAGGGGCAAAAGTACCGTTAATTGAAAGTTTAATCCGACCCCCGAATGCGAATGTCCTTCTTCTCCGGAATGGTCATGGCCGCAGGCGCAGGCGATACAATCGCGTTGATGAATATTCGCTTGTTTTAATGGCGTAAGGGGGCTGGAGGGAACGGGAATAAACGGCGAAATTACTTCAGGAAGCGAAAGATGCAAGTTTTTAGCCGAAGATGCAAGCTTTTTATCGTTGTTTTCGCTCACAATACGTCCTCGATTGGGATGAAATGGGTGGCCAATTCACTACGTTCCAATTTCACTTTGGTTCACCGGCGGCTTAAATTTTTTCGATCTCAATGCTTTCCTGCGCCCGCCGCAGGATTTCCGGATCGATTTCATCGAGCTTGGGCGACAGTGCGCGCGCCGTCGCTAAAGCCATGCCGTAGCGTAAGCTACGTTCATTATCCTGGCCGGCCAAACGCTCGGCGGCGAACCCGGCCAGCAGGTGATCGCCGCAGGTCACCGTGCGTACGGGCGGCGTATCCGTGAGCGCGCGGGCGCTGTAGCAGCCTTCGCGCGTCAGCAGGACGGCTCCGTTTCTCCCCCGTGAAACGAGTATATGTTCAATGTTGACAAGCAGTTGCATCCCGGTGTCCCGAATCGCGGCCGTCTCATCGGCCACTGGGGTTCCCAGCATCTGCCGGAGCTCTTCCACGTTGGGCTTGCACATCCAGAACTTTTTGCCCACGACCGTGCGCGCCGGCGCGCCGTTGGTATCCACCGCCGCCAGCGCCCCCAAATTCGCGCATAAGTCTATGACAGCACAGAAGTAATCATCCGGCAGCCCCGGGCACAACGACCCGGAAAATACGGCCAGATCGCCCGGTTTGAGGTCGTGGGCGAGGCGTTTTTCGAGCAGTAAAATCTCCTCGGGAGTCACCGTGAAGCCCCGGTCGCGTATATGCGTCTCCATGTGTCGATCAGTATCCAAAATCGTAATGTTTTCGCGGGTTTTGCCGCCCACTTCCACAAAATGGCACAAAATACGGCCCTTTCCCGGGGCCGCCAGCAATTGCTCATGATAAAATTCTATTTCCGCATTACCGACAAATCCCGTAGCTATAGTATCCACAGACACTTGCGCGAGCGCCCGCGAGACATTTGCCGCCTTCCCCGAGGCGAGGCGCCCGACCTGTTTGGCCGGCTGATGTCCCCCCAGATGAAAACCAGGGCATTCCAGAATCCGGTCAATCGCCGGGTTGAATCCAATTGTTACAATCGCCATCCGCATAGCCTACTTATTTTGCGTTAAAAAGCCATTTTATTTAAGAATAAACCTTGCATCTTCCGCTAAAAACGAGCAGTTTAATTAATTCCGGATATCTCCAAAAAACGTTGCAAACACCGTGCGGGCAAGGGTTTATCCATGGAAGATCCGAAATTTTGGGATTTGCGAAACGGCGGCGCTAGACCGTGTGGTGAATTGCCTATACTCTACAACGATGTACCGGCACGTACCCAATTTGATCACCATTCTGCGGCTGATTCTGACCGTGGTGTTTTTTTTCATATTGAACATCAACGATGACAAAAATTTCACGCGGCAGATGTGGCTGGGGCTGGGCGTTTTTATCGTGGCGACGCTGACGGATATTCTGGACGGGTATCTGGCGCGCAAATGGAAAGTGGAGTCGGCGTTCGGGCGGATCGTGGATCCG
>CAIPTQ010000193.1 GCA_903868035.1 uncultured Phycisphaerales bacterium
CGTGGGCGAGGCCGGCGGCGAGGTTGCCCATTTCGGCGAGTTGCTGGAGGCGCCGGAGGCGTTCGGCCTCGCGGCGGATTTTGCGGGGGCGGGGTGGGGTGCCGGGGGAGGATGAGGGGGGTTGGGACATGGGGTATAGAGTATAGGGGGAAGGGGGAAGGGGGAAGGGGAGGTTAGGGATTGGTGGTTTGGGGTTGGTGGCGAAGAAGGTTACCCACCAACAGGGTAATGAATGCCAAGGGGATGGTTACGAGTGCGGGCTGGTTGAAGGGGAGGGGGGAGAGGCGGGCGGCGTCTACGGGGGGGATGCCGTAGAGGTATTGGAAAGCGTCGGGGGTGAGGGCGATCCAGGCGGTGGAGGTGATCAGGCCAACGAGGATGGAGGGGGCGAGGACGCGGGATTTGGTATTTTTGGAGAAGAGCAACATGGCGAGGGCGGGGAGGAAGGCGGAGGCGGCGATGTTGCAGGCCCAGCCGACCAGGAAGGCGGCGTTGAACTCGTGGAGGAGGGCGGCCAGCACGAGTACGGCGATGACGATGATGGTGGCGGAGCGCGAGGGGGAGGGCGATGTGCCGGCGCGTGCGGGGAGTAGAACACCCAGGGCGCTTGTGGCCGCGGCCATGAGCCGGCGCAGCATGCCGATGAGCAGCGCCAGGCCCAGCGCGCAGACGAGCACCAGGGCGGGCTGGCCGAAAGAGCCGGCGAGGAGGGGGAAAGTGCGATTGGAGTCGGCGGGGTCCAGGCATCCGGAGGCGAGGGCGCCCAGGCCCAGGAAGAGGGTGAGGAGGAAGATGCTGGCGATGACGGCCATGGCCACGGCATTGCCGGCGGAGCGGGCGGGGAGCGTTTGACGGGGGGAGAGGGCGGGGAGGAGGGCGGAGCCGCAGGCCAGGGCGAGCATGAGGGAGATGAAGTTGAGGCGGTCCCACCAGCCGCCCGTGCCGAGGTTGGGGAAGAGGCCGGGCATGCGGCCGGGTAGGAGGAAATCCCCGCCGTAGACGACGCGCGGGTAATAGATGGTGTGGGTGCCGGTATCATCCACGACGGTATCGGCATGCGGTTCGGCCAGGTTGGATTCCTGCAGGGCGGCCAGATAGGCGAGGGGGCCGGCGGGGTGCAAGGCTGGCAGGGCCTGGGGCAGGCGGGCGATGAAGCCGGCCGGACGCAGCTCATGGGCGGGGTCGGGGGGAAGGTTGTTCACGAGGCGGCGGCCCTCCGGGGTGAGGGTGAGGAGCTGGCATTCGGTGAAGACGGCGGCGTTCCATGCAAGCGCGAGGCGCTGCATGTAGACGAAGTGCCAGAGGGTGAGGGAGCCGTCCTGATGGCGGACGCGGGCGAAACAGCGGTCGGCCCATGGTCCGGTGTTGGGCAGGAGGGTGTCGGTGGGGGCGAGCTGGGCGCGGAACTCGGCGGTGGAGAGGATGCGGGGTAGTGGGGAGGCGGCGTCCGAATTTGCGGTGAGGCCGCGATGGAGAAGGGCGCTGGTGAGGGTGCCGCAGGCGAGGAGCATGAGGATACCCTGGACGGCGGCGACGAGGCGTGCGTTGGGCTGTGCCGGGGTGTTGTTCAGGAGCAGGGCCAGGAGGAGGGCGATGGCCCCGGCGACGAGGGGGGGCGAGCGCAGGGCGGAGGTGACAGGGGTGCCGAGCATGGGGGTGAGGAGGGCGCCGGCGGCGAGAATTTCGGCGGTGAGCAGGAGGAGGGAGATGATGAGGGTGGCGGCGGCGGCGGCGGAGTACACGGCGGGGGTGGGAAAGCGGGCGTACAGGGCCTGGGGGAGGGTGGGGCCGAACTGCGCCAGGGGCGGGGCGACGACCAGCAGGGCGGCGAAGGCGCCGGCGACAAAGCCGATGGCATAGAGGAAGCCATCATAGCCGTAGAAGGCGATGAGGCCGCAGGTTCCCAGGAGCATGGCGCCGGAGAGGAGTTCTGTGCCCCGGGCCAGGCCGGGGAGGAACCAGGGGGCGTGGGGAGGAGTAGTGGGCGGCGTGCGGCGGGCGAGGTAGAACGCGGCGACCACGCCAGCGCCCACCAGCAGCCAGAACACGGTGATCGCCATGGGGGTGGCGGGGTGGAACATCAAACGACTCTCCCGGGGGTTGGGGCCAAGGCGGTCAAGGCCGCCGGGGGAAGTGTATCACCGCCAGGAGGATGGCACCAAGGATAAGCCCGAGGCCGAGGATCAGGGCGAGATTCAATTCCCCCAGCCAGGCGGCGGGAGCGCCCTGGAGGGTGCGGCCCATGACGTGGGGGAGGGCGACGTGCAGGCCGACGAAGCCGCAGAAGAGGAGGGCGTAAAAGCGAAGCATAGAAACCTCCGGAGGAGAGCGCCCATCCGACTTGCCACTTGGCACCGACCGTACCAGCGTACCCGGCAAGCCGACACTTGTCATGAGATACCGAGTATACTAGAATACTGTGTATGCGGTTGATCCTGGTTCAGCTTACCATGTTCTCGTCGAAGTGGTCGAGGCTGGGATTGTCCGATGACGATCTCCTGGCGCTCGAAGGACTCTTACTCGCGCAACCGGATGCCGGCGTCGTTATCCCCGGCACCGGCGGTTTGCGGAAGATACGGTTTGCCCCGCCAGCATGGCATACGGCAAACGCGGAGCCGCACGCGTGATCTATGCGTTCTTCGCCTCCGTAGACGTGGTCTATCTTTTTACGCTCTATGGCAAGAATGAGCAGACTGACCTGACCCCCGACGAAAAGAAAATCTACCGTCAGGTGCTGGAACGCCTTCGCGGCAGATACCAATGAAAGGAGTTGCCCCCATGTCCGACCGAATGAAAAATGGCCGCCATCCGCCGCGCGTGGCCGATGAGATCATGGCGGGCATGCGCGAACTGGAACGCATGATGGATGAAGGCAAAGCACCCGAGGACTTGTTCACCGTCAAAACCGTGATCGTGCCCGATCCCACGCCCTACCACGCCCGGAAAATCCGCGCCCTGCGCGAATCGCTGGGCGTCAGCCAGGCGGTGTTCGCCTCCCTGTTGGGCGTATCCACCATCCTCGTGAAATCCTGGGAACGCAACGCCCGGGAACCGAGCATGCTGGCGCGCCGGCTGCTCGACACCATCAAAGCCGACCCCTCACGCTGGCTGACCACCGTGCGCAAAACGGCGGCCTAGCTAAATGCGCTCCAGCATCTCCGCCGTCACCAGAATGGGCTGCCCCACCGGCGCTCCCAGGAAGCGCGTCGCCAGCCGTTCGAAGCGCTGACCCTGGTCGGTCACGTAACAACTCAACCGTCCACGTCCGGCACCGGTGGCGCGCGCTCCCATGGCCGCAAGTTGCCGCTCCACGGCCAGGGCGGTTTGGCGGGCGGAGTCGATCAGCGCCACGTGTTCGCCCAAGGTATCCTGGATGGCGCCGGCCAGCAGGGGGTAGTGGGTGCAGCCGAGGATGAGTGCGGACACATCGAGTTCCAGGAACGGCGTGAGGTATTCCCGGAGCACGAGGCCGACGATCAAATCCGAATTCTCGCGTCCCTCCTCGATGAGCGGCACAAGCAGGGGGCAGGCCCGCCCGACGACCTGGACCGCCGGGTCCAGCGCGCCGATCGCCGCCGGATAGGCCCCGGAGGCGATCGTCGCCTCCGTCGCGATCAACCCGATCCGCCGTTCATTGGCTGGCCGCGCGCCGGCCACATCCACTGCCGCCCGCGCGCCGGGCTCCAGCACGCCGATGACCGGCACGGCGAAATCGCCGCGCAGTTTGTCGAGCGCCAGGGCCGAGGCGGTGTTGCACGCGACCACCATGAGCTTGGGCCGCAGGGACTGCAGGAACCGCAGGCACTGGCGGGAGAACTGATACACCGTGGCCGGGCTTTTGGTGCCGTAAGGCAGGCGCGCGGTGTCCCCGAAGTAAGCGAGGGATTCGGCCGGCAGCAATTCGCGGAGCGCCTTGGCCACGGTTAAGCCGCCGAGGCCCGAATCAAACAGCGCGATCGGGGCGGACGGGGAGGGAGATGTGCGATTTTTGATCTTAGATGTGCGAGGGGTGTTTTTCGCGTGCGCCATGCCGGGGTGTTCCCAAAGGGACCGCTTTTCCACAAGGCTAACGGATTGCGGCGTTTTGTCCAAGGGGGTCAGGGGGGGGCCAGGCGGGCGGCCTCACAGCTCCGCCAGCACGGTTTCCAAGATATCCAAACCCCGCATGGCCAGTTCCTCCGGCACCGTCAGGGCGGGCGCCAGGCGCACCACATGCTTGTGCGTCACGTTGATCACCAGCCCCCGCGCCAGTGCCGCGGGCACCAGGGCCGTGGCGTCCGCCGGGGTGAGTTCAATTCCCAGCATCAATCCCCGGCCCCGGACCTCCTTGATCTTGCCGGCGGCCGCCGGGCCGAATGCGCCGATCCGTTGCACAATTTTCGTCCCCAGTTCGGCGGCCCGCTCCGACAAATTCTCCCGCTCGATCACCTCGAGCACGGCGGCCCCCGCCGCCGCGCAGATCGGGTTGCCGCCCAGCGTGCAGCCGTGGGTGCCCGGCTTGAAAAATGCCGCCCGCTCGGGCACGGCGAACATGCAGCCCACCGGCAGGCCGCCGCCGAGGGCCTTGCCCAGCGTCATCATGTCCGGCACGATGCCGGCGTACTGGTGGCAAAACGCCTTGCCGGTCCGGCCGCATCCCGTCCACACCTCATCGACGATCAGCGCCAGCTTGTGCCGGTCGCAAATCTCGCGCACGCCCCGCAGGAACCCCGCCGACGGCATATTAATTCCGCTTTCCCCCTGGATCGACTCGGTGATCACGGCGCACGTTTCGGCATCCACCGCCGCCTCCAGCGCCCCCAAATCGTCGAAGGGCACATTCACAAACCCCGGCACCAGCGGGAAAAACCCCTGCTGGTACTCCAGGGTCGGCGTGGCCGACAGCGCCCCCATGGTCCGCCCGTGAAATCCCTGCCGCATCGAGATCACCTTGTACCGCCCCGCGCCGCCGAGCACGGCGCTGATCCGCGCGAGCTTGATCGCCGCCTCGTTGGCTTCCGCGCCGGAATGGCAGAAAAACGCCCGCCCGTCGAAGGCCAGGCGCTGGAGGCTCTCGGCCAGGCGGATCTGGGGCGCGGCATAAAACTGGTTGCCCACCGCCCAGAGCGCCCCGGCCTGCCGCGTCACCGCCGCCACGAGCGCCGGATGGGCATGCCCGAGGATCGTCCCCCCGAAACCCGCAAACATATCAATATATTCCTTCCCGTCCGCGTCCCACACCCGCGACCCCTCCCCGCGCACCAGCACCGCCGGCAGCTTGCCGTAATTCAAAACCATGGCCGCCTGATGCCGCTGGATGTATTCCTGATTGTTCATGGCGCGTACCGCTCCAAAAAAACGCACACCCCCGCACGGGGGCAAGTCCCGCAGAATAAAACATGCGCCGCCCGCCCACAAGCTGAGGAGCTGAATCTTTACGGATTAATACGGGGTGATGCTTATGCGGCCGCTGCGGCTTCGTTCAGCTTTACCGGGAAATTGAAGAGCGGATCCTGGTCGTGAATCATCTTCAATTCCCAGGTACGCGTGGGAACCCCTGCAAAATTGTGCAAAGTCGCAACTTTCAACAGAATATTCTCCGGCTGCGGATTCCAGAAATGATTGGCCACGGCCTTGAACGGCTCCAAATGCTCGAAGGGCGCCACCGACTTCCGGAGGTTGTCGCCGGAGCCAATGTACAGCACCCGCGTATGCACCACTTTTTCGGCGAATAAAAATACCCCTTCTTCGTCCGGTACTTTGGCTAGTTCAAGCTGATCAAGCGTGGCGCAGAACCGTAATCGAGGTTTGTTCATTGCGCTTTCTATTCGTTCAATGTACTCTGGCTTGATACGCCGATTCTTGCGTATGTACAGTGCCGCGGTTACATAATCGAGGTGGCGTCCGCCGGGCTGAATTTTCTCACACAAGCCCACAAAATATGCCGCGGCGCCATCGTCCACCAGAAAATCATCGAGCGAACAATCGAACCGGTAACTCGTTTGCACGGAGGCAATCTCGGCGGCATGTAGGTACTCATGGGGCTTGGCGTCGGAGTCCCTGGTCGTTTCCCGAAGCGTAATCCCAAGATGTTTGCTTTTCCTGTAGGCGAGCAACCGCTTGGAAATGGCCTTGTCGCTTGCTTTCACGCCCAGTTGTCGGGTCCGCGCCAAAAATATTTTTTTTATCGCGGGCGAAGCCAGGACCACATCGGGTGCCAGGCCGTTCCGAACCTCTTCAAAGGCCTTGGCGATGGCCTTGTCTTCCTCCGGCATAACATGTTCGCGAGTTTCAGGTTTCAGGCTATCGGCAAGGGCAATCGTTTTTAAGGCGGAGAAATAGCCGAATCGTGGGCGTGATACCTGCGAAATCCGGGCCCCAACTTCCTTGGCCAGGGCAATGTGATTGATGTCGGTCATGGTCGACTTCTTTTATTCAGTGCCGAAATCGAAGACTTCGTAAAACACGTCATTCACTACGACTCCTACACAGGCTTGGTTTGTCTTCCTTCCCATCCTTCGGCCGAATTCCAGCACCTTCTTGACGTTCGCTTCCGTGATAGTCGCTCGCGGCGCCAATGTCTGGATCATAATAGGCTTGTCCAGGAGCACCTTCTCTGCGTCGCGGTCATACCAACTTCCGAGAAGATTCACGAATCCAGTTGCGCCATTGAACAACCGGGCAAAAAGATCCATCGCTTCCGACGCCCATTGCTGCTGGTCCTTCAGTTCTTTTTCCTTTTTATCATGGCTCGGGATGTAAATGATCACGGAATCGCCAGACACCCCTTGATGAAAATCCGTGACTATTTGGTTGGCCAAGTCTTTTTCTTGAGCGGGCATAATCTTCTCCGGCGTTCGAAAAGAATCGCAAACATGAACCTATTTAGCCTAACAGCTCGCGTGTCTGATGTCAAAAACCTCAATAATTCATGAACACACACTCCGTCATCCGCCGCTTGCTGCCGCCGCTCGCCGCGTTGTTCGGCAGTTCAAACTCCTTCAACCGCCACTTCCGCTTTTTGACCAAATTGTCATACAACGGGTGGTGGTACATGCTGATCATGATTTTGCCGGCACATCCCTTGAGGGTCTCCACGAGCTCCTCATGCTGCGCCAGCGACATTTCCTGATCGCCGTACTCTTTGGTCGTCATCCGCGTGTCATGCACGTAGGGCGGATCGAGATAGAACAGCGTATTGGGTCCGTCCTGCGAACGGATCACATCCACGGCACCTTGATTCAAAATCACCACCCGGCGCAGGCGCGCATGCACGGCGGCCAGCCCATCCACCGCCCCCATCCAGGCCGAGGCCTGTTCGTTCATCCGCCGGCGGGTGCGATTGCGCGTCAGCGGGGCGAAGCTGACCATTCTTCCCGACATCGACTGCCGACAATAGACGAAAAACGCCGCCGCCCGCGCCACCGGGTCCGAATCCTTCACCCGCGCCGCGGCATGCTCCCACTCCACCTGCGAAAACGGCGTCGCCTCCAGAATCCTCCGCATCCGGGCGAACGTTTCCTCGCCCTTGAGGACATCCCAGAAATTCGTCAGGTCGGAATTCAGGTCGTTGACCACCTCGGAGACGCCATCGGGGTTCTTGGCGAGCAACACCGAAAGCCCCCCCGCGAACGCCTCGACAAAATGCAGATGCGGGGGCATGAGATCCACGATGAGTTGGGCCAGGTAATATTTGCCGCCGTGCCACTTGAGCGGGTTGGTGATTTTCGCCATGTCGCCATCCTTTGCTGCGGCGGATTCTAGCGGAGTTGCGCCCTGGTATCCATCGCGGCATTCCATCACATGCCATCCTCTGGTTTCACTTCCCCCCGCCCCCCGGTAAGATGTGTGTATTCACCACCCGCTTTGGAGGATATGTCATTACCACCCGCCAAGAACTTGCCGCCCAGCGCGGCGGCGGCGCCCATCAGTTCGCCCTTGCCGCCGCCGAACTGGCCGCCAACACCCGTTGCGTCAATGTGGTCCTCCTGTACCTGCGCGGCAGATCACCCGTGACCGAATACTTCGTCATCGCCACGGGCACCAGCCCCCGCCAGATGCGCACCGTGGTCGACGAAATCAGCGATTTGGGCGCCCAAACCGGTTTTGCACCCTGGCACTCGAGCGGCTACGAATCCGCCAAGTGGATCGTGCTGGACTGCGTGAACGTCGTCGTTCATGTTTTCGATGTGGAAAGCCGGGATTTCTATGATCTCGAACTGCTCTGGGGCGATTCCCCCCGCATCGATTGGCGGCAGGAACTCGGCCTTCCGCCCGCCCCCCTGATTCCGCCCCGCGCGCCCGAGGTCGAGGAACAGGACGACCTGGAAGACGATGCCGATGTGATGGAGGATGATGCCGCGATCAACGGTGAAGCAAACGCGGAGGCGGAGCCGGAGGCCGTTGTGCCGGCGGACACGGAACTCTCCCCGGAATCAACGGCGGCTGCGGCCGAGGTTGCGCCCGTCATGAATGCCCCGGCAAGTGCGGACGCGGCTCCGCCACCGCGGTCGGCAAAGAAGAAAGTTGTGCGCAAGCGCCAGCCGCTGACGAAAAAGCCGGCCCCAAAACCGACCAAGAAACCGACCAAGAAAGCGCCGAAGAAAACAACGCCGAAGAAAACGCCCAAAAAGGCCGCGAAAAAGGTCACGAAAAAAGCCGCTCCGAAAAAGAAGCCGGCGCGCGGCTGACGCCAACGCGGACTTCCGCGTCACGCGCCGCACAGGATCGGGCGCGAAGGCCCAGGGATTGCAAACCCTGGGCTGCGGGGCGCGAATCAAATGAAATCCGGATTATTGGGCGGGGCCGAAATCGACCAGTTGGAGCATCCCGTCGCGTTCATAGAGGAGATAGCGCTGCCCGGCATCGAAGCGCAGTTCGTACCAGGCATTGCCGCCGGCACCACCGCCGCCGGCCCAGGGTCTGGCGGCGGCCCATTGGGTCAGGAGGATGCCGTCCGCGTCGGGCGTGGCGGCGGGTTTGACGTAGCCGCCGATGAGCCACCAGGCGCTGTCGGGGGAGATTTTGAGGGTGTCGGTGAGGCGTAACAGGTCGGCGGGGGTTTGGGGGAAGGCGGGCAGCAAGCCGAGGGCGGATGCGCGGCGGGTTTCGTAGCGGAGCGTGGTGCGTGCCGGAAGGGTGCCGGAGAGGCGCATGGGGTGGTCGCTCAGGAGCAGTTGGATGTGCCGGAGGTTCCAATATTCGCGCGGAGTGGCGGCGACGGGGAAGAGTTGCTGTCCGTTGTCCGCGTCAATGGACACAACGCCGCCGAAGAGGGAATCGATGCGGGTCAGGCGTTCTTCGAGGCTAAGCCCGCCCACGGCGGTGGAGTCTGAGGCCTGGGTTTGGCGCCATTGGGCCAACAGTTGCCGCTGGAGGGGGGTGGCGCGGAGAAAGAGGATGATGCCGCCGGCGAGCGCGGCCAGCGCCAGGGCGGCGGCCAGGAGGACGGTTGTGCGCCGCTGGAACAGGCCCCGGGCCAGGAGCAGCGCGGCCAAGGCCGCGGGTCCGACGAGCAGCAGGGCGGTGGTCACGCGCGGGTGTACGGCCAGACGGGCTGTGCCGCCGGCATACCGGCCCAGGCCCGGCTCGATCAGGGCGGGCCGGCGGAGAGGCGCGGCGGGCGTGATCCACACGGTGGCGTCCCCGAAGAGACTGGTGCGCTCCCAGACCAGGCCGGACAGCGCGCCGGCGGGCGGGGCGGCCTGGACCCCGGTGCCGACGGGGGCGCAGAGGCGCACGCCCGTCGCCAGCAGTTCCAAAGCCCGCGCCTGGGTCATGCGGGGCTGCAATTCCGGGGGCAGATACACCAGGTCACATCCGGCGAAAACCAGCGCGGGAGCGGTGAGAATCTCCTCGTCGGAGAGCCGGACCGGGACGGCACCGACGACCGGGCTGAATAGTCCCGGCGCGACGACGCGCTGTCCGCCGCCGCGGCCCAGGGCCAGTTTCACGTCGCGGGCGCGTTCCAGCTCGCGGCCGGCACTGTACACCACGATGTTCACGGGCCATGTGCCGCCGCCGGGGCCGGTGAGTTCGGACGGCGCCTCCAGGGGCAGGGCCAGCCAGGTGGTGCCGGCGTTGCCGGGGACGCGGCGGACGATTTCCACGCCGCCGCGGGCATCCTGGACGCCGACGTCCACGTCGCCGGGCGCGGGGGAGAATTCGACGGCGATCATCTCCCAGGGGCGCCCGCCCGAGCCGTCGGGCAGGGTGGCGCGAATGGCGGCTGGCGCGGGACGGCCGGGCGTGAGGCAGGCCAAGGCGAGAAGAGTGAAGCGGACGAGGCGACGCATCGGGGCATTGTAACGCAGCGGAGAAGCGGCCGGCAGGGCCGTTGGGGCACGTTTTCGCACAAGGCCGCGGTTGTTCAGGGATTTTTCACGTTCACCCCGGCATTTGTCATATAATGCCTCGATCATGCGCTGCGCCTGGCTGATAATTTTACTGCTCGCCTGGACCGCCTTCGGCCAGACGCCTCCCGCCACGCGCACCACCACCACCCGTCCCGCCACGGCCACGCGGCCGGCGACTGCCACCTCCACGCGGCCGGCCGGTTCCCTTAAGAACCTGGAGCGCGCGCTGATGACGCCCATCTCGGTGGACGCCGATGCGCTGCCCTGCGGCAAGTTCACCAACATGCTCGCGGACCTCACGCAGACCAACCTCGTCGTCAACTGGAACGCCCTGGCCCCCGCCGGCGTCACGCGCGACACGCCCATCACCCTGCATCTGAAGGAGCTGGACTATGAACTGGTGGTGCGCACGTTCATGGAGGTCTTGCCGACCATCGGCACGCACGCCAACTACGTGGTGGATGAAAACACGCTGGAGATCACGACCAACCACGAACTGGGCAAGATCGGCGTGACGAAAATATACGACGTGGCCAAGGCCCTCGACCACGGCTTCGGCACGCCGGCGACGACGCGCGCCGCGCTGGAGCAGAACACGCAGTTGCTCGAGGCCGTCCTGCGCGCGGAGCTGCGCCGCGCCGGCGAGCCAATGGAGCTCAAGGGGCACGCCCTGGCCCTCAAGGACGACACGCTGGCGGCGAACGTCTCCGACCGCGGGCAGACGTTCATCAACCGCGCGGTCAGCATGTTCATCACGCCGCTCAAGGTGGGGCAGCTCGCCCCCGGCACGCAATACACAACGTTGTCGAAACGCGCCCTGGATGCGTACGCGTTGTACCGGGCGGCGCCGGACGCCGCGACGCCCGAAGCGCTGGCCCGCGCGCCGCGGAAGTATCCGCAGTTCAACATTGCGCTCTTGCCGGGGACGGCGGAGGAGCTGGCCCGGGACCGGCCGGACATGGGCGTGGCGATCAACGAGGGGGGCGTGCTGCTGGCGGGCCCGCGCGCGGTCCTCAAGGCGCGGACGGCGCTGGGGGTGTACGACCTGCGGGACGTGATGAAGAGGCTGGCGTCCAAGAGCAAGATGACGCCGCTGCCGGGGCCGGCGGAGTTTCAGGCGGCGATCGTGCAGATCTTGCAGACGGAGATCGCGCCGGAGGGCGACGCGTGGGGCGGCGTGGAGGATTTGGGGAAAAAGCCGGCGGTGATGGTGCCGTACGGCGGGGTGTTGATTGTGTTTGCGACGGCGGAGACGCACCGGCTGGTGATGGGGGCGCTGCAGGATATGAACAAGTGAGGGGCTTTCAGGTTGCGATACATTTGAATCCAGATTCAAATGGCACCGTACGGCGGCTGCGAGGCGATCAATGAATCTGATTGAGTCAGGCACGATTCCCGGTCTTGTGCTCGGTACCATCGCTGGCGGAGTCATATGTAAATCGCATGGTGCCGCGCCCGAAGCCGTGGCTTTCGGGTGCGCCGTAGGTACCGTCTCCGGCTTGGTTGTCGGAGGCCTTTACGCTGTCATCATGATGCTACTGTTAGCGACCAATCAATGGTTGTGGGCAATCGCACGAAAACATGCGGAACAACCTGTCACGAGCGACGATGATGCGCAGTGGAGACGAATGCGTCGAATCGCACGACCTGGCATTGTAGTTGGCATGCTCACTGGCACGCTGTTGATCACGAACCGTCACTGGCTATATGCTTTTATAGCCATGTTTCTGATGGCCGTAGTCATTTCCACTATCGCCGTTGCATTTCAACAATTCCCCGATAAGGCCAAACCACACTCCTAAAAGGTATTTGTGCGTCTCCACTGACCACTGGTCACTTTCTACTCACCCGATCGTCTTGGGCTGCTCCGTCACCGCCGTTGGCCCGAGGTCCTTGGCCGCCGCCGGCGTCTCCGCGGCCGGGGCGCTGGCGATGCCCTGGGAGGCGAGGAATTCGGCGAGGGCGTTTTGTTCGAGGGCCTTGCTCTCGAGTTCCTTTTCACGCAAGGCCCCGGTGTCCACCAAATCCCGGGCCAGGCGCGCCTTGCCGGCGGACACTTCGTAGCGTTTGTTGAGCGCATCCTCGACGGTCTTCATCGTGTCGCCCAGGTCGCCGACCTTGAAGGCGACGTTGCTCATGGCGCTGGCGGCTTCGGCCTGGGCTTCCTTGACCTTCACCTGCGAGAGCTGGTTTTCCAGCCGGCGGACCTTCTCCTCGAATTCCTTCTGCGCGATCTTGATCTGGCGCACATTGTTCTGATAGGCCTCTTCGGTGTCGGCCAGCTCGGCGGTGTCGTGCGTGAGGTCGGCCTTGAGCTCCTGCAGCTCGCGCGCCAGCGAGCCGGCGAGGTCCATGTTGCCGGCACGGTTGTTGGCCAGGATGCGGCGCGTCAGGTCGTCGGCCTTGAGCGTCTTGGTCTTGATCTGCCCCTTGAGCCGCTCGGCGATGCCGGCCATGCGGGCGACGGCGGAATTGTAGAGGGCCATCTTGTTGCGGAAATCCTGCTTGGCGGCATCCATGAGGGCTTCGGGGTTGCGTTCCTCGAGGCCGGAGATGAACAGGCCAAAGAACCCGCGGACAAGACGGCCAATGCGCGCGAAGATTGCCATGGTTAGGTCCTTTCAGGAAGAGCCGACCGGAATGGGGAAAATTGTCGGCGAGCGGACGTGCGGCGTCAATCCTGCCGCATTCTCGAAGGACGCGGTTTTTCCGCAGGGAACCCGCAAATGACACGGTGACAAGGTGACATGGGTTTATCACCTTGTCACCTTGTCACGACTGCAACAAGC
Organism: uncultured Phycisphaerales bacterium; assembly: GCA_903868035.1. The sequence continues at coordinate 13,124 of CAIPTQ010000193.1, forward strand.
CATCACCGGAATCCCCCTCGTGCGCCATAGGCCCCATCACCCACCCAGGGGATTCCCGCCAGGCCGTCGCATTTCACTCGCATAGATAGCGGAAATCCGCCGACTGCCTCCGACGTGTTCTCGCTGAGGAAATGGATGAAGAAGGTGATCGAATGGCAATTGGGGGTAATACCAGCGCGATACCGGTTGGATGAGGGATAGAGGATGAAAGACGTTCAATTTTCGCTATAATGCCATGGAGTAAAGATTTTTCTTGCGCTAGCCATCCCAAATCAGTCTATTTGAGAGAATGGAGGCATGGTGCCGCACGAGAATGTCCTTGAGGTACTTACGACGGCGGGTTCGCGATTGCACGCTTTGCTCAGGCGGCTGACATTGCGTCCTGAGTTGTCGGAGGAACTATTGCAAGAACTTTTTCTGAAGCTGGCGAATTCCACAGCGTTTCTTCGAGCCAAGGATCCGACGGCATATGCGTTTCAAGCGGCGATTCATTTGGCCTTGGATGCGCGCGGCCAACAGGCCAAGCGATTTGCAGAGTTGCCCAGTGAGTTGACGGCGACAACGATCCCGCCGCTGGATGTCCTCATCCGCACCGAACAGGCCGAAAGAGTGTTGACCGCACTGGCCGAATTGTCCCTGCTGGCGCGCGAAGCGGCGGTGCTGCACTTCATTGAACAACGGTCCTACGAGGAAATCGCCGCCGCCATGGGCAAGTCTCCGCACCAGGTCCGTGCATTGTGCCAGGATGCCCTGCGCCAACTGCGGGCCAGATTCAACGTGCCCACTTCAAAGGAGGTTTAGCATGGCAGATCGCTTAGTGGATGTCGAACAGGCACTATCAGATGTGGCGGGGATCGTTCCCGGCGCGACAAGCAGTCAGCGAGCCATCGCATCGGTGCGTGCCGCGCTGGATGCACAAACACCGCAGCGTAAACGCTGGATTTTGCCGTTGTCATTGGCAGCGGGAGTGATGGTGGTAGCAGCGCTGGTATTCTCAATATTGCAACGCCCCGCCTCCGCCGCCGAAAATCTCGCCGCCACCCTCAAAACCAATCAAGCCTATAAAGGCTGGGTACACATGAGCTACGGCGGGCCGGAGGAAGAGAAATTGACGATCTTGCATTGGAACTCGGAAACCGGCGTGCTGGGCAGAAATTTCCGCAAGATCAACATCATTTATTTTCAGAACCCTAAAACCGGCGAATTCCAACGTTACGATGGCGCTGATGGCCTCGTCCGTATCGGTGCACTTTCATCCGACGCCGGCGAAACCCTTCGCGAATTCGCCACCGCCACGCCTTTGAACTTCCAGGATATGTTGGATCACACCCAGCAAAAGTTGCGAGAGGCCGCGGCCACCATCAAGTTGAAGCAGCCCGTGATGACAGTCACCGAAACCTCCGACCGCGGCATGAAACGCTTCGACTTGCATGCCCTGGACCTACGAAAAGATTCGATGGGTGTCGTTGATCACCTGACCGGCAGCGCTCCGGGATACCTCGACTTCCCCACTACCCTTTGGGTCGATTCCCAATCGGGGCTGATTCGCCAGCTCATGATTAACGGCAAAGAAATAACCCTCACCTACGGCGGACCCGACATCACCTCCGTTTACGACCTGGGCGCGCCGCGCACGGCAAAAATCTACGACAATCGCCCCTCCGCCGAAACCTTGGCGCTCTGCGACCGCATCAGCGCGCGCATCGATAAACCCATGCCCAACGGCGTCAGTGTCTTCCTGATCTCAAGCAGCACCGAGCCCGCGTTCATGCTGGTCCATAGCGACAACGGCAAACAATGGACATTCCGCAACTATAACGTCGACCAGCCCGGCAAAACCTCCATTCAGGTTCCCCAGCACTGGGCCGATACTGGTGCCGACGAGCTATTCCGCCGCATGTCCGCCACGTTGCCCCATTTTGAACACAGCAGCGATGCCCAAACCGCGAAATACACCGATTTTGAAGAGACCGACCCCATGGTGCGGTATCCGGATTCCATCGGTCGTGGGGCCGTCAAAGAAAGATTCTCACTCTCGCCCACCCGCCGCCTCTATCCGGCAGAACCGCTGAACTCCCGCTTCGGCATCGACAATCACCTGGATCTGCAAACGTCGTCCGACCGCCCCGGCCAAATCGCCCTCCACGACCTCTGGCACGAAAACTCCCCCGAGTTGATCCGCCGCGACCACCTCTACTGGCTCGACACCGCACACGACGACCGCCCCATCACCTACATCGAAAGCTCCTACTACGATGAAACCCAGCAAGTTCTCACCAAGGACATCCACTGGACTACCCGAACAGAATTCGACGCCTACGATACCCTTCCCGCCCCCGATGGCCGCACCTATCCCACGCACTGGATCAAAACCACCACCTATTTCCACCTCTCCAAAGATGGCAAAATACCCTCCCCAACCCGCGAAGAAGTCACATTTCACTTCTTTCCCGACAAGTTACTTCCGCCCTTGCCCAAGAAGCCAATTACGCAGCCATAACATGTGAAGTGCATCGAATTGCAACCATGGTACTTGTCCTCGGCTGGGGTAGGGAGCCTCCGCGTTTAACGGGGCTCGATATCTTCACAAATGTTCATTACTTTCGCGTAGAATACCCGAACCGGACGGTCCGGATTCCTTTAGTTGAATCGGCACTCCCACCTTGTCCTCCTCCCCTGTCCCCTTGTCTCATTTTTTGACCCGGCACCGGCGTTACGCTAAAGTAAACCCCACGCCACCAGCGCTGGTAGCGCAATTGGATAGAGCGTCGGCCTCCGAAGCCGAAGGTTGCGGGTTCGACTCCCGCCCAGCGCAGTGTCCTCCTGCCCGTGTGATTTTCATGAGCCAACTGACCGTAGACCAGGCCATACAGCTTGCCCTCCAGCACCAGCAGGCCAACCAGCTTGCCGAAGCGGCGGACGTATTCCGGCAAATTTTGGCGGTGTATCCCGACCAGGCGGACGTGCTGCATCTGCTGGGGGGGGTGTACTTGCAGGCCCGGCGCTCCGATCTGGCCGAGGCCCAGGTGCGCCAGGCCCTGGCGCTGCGCGAGGAGCCGGAGTTTTACCTCACGCTGGGCGTCATCCTGCAGGAGGGCAAGCGCTACGAGGAGGCGCTGGCCCTCTATCAGCAGTTGATCGTGAAGCAGCCGGAGTTTTCCGAGGTGTACGTCCACCAGGGCGTGGTGCTGAGCATCCTGGGGCGCTTCGAGGATGCCGCCCGGGCCTTTCAGGAGACCATCCGCCGGGTGCCCGGCCATGCGCAGGCGCAGGGGAACCTGGGGATCGCGCTGTGCCACCTGAAGCGTTACGAGGAGGCGCTGTGGCTGCTGCGTTCGGCCGTGGCCCGCGCGCCCCAATCCGCGGATTTCCACGCCAGCCTGGGCGCGGCGCTGCATGGCACCGGCCAGGTCGATGCCGCGCTGGCCGAATGCCAGGCGGCCCTGGGCCTGGTCCCCAATCACGTGCAGGCGCTCAACCTGACGATCTACATTCTGCGGACCACGGGCCGCGTGAAGGATGCCGTGGCACTCGCCCGAAAGGTGGCGGTGCTGCTGCCGAATTTCCCCTTCGTGCAGATCAACTGCGGGGAATGCCTGCACGAGGCGGACCTGCTGGACGATGCCGCCGACCACTACGAGCGCCTGCTGGACCGCAAGCTGGTCACCGGAGACATCCTGAACAATCTGGGCAACATCTACAAGGACCAGGGCCGCCTGGACGAGGCGCTGGCGCAATTCCGCAAGGCCCTGGCGGTGGAGCCGTCCCCGATGTTCTTCGGGAACATGGTCTACACGATGCACTACCACCCGGGATATTCGGCGGAGGCGATCTTCGCGGAACTCCAGGTGTTCGATCGGACGTTCATCCGCCCGTTGCGCCCTACGCAGCGCCCGCATGAAAACGACCGCAACCCGGAGCGCAAGCTGCGCGTCGGCTACCTCTCGACGGAATTCCGCCAGCACGCGCTGGGGCTGTATCTGGTGCCGCTGCTGGAGAACCATGACCAGTCGCAATTTGAAATTTACTGCTATGCCGACGTCGCCAAGCCGGATTACTACACCTACCGCCATCGGCAATGCGCCGCGGTGTGGCGCGACACGCACGACCTGACCGACGCGGCCCTCGCCGAGAACATCAGGCGCGACCGCATCGACATCCTGATCGACCTGCATCAGCACATGGGCGGCAACCGCATGCCGATCTACGGGCGCAAACCGGCGCCGGTGCAGATCGGATTCGCCGGCTATCCCAACACCTCGGGCGTCTCGACCATCGACTATCGTTTGACCGATCCCTACCTGGAACCGGCGGATGAACCGGCCGTGCCCTCGTCGGAGAGGGTGCTGCGCCTGCCGCACACGTTCTGGTGCTATCACGCGGTCATCGAGGTGCCGGTGAACGAGCTGCCGGCGCTGGCGAACGGGCACATCACCTTCGGCAACCTCAACAACTTCTGCAAACTCAACGAAGAGACGTATCATCTGTGGGCCCAGATCATGGGTGGCGTGGAGAACTCGCGTTTGCTGCTGCTGGCGCCGGAAGGCGCGCACCGCGACCGCACCATCGCCAGCCTGGGCCGGCTGGGCATCAGCGCCGAGCGCGTGGCGTTCGTGCCGCGCGCCGCTTCGCCGGATTACTACAAGTATTACCACCGGATCGACATGGGCCTGGATTCGTTTCCGTACAATGGGCACACGACCAGCCTGGACAGCTTCTGGATGGGCGTGCCCGTCACCAGCTACATCGGCCCCACGCCCTGGGGCCGGGGCACGTGGTCGCAGGCGTCGAACCTGGGCGTGCGGGAACTGGTGGGGCGGAACGGACAGGAATTCGTGCGGCTGTCGATCGGGCTGGCCCAGGACCTGCCGCGGCTGGCGGAGTACCGGCGGACGCTGCGCGCGCGCCTGCGCGGCTCGCCGCTGCTGGACGCCAAGGGATTCGCGCGGGGCGTTGAGGAGGCGTACCGGGAGGCGTGGAGGCGGTGGTGTGCGAAGTCGTTGGGGGGGGGACCGCTTACTTACTGACGGATGCCGCGAACTCCGCCAGCACCTCTCCCAGCGCGGCGGGCGCCTCCAGGGGCGTCATGTGCCCCGCCCCGGCGAGTTCCACCAGCCGGCTTGCGGGCATCAGGGCCTGCATGCCGCGGGCGACGGGGGGCGGGGTCACGGCATCCTCCGCGCCGGCCACGAGCAGGATCGGAATCGCAAGTGCCGGGAGCAGGTCGGTTTGATCGCGGCGGCGGGCCATGGCGCTCTGGGCGGCGATGACCGCCGCCGGCGACTGGCGGCACATTAGCGACCGCATTTGCTCCCGCAGCGCCGGGGTGGGGTTCTTGCCCAGCAGGCGCGTGATCATCGTTTCCACGAGGCCGGATGTGCCATGGGCCCGCACGTCGTCGATCGACGTGAGGCGGCTGGCCCGGGCCTGAGGGGAATCGGCATCGGCGCGGGTGCTGACGAACATCGCGCCCGCGACCGCCTCCGGATGCGCCCGCAGCAGGGCCAGCAGGACATAGCCGCCCATCGAAAAGCCGCCGACCAGCGCGCGCCCGCCCGCATGGCGGATCAACTGCTGCGCGTCGTCGGCATACCCCTCCATGGATGCCGTCTCCGCATCCGGCGCGGGTGCCTGGGGCGTGGCGCCGAACCCCGCCAAATCCGGCGTGAACACCTCGTGTCCGCGCCCGCGCAAATAGGCCGCCTGGCGCTCCCACATCCACCCATCAAACGGAAACCCGTGCAGCAAGACAATCGGGACACTCATTACTTTTCCCTTTGCATAATTTCTTCGGCACTTCGCGGCACTTCACAGCTTCGTGTTTCGCTTACTCGCTCCAGATCGGATCATCGCGCGACACCGGGGTGATCGCCAGCAGGGTCAAATCCGAGAGCACCGGCCAGCGCAGCCGCCCCAGCCGCAGCACGTGGGTCGCGCCCAGGCCCACCAGCGGGCCGGACCCGCCGCCTGTCAGCCCCGGCAGCATCAGGCTGCCCTCGGCGGCCAGGTGGGTGTGGAAGGGGGCGGTGTCCAGCACGGCGGTGTGCTTGAGCAGCAGCTCCAGCGGATGGCCGTGGGTGTCCGAGCCATGCATGGATATATGACCCGGATGGCGGAGGAGCCAGTTGGAGAAGCTGCTCTTGGAGAGCTTCGTCTGGGGCGCGTCGATCACCACCGGGGGCCGGTCGCGCTCGAAGAAGACCAGGCCGTCGGCCCGCTCAAGCGTGGCGGCGCCCTTGAGCGTCTGATGCCAGGCGGCCGTCCAGGTGTCGCCCTGGATGAAGCCCCACAACAGGGTTCGGACGCCCGTCGCCAGGCCGCCCTGGCCGTAGACGTGGTCGTGATAGCCCCACGTATCGACATTCATTTCCAGGGCCGATTCGTTGGTGGCCGCGTCCCGCAGGCGGGCGGTGCCGGTCATTCTTCCATGGGGCGCGGCCAGCACCCAGTGGTGCGCCGCCCCGGTGCGGTCGGGCGCGCGGAAGGGCCGCGTGTGCTGGATGCCCGGGAAGGTGGGCGTGAAAGTCAACTCGGCGGCGAGGGTCTGGTCCTTGCGTTTTTTGGGCCGGCCGCGGGCCATTTCGTAGGGGTAGCCGCGTGCCACGATGCCCAAGGAGCCATCCTGGCGGAAGGTGATGCGGTTGGGCCCGATGCGGATTTCGGTGGCGGTGCCGGCGGAGGACTCCGGCGGATAGAGGTTCAAAAACTGGCTGGTGCGTTTGCCGGCCTGGTAGACGGCCAGGTAGGCCGCCGGGTAGCGCGAGGCTTCCAGACCCGGCCAGGGTTTCTGCCTGAGCCCCAGGCGCTGGGTGTAGCGGTTGATCTGCTCGAGATATTTCGGATGGAAGGGCAGCCCCTCAAAAAGGGAAAACAACACGCCATCGCCCGTGGGCGAGAGGGCGTGAAAGTACCACCACTCGTAGGCCCCCGGTTCGGCGAGGCGGTGGCGGGAATCCTCGCCCCAGCGTTCCTTCGCCTGGTCGGGATTGGCCCCGGCCAGACCGGCCGACAACGCCGCGCCCGGCGTCGCATCGGAAGTTTGATATGCCGCCAGCGGCATTGCCAACCTTGCCTTTCGTTGTACCACGCACTGGTAGTGATACCGATAACCTTGGGAAAAGGGAAGCGTGGGAGAAGCCCTGCACGGGGTGAGGAGGAAGCATGACCAGTCTTTTTGGCATCATCCGGTATTCGCAAAGGCAATTTATAAATTCATGGTTTGTGAACCCTTTTCGCACAGGGACGCAATTACTCTGTAGGCAGATCTGGTGTGGGAAGATTTTCGCATTTCGGGTAGAATATATTCGGGGTACAATTAATTTTATGACTCACGACACCCTTGAACTCATTATTCGCACGCATCAGGCCATGGTGTATCGCTACCTGCGCTTCATGGGGGCGGCGCCGGATGTGGCGGAGGATGTGGCGCAGGAGACCTTCCTGGCCACTTATCGAAGCGGATCGGTGCCGCTGGAAGATGCGGCGGTGGAGAACGGACGTTGTGCGGCATGGCTGCGCGGGGTGGCGCGGAATCAGTTGCTGATGTATTTCCGCAAGGCGCGGTCGAACCCGGTTTCGTCCGATCCGGTCGTGCTCGAACAGGCGCTGGATCAGGCGGACCAAGTATGGCATGCCGAGCTTTTGCGGAGCGGGGACGGGTTTGACTATCACGAGGCGCTGCAGGCATGCCTGGGCGCCTTGCAGGGGACGCAGCGCAAGGTGCTGGACATGTTCTATGCCGAGGAGTATTCGCGGGCGCAGATCGGTGAGGCGTTGAACATGTCGGAGGACGGGGTGAAGTCGTTTCTGCGGCGGGTGCGGACGTCCCTGCGCAAGTGCGTGCTGAATCGCCTGGGCATTGCCGACAACGCCCCGGAGATCGGCGGGCCGGCGTTGGAGATGGGGGGCATGCAATGACCCGGGACAATCATGACCTGCTCATCGACCAGCTTCTGCGGGAAACGCTCGGCGGCGACCGGCCGCGCGACATGACGGCCCGCGTGATGGCCCATGTGCGCATCATGGATCGTTTCCGCTTCCGGTCGTGGATCGCCACAGGCTCGGCCATTGCGGCGGGGATCGCCATAGTTGTAAGTTTGTACATGTATTGGCCGCGTGCGTATCCCAATCCGACGGCCGATGCGCAGGTAGCCGTGATGGATAACGGCGTGGTGCAGCGCGGGGCGAATTTGTACACCGGGGCGGAGGGGGGCACGCTCAATCTGGGCGGGTATGTGGAATGCGCGCTGGCGCCGCAGACGGCGCTGAGCATCAGCGGCGGCCAGTACGAGGAAAAAGTCCTGCTCTATCAGGGCCAGCTTGACGTGCTGGTCGCCAAGAGCAAGGGGCAGTTCGATATTGGCGTGGGCCCGGCGACGGTTCATGTCACGGGGACGCAGTTCACGGTGCGGGTCGCGGACGAGATCACCTCGGCGGCCCGGAACAAGACGCTGTATGTGGCGGTGAAGGAGGGGAGCGTGGAGGTGCGGAATATTCCGGGGGCCGCGGGGATTCAAACGCTGACCAAGGGGCAGGAGCAGCACTTCAAGATCGCCACCATCTCGACCACACCTCCCAAGCCAAACGTGGAACCGCCGGGCGCCACCAGCCAGCCCGCCACACGCGGCGCGCGCGGCCCCGGCCCCACCGCCACACGCGGCACCGGCCCCACCACACGCGGCGGCCCGGCCAGCCGGGGCGCTCCACCGTCAACATACGCCAACACCACGGCCACCCGGCCGTTGCAGCTTACGGTGCAGCTTACGCCAGGGAACACTTATCGCGAGGGCAGAGTGAACCGCACGGGCAGCGTGTTTTATCTGGCCACCAATAATGGCTATTTCTACATGTTTGAACAGGGAGCCATCACTTCGGCACACGTCCGATGGCTGAGCCTGTCCCCGGATGTGACCTGGCGCGTCATCTGGACGCAGGGGGTCGTGACCGACATTATCTCGCCCACGACCACGTATCCCGGAACGAGTACGCAAACGAAGTAGACAGTTCCATCCGGACCATGGCGCACCGTAAAAACACAAAAAACCAAGCAAAACAGGTAAAAACTGACGCTGCGCGCAGAAAAAATCGCAGGACTCGGTTTCGCGAATTATGCCTGAAAACCATGGTGGTTATTGGGTGAAATGGATTCAGGGCGCGGAAAAAAGTCAACCAAAGTTGACCAAAGTCGACACTAAGTTGACATCAAGTGGACACAAGTTGACGTAAGGCGGGCGGAAGATGACAGAAGTTGACGCCGATTTTGGGGGAGGGTGCGAGCCAGTGGGGAGCCGAATAGTAATCTGGGCAATCTGTAACGATTGCGCGGGGGAGGGGCGGTGCTGGCGCGGGGGATATTCTCGGACGCGGCGTTGCGATTCCGCGGGTACGCGGCGCGAGTCCCTTATCGGACGCGGTCAAACCACTGTCAAATAAGGCGATTCTGCATTACAAGGCACATTCGCGCGTCCGTTGAAGTTTTATACAAAACTCGTCCGATAGCTTGGAGTCGCTTGCATGTGCCAGCGTCCCGGGCGGCTTGAGGCCGCGGGCGCGGCATGCGTGGCGGAAGAGAATGTGGGGTGGTATCGACGGTGGAACCGTTGCTCGATTTTGTCCGGTGGAACCGGCGGCACAGGCGCGGCATGCGCCGGTGCAGCTCTTTCACGAGGAGACTGCCATGAGCAAGGGCGAACTGATCGAAGCCATCCGGCGGTTCAACCGGACCGTGTCGCAGGAATTTCTGGCGCGATTTGGCGAGGAGGACCTCAAGGCGTACCTGGAGCGCATCTGCAACACCGCGCCCCCGGCGCCCGCCGCCCGTTTGCGCGCCACGGTGGATGCCCAGGCGGCCTTGAATGTTGCGTAGTGTTTCGTCCGGCGGGGGATCGGCTTGCAGGCAGGCCGATCCTCTTTTTTAGTGGTCAGTGGGCAGTTGGCGGCGTCGCGGTGAGCAGCGGGGTAGAACGGCTTGGAGCCGTCTTTACTGGTCCACCCGCTGTTCTCCGGGGCGCCGACAAGGGGGAGGGGGAAGTGCCAATGATCAATGACACCAATGACCAATGGCCAATGACACCAATGACCAATGAATGGACGATTATCCGCCGCTGTTACTTGACGCTTCTGGCCGGAGATTTTACAGTGCCTGCGCTGGTCAATTCAGCAGGCGGTCAGGAAGCGACTATCGGCGTCTCACGCGGGTGGGTTTCATGAAGTTTGAGGACATTCCCGCACCGGCGGTATTCCGGCTGAGCTTTTATCTGCGCCAACTGGAGGTTTTCCAGCGGGCGGAGAAGCACACGATTTCGTCCAAGCAGTTGGGGGACGCGCTGGGGTACACCGACGCGCAGGTGCGGAAGGATCTGGCGTACTTCGGGCAGTTCGGGCA
>CAIPTQ010000194.1 GCA_903868035.1 uncultured Phycisphaerales bacterium
AACCGATTGGTAAAGCCGTCCTTGCTCAACAAGATTGTGTAGCGCGCCAGCAGGATCAGCGCCGCAAAAAACAGCAGACCCGCCACAAGCTCCATCGAAATGTCACGCCACCCCAAATGCCGTTTGCCACCCATACCTCAACCTCCCTTACCAAATTCACCTTGGACTGATCGGCCGGATCCGACGGACCGGTCAGATTTCCACCCACCGCCACACCGTCACACCATCACATCTGGGGCCGCCGTATCCCGCCCCCCCCATCCCCGCAAACTGCGCGTCGATAAACTCCCGGACCTCCGGGTTTTTACTCTTCACAAACTCCGCAGGCGGCAGGCATTCCACCACCCGGCCACCGCTCATCATGGCCACCTTGTCGCCGACCATGAATGCACTGTTCAAATCATGTGTCACCACTACCGACGTCACCCCGAGTTGCTTCTGCAAATCCCGGATCAGCCGGTCAATCATCCGCGACATCACTGGATCCAGCCCCGAGGTCGGTTCATCATACAGTATGATTGCCGGATCCCGCACAATTGCCCGCGCCAAGCCAGCCCGCTTCTTCATGCCGCCCGAAATCGCCGACGGATATTTGTACGCATGCTCCGCCAACCCCACCAGTTCCAACCGCACCGTCACGATTTCCTCAATCTCGTCATCCCCCAGCCGCGTCTTCTCATACAGCGGCAGCGCCACGTTTTCGAACACCGTCATCCAGTTCAGCAGCGCGCCGGACTGGAATAGCATCCCAAATTTGTTGCGGATGCGCTCCAGATTCCCGCCTTTGGCTTCCTGAATATCCTCGCCGTCCACCAGTACCTGGCCGGCATCCGGCCGCATCAAGCCCACCATGTGCTGCAGCGTCACACTCTTGCCGACGCCGCTGGAGCCGACAATCACCAACGTCTGCCCACGCTCAACGCGCAGATCCATGCCGTCAAGGATCGTCCTCCCCCCCAACACCTTGCGAATGCCGCGAAGTTCCAGCATCAGTAAAAGAACCTTGTGATGAAATACCCCGTGATCAGAATCAGCAGGAACGAAATGACCACCGCGCGCCGCGTTGCCAGCCCTACCCCCATGGCGCCATTCGTCGCCGCCAGTCCCTGGTAACAGGAAACGCCGGTGATGACCAAACTGAATTCCCACGCTTTGAGCAACCCCACATAAATCTCCTTGTTATGCAGGTAGCTCATCGCCCCTTCATAATAGGCCGTCGTACTCACATTGAGCTGCGTATAGGCCACCAACATACCGCCCAGGATTCCGATTACATTCGTAAAAATCGTCAGTGCCGGACACATCAGCATCATCGCCACCAGCCGCGGCATCACCAGGTAACGCACCGGATTGATGCTCATCACCTGCAAGGCCGCAATCTCCTCCGACACCGTCATCGTCGCCAATTCCGCCGCCATCGCCGAACCCACGCTCGCCGCCAAAATCAGCGCCGCCATGAACGGCCCCATCTCCGTACACATCGACTTGGCCACCACCATCCCCACCTTGTCCTGGGCACCATAATCGCGCATGACCAATCCCGTCTGCAACGCCAAGATCATCCCCGTGAACAGCGCCACCGTTGCCGTTACCCCCAGGCTTTTTACCCCACAAATGAAACCTTGGCGAATCACTTCCTTGCGCCGCTGCAAAACCGGGTACACCAACAACACCCAATACAACGCCTCAAAAATAATGAACAGACCCCGCCCCGTGTTGCGCAGTTTAAACAATAGGGCACGCCCCGCCGCAGAGACAAAGCTCTGTGGTGGCTGAAGATATTCTGGTTCATAAATCTTCATAAAAATGGCCCAAATACCCAATTTTAAACAAGTAGAATATAGCCCGTTACGCCCATTTCTCAATATTGCGCAGTCGTATCGTGCGCACGATTGGTCGCATTGTGCGTATGCCCGTACGCGAGAGTGCGAAATTGCCCCCGTCTCCCGCGTTTGGAGTGCGATACTAAGTGCATCCGTTTACCGCTTTTTATTTAACGCGGAGCGGAGGTGTTTGTTTTTTGTACAAAAGATGATAATAGCGGCTCCACCTTAGTTGGAAAGCAGCGAATGG
>CAIPTQ010000195.1 GCA_903868035.1 uncultured Phycisphaerales bacterium
GCAGCGGCGCTATCGCTTCGGCAATCAACCGCTTGACATCCGTGTCACTGTAACTGCTCATCCTTCATGTTGTACCAACTTGTCGCCGCGGGCGCAAATCACAAGCGCGAATAATACCGCGGAAACTGTGAACGGTTACGGCCTGTTCATATTCGGCGAGGTGCTGGGATATCTGGTGCATCTGCGTGGTCTGGTTCATCGAGCCGCAGATAAACAGGATGCGCTTACGTTGGAGATTAGCAGTCACGGTCATACCTCCCTGTCCCAGCGGGTCACAAGGGCCCCGATGGCAAAGACCGCCGCCGCGACGCCACCGGTGATGGCGGCACATTGAACCGCGGCCAGGTGGTCGAGGAAGATCATGGCCGCGCGGAGCCCCTCGTTGACATAATAGAGCGGCAGCACGCGTGCGAACTTCTGGAGGAATCCGGGCATCATCTCAACGGGGAAGAAGGTGCCGGAGAGGAACATCATCGGGAAGAGGATGGCGTTGGCGGCGGCGATGGCACTTTCGGCTTCTTTGGCGATGGGGGTGAGCATCATGCCGATGCCGACAAACGCGAAGACTTCCAGCACCAGGTATGCCGGGAGCCAGAAGTTGATATGCAGGCGGACGTTGAACACGGCGTAGCTCACCAGGAGGATGGAAGCCGTGGAAATGACCGCCAGGACCAGTTGATATAGGATGTTGGACAGCAGCCAGTCGGTGCGGGTGATGGGGGTGGTGGCAAGTTTTCGCAGGATGCCTTTTTGGCGCAATTCGGCGTTCATATTGAGCGCGCCGGATAAGCTGGAGGTCATCACGGCCATGGCGATGATGCCGGGGACGAAGAACTCGACAAAGCGGTACTTTGTTTCGAGGATGGATTGCTCGACGAGCTTGATAAAGGGGAGGGTGCCGGACAGACGCTGATTGGTATCCGCGACGATGGCGTTGAGATATTGGAGTTTGGTCGTCACTGAAGTGGAACTGGGATCATAGATATACGTCAGGACGACGGCGGCGTCGCCTTCCCGCTGCGCGAGCTTGCGCGCGTGCATTTCTGCAAAGCCCCGGGGAATGACTACCGCGAGATTCAGCTTGTGGTCCCGGGCGTATTGGATGGCGTCCACGTCGGCGGGAATGGCCGTGGTCCTGAATACCCCGTCCACGGTAAGGCTTTGCACCAGTTGTGACGAAGCGGCGCTGTGGTCGAGATCCTGCACGGGAAGGTCGAAGTTGAGATGGTCGGGCTTGGTGAAGATCGCCCCGAATACCAGCACGAGAATGACCGGGAAGGCGATCGTGAAGAAGAGCGCGGATTTTTCGCGGAAGAAGGTTTTGAGCCGGACCAGCAAATTGGCGGCGATGATACGCGGGGTCATGGGGCGCCTCCATTGGATGGGGCGTCAGCGAGGAGTTGCTCGCCGGTGAGGCTCAGGAAGACCTCTTCGAGGTTGGGCTTGCGCACGTCGATGACGGGCAGGGGCAGGCCGGCACCGGAGATGGCGGCGAGTATCTTCTGGACATCATCGGTGCGCTGCACGCGAATTCTGGTATTGTGGCGGTTATCCGCGACGGGTTGAAAACCCAATGTCCGGATCAGCAACAGGATGTTGGCATCGACGGTATTGAGCGTGAGGTACATGGCGTCCGCGTTCTTTTCGATCAGTTCGCCCGGTGCGCCCAGCGCGACGATTTTCCCCTTGGAGATGATCGCCACAGTATCCGCGAGCAGTTCCGCCTCTTCCATATAGTGCGTGGTGAGGAAGACGACCTTCCCCCGGTTCTTAAGCCCCAGCAACACATCCCACACGGCGCGCCGCGCGTGGGGATCCAGCCCGGTGGTCGGCTCATCGAGGAAGACCACCTCCGGGTCATTGACCAGAGCGATGGCGATGCCGAGCCGCTGCTTGAGGCCGCCGGAGAGGCGTTTGAACTCCACATCGCGATGATCCCGCAGGTTCGTCAGGTCCATCAGGCCATCGACAGCGGCGGCTTTCCCGCCAAACAACCGGGCGTAGTATTGGATGCTTTCCCGCACCGTGATCCGGTCGAACGAGCTGAACCCCTGCGGCAGAACGCCGATGCGGGGCAGGAGGGCGCGTTTTTCTTTGGACACATCCATTCCCAGAACGTGCACGGTTCCCGAGGTAGGCGTGCGGAGGGTCTCGATAATCTCAACGGTGGTGGTTTTCCCCGCGCCGTTAGGCCCGAGGAAGGCGAACACTTCACCCTTTTTGACGGCGAACGAAACGTCATTCACCGCCAGCAGGTTGCCGTAGCGCTTCGTGAGTCTCTCGACCACAATGGCATCATCGCGGTTGGACATATATCGCAGATCCCTCCAAAGGGGCGGGGTCTAAAAACCTGCACACCCAGACGCGCCCGCCAGTGTGCTGCTACAAGCGAGCCAGTTCGTCGGCGATGGCGTCGACGGCACTGTGAATTTGGGTCTCACAGTGGTTGGTCGTGATGAAAAAGCGCAAGCGAGCGGAGTGCTCGGGCACGGCGGGATGGAGAATCGGCTGGACATTGATGCCGCGGTCGAAGAGGGCGCGGGCCAGGCGGAGACTTTTGACCGAACTGCCGACGATCACCGGAATGACGGGCGTGCCCGCGGCAAGGCCGGTGTTGAGCCCGCGTTCCCGGGCCTGGTGGAGGAATAATGCCGATAGCGCACGCAGGCGGGTGACGCGTTGCGGCTGCGCCTGGAGCACGGTCAAGGCGGCCAGCGCCGCGGCCGCACTGGGCGGAGACATGCCCACGCTGTAGACGAATCCCGGAGCCGTATACCCCAGGTACTCGACGAGTTCGGCCGACCCGGCGATGTACCCGCCGCAACTGGCCAGCGACTTGGAGAGCGTGCCCATCCATAGCTCGACATCGGCGCGGGCGCTGCCAAAGTGCTCGCCGATGCCCCGGCCCGTGAGCCCCATGGTGCCCAGCGAGTGCGCCTCATCGACGAGCAGCAGCGCTTTATGCTTCTTTTTGAGTTCCACGAAGCGCGGCAGATCGGGGTAATCGCCATCCATGCTGTACACGCCTTCGATGGCTATCAGCACGCGCCGGTAGCGCGGCCGCATTTCCGTCAACAGCGCATCGGCCGCCGCATAGTCGTTGTGGGCAAAGACGCGCCGGGTCGCACCAGAAAGCTGCGCCCCCTGGATGATCGAATTGTGCGCCAAAACATCATGCACGATCAGGTCTTCCGGCCCCAGCAGGTGGCCGATGGTGGTGACGTTGGTGGCATGGCCGGAGACGAAGACCAGCGCCGCGGCGGTCCCCAGAAACGTCGCCAGCGCCCGCTCCAGATCACGATGCACCTGCTTATCACCGGAGACCAGCCGACTGGCGCCCGCGCTGGTGCCATAGCGGTCAATGGCGGCCTTGGCGGCGGCGGCGACATCCGGGTCATGGGCCATGCCGACGTAGTCATAGACGCAGAAGTTGACCAGTTCGTGTCCGTCCACGCGCGCGACACAGCCGGAGGATGTCCCACCTTGATCGACACGGAAATAGGGGTTATCGCCGGCCACGGCCTTGAGCATGCGTTCGTAACGCTTTAACTCGGCGTACTCGGGGAAGCGGGCAAACTCGTAATGTGCCGGCGGAATCTGGCCGGCGAGGGCATCAAGTTTTGAATGATCGTCCAGCCGCTTCTGCACCGCTAAGGCCAAATCGCCCAGCGTCTGCGCCGGGTTGAATTCCATATCGGGCAGGTGGCAGGCGAAGGACTTTTCCAACCGGGCGGCCAGTTCCACGCGTTTGAGCGAATCCAGGCCCAGGGCCGTCAGCGACATGCCAGGCGTCACGCTGGACAGCGCCGCACCACCTAGGGCCAGGGCGTGCTGGCAGACGGTGGCCACAACATAAGATTGCGGAGCCCGCGCCGCGGCATGCTCGTTGGGAGCGGCCGCACCGCAGGGACAGGTACTGCCATGGACCATGACGGGGGGCACGGCGGCAGCGGCGCCCTCGGCATCCACACGGTGATCTTCGGCCAGGGTTTTGAGTTCCCCCGCCAGGAATGCCGCCCGGCAGGCGCGGCGCTGCACCTTGCCGCTGGAGGTTTTGGGAATCGTTCCACAACGCACCAGCACAATCGTCTCCAGCGCCAGCCCATGCTCATCGAGCACTGCCTCGCGCGCCGCCTTCAGCATCGGCGTGAAATCCGTCTCCGCGGTGCGCGTGACCTCCAGCACCAGCACCAGCCGCTGGCCCCCATCGTCCGCCACCGCAAACGCCGCCCCGAAACCCGCCTCCAGCAGCGGATGACTCTTTTGGGCCGTGGCTTCCAAATCCTGCGGGTGATGGTTCAGGCCGCGGACGATCAGCATGTCATCCTGCCGCCCGGTGATATAAAGTTGGCCCTCGTGGACAAATCCCAAATCCCCCGTCCGCAAAAACGGACCTTCCCCCGTATCGCTCAGGTGGGCCCCAAACGATTGGCCGGTCTGCTCCGGCTTGTTCCAGTACCCCTGGCCCACCGATCCACCCGCAACCCAAATCTCACCCACGTGGCCCGGCACCGCTTCCGTACACGTCCGTCCATCCACAATCGCCACCCGTAAATCGCCCACCGGCGCTCCACAGCCCACCAACCGCCGCGCATGACACGCCTCGTCGCCCACCACCTCCACGCCGTTCTCCGCCAGCGCCGCATCATGAAACGCCCGCACCATGGCCCCGCTCCCCCGCTTGGTGCCGCTGACCATCAGCGTCGCCTCCGCCAGTCCATAGCACGGATAAAACGCCCCGGCACTAAAGCCGCACGGCGCAAACGCCGCCGCAAAGCGCTTGAGCGTTTCCGACGCCACGGGTTCGGCGCCCACAAACGCCAGGCTCCAGCACGAGAGGTCCAGCGTGGCGCGCTGCGCGGCGGTGATCTTGCGCACGCAGAGGTCATAGGCGAAATTCGGCCCCCCGGAAATCGTCGCCCGGTACTTGCTGATCGCCGCCAGCCACGCAATCGGCTGCTGCAGGAAGGCCCCCGGCGTCATCAATACGCTGGTCAGGCCCGCCAGCATCGGCTCGAGCACGCCGCCCACCAGTCCCATGTCGTGATACGCCGGCAGCCAGAACACGCTCGCGTCGCTTCCACCCATCCCGAACGCCCGCTGGATGGCGCGCATGTTATGCATCAGGTTGCCGTGGCTGATCATCACCCCCTTGGGCTGGCTCGTCGAGCCCGACGTGTACTGCAGCAGCGCCAGCATCTCGGGTACGATCAAAGGCCTCTTCCAGCGCTCGGCCCCGGCGTCAGGGATTTCGTCGGAGGCCAGCCACGGAATCGCCGCTGCGTTGGTCTGGCCCTTGTCTGAACCCGTCAGCGCCTGATGCTGCGCCGTGGCCGCGGCGGTGCTTAAAACCAGACCGGCCCCGGCGTCCGCGACGATCGCGCCAAAACGCTCCACGGTCCGCCGGTGCGGCAGATACGTGGGCACCGCTGTGCAACCGGCGTACAGACAACCAAAGAACCCCGCGACAAAGTCCAGCCCATGGGGATACGCCAGCAGCACGCGCTCCCCAGCCAGCCCCAGCTCCTGCAACCGCGCCGCCACCGCACGCGCCCGCCGATCCAACTGGGCGTAGGTGAGTGCGATTTCCCCGCACTGGCCCTCCAGCAAATAGACAAATGCCGACTGTTCCGGACGCTCCCGCGCATGCTGCCCCAGCACGCCGATCATATCCTCCAGCGGCATTTGCCGGGCCGCCGGCAGACCCGCCTCCGGCGACCGGATCTGCTTGCCCGCAGCCTCGGCGCAGGTTTTCCTGGATGACAGTCGCGGCACGCGGCCCGTCACCGGTTCCATGGTTGTCGCGGGCTGGGTCATGCAGGGAATCCTTATTCGCCATGAACGCAAAAAAGCCGACGTGGCTTAAGCACCCGTAAAATGCTCAAACCACGTCGGCTTACTCGTCAGCGGGCCTCCTGGCTGTGCCAGACTGCCCTTCATCTAGTCATCCGACTCGGAGCCTCTGCAACGGCGATGAGGCTCCAATACATTTCCATTATATGGCGTGCCGCGCGGTAAACAAAGTGGTGCTGGGAAATAATGGGTGCATGACAAAATCGGCGGTCAACGGAACCCGTAGCGTAAGCGAGGGAGTTGCGTGCATTCAGGCGGGCGGTTTCTTCGCGCAGGCGCGGGCTATCCGTCGCCTGCGGGAGTCATCGCAGCGCCTGCGCGAGGACCGCGGGGTTATGGGGAACGGTCTTTCCACCTCGCTGACGCTACGGGTTCCGTTTTGCCGCCGCCCAGAATGTCATGCACCCGGAAATTATGGGCTGGGGATTCGGGAGGGGGATATAATATCTCAATCCATTGCTCGGAATAAATTCCTTTCGAGATGGCCCGATGGGGATTACCATCGCCCGGGTATGCTTTTGGAAAATGATTGTGGTGGTTGTGGGTCTGGTCGGTGCCGCCCTGAGCGCACCGGGCTGCGCCCATTTTCCGGTCAATGCGCCGCTGGCGCGCTTTGACCCTCATGCCGGCTATCGCTTTGAAAATCTTCCCCCGACGGAAAAGAATACCGATGCCGTGTTTGTCGTGCTGGCGTTCTCCGGCGGCGGCATGCGGTCGGCGGCCTATAGCTTTGGTTTGCTGGAAGAACTGCGGAACACGCCGATCCGTTTCGCCGGCCCGCCGCGCTCGCTGCTGGATGAAGTGGACGTCGTCTCTTCGGTTTCCGCCAGCAGCATCACCGCCGCCTATTATGCCGCCCAGCAGGAACAGATGTTCCAGACGTTCCTTCCGCGGGTGTTGTACCGGGATCTCGAGGCGCTGGTGGCGGCCTATGCGCTCAATCCGGTGAACTGGGCGCGGCTGGCGTCGCCGACGTTCAGCCGCACGGATCTCTTCGCGGAACTACTGGACAACGAGATTTACGACCATCTCACCTTTGCCGATCTCATCCGCGCGCGGCGCCGGCCCTACGTGCTGCTGAACGCCGCGGATTTCAGCCTCGGGACGCATTTCGAGTTTACCCAGGAGCAATTCGATTTCCTCTATTCCGACCTCGCCTCGGTGCCGCTGGCCCGGGCGGTGGTCGCGTCCATGACCGTGCCCGTGGTTCTGGCGCCCGTCAATATCGAAAATTATCCGCACGGCCCCGATTTTCGCGAGCCCGCGTGGCTCGCCGCGACCCTGGCGGACAAAAACGCCTCGCGCCGTGTGCAGCAGCGCGCCCAGAACCTGCGCTCCTACGAAGATGCCGCCAACCGCCCGCACATCCGGGTGCTCGATGGCGCCTATGGCGACTACCGGGGCCTGCAAGGGCCGATGATCGCGTTTATCTCGCCCGATGGGGATTTCTCGATTCGCCGGCTGATCAACGAACATAAAATCAAAAAGCTGGTGATCATTTCCGCCAATGTCGCGCGCACCCCCGACCTACACTTTGACCGCACGCTCCGTTCGCCAAGCTGGTACGACACGCTCTATTTTGGGCTCACGGCGCCGATCCGCAACAATGCCGCCGAAATCGTGACCGTGTTCGAGGAATTGCTGCAAGCCGACCATGCGCACAAGGATACGCCGCCGTATGAGTCGTACTTCATCACGCTGGATTTCAGCGACGTGCAAGAACCCGCCCTGCGCCAGCGACTGGAGAAGTCGCCGACCGCGCTGTCGCTGACGCGCGACCAGGTCGATGACCTGCGCCGCGCGGCGGCGGAGGCCTTGCGGAATTCCGCGGAGTTTCAGCGGTTGTTGAAGGACCTGAATTGAATCATGACCTGCGAGTAGCGGTTGGGGTGACGGCGGTGCGCGCAACGCCTCCACCATTCGCACTTACGCATATCCCTCATCCCTCATCCCTCCTCCCCAATTCACGCTTTTATTTCAACTTCTCCAAGATGCAAAGAAAAATCTTAAATTATCCTGTTTTTTAACCTGGATTATCGCAATTTAAGCTCTACCGCCGTCCGTTGCACCACCGCTTTGGTTCCGGCTAAGGGCATCGCATCAACGCACATGCGTATAATAGTGGTGCACCCAAGTATATCGCGCTAAATTTATGCAAAATTGGATGCATATATCCAATAATCACAAGTGCCTGTAAACACATAAATTACGCTTATAGTCTGCACCTATGCTATTGGTTTTCAGTTAATATCGGACAAAATCGGTCGGTAAAAATTTGCATTTCGATGAATTCGGGCCATTATGTGCCTGACCCGTATCATGGATGATTGGGTCCACATTTGCGTGGGATTTACCTATCTCTATTGTTGTCAACCCATTGGGTTTGGCACACCACGTGATAATGAAGTCTTAAAACGACAGGGAAGTCGGATGTACTTTCTTTCCCGACGGCACGATTCAGTCGTCCGTCCTGACGCGAGTACTGCATGCGGGCATCAGTGTCGAATGCTCAGGATCACTCTCTGACAGGCATGCTGCGCGCCCCCGGCGCGCGGGCCTTGTCGCGGTCGCGCGCCCGCCGCCAGCGACCCGCGCCGCATGCCCCGCGCTGGCTGGGTTGCGAGGCCCTCGAACAGCGACTCATGCTCTCGGGGAATCTGGCGATTACCGGAGTAAAAAGTCTGGGCGGGGCGGGGCATCCCTTCGACTCTCTGGAAGTCAAATTCAATCAGGAAATCCAGGCCTCCACTTTTGACACCTCCGACATCACCATCAACGGCACCCCCGGCATCGCCAGTGCCGTCACTCAGATTGATACCACCACCTATCGCGTGGACCTCACCGCCGGCACCACCGGCGCGGACGTCTATGACTTGAAGATCGGGCCGGACATCCTCGATCTTGCCGCCACCCCCATGAACCAGGACGGCAACCTGACTCCCGGTGAATTGACCGACGCCTATTCCGCCAAGCTCATCTCCTCCGCCCAGTCCATCGCCTCGGGCGTCACTACGTTTGATCAGCAGAACCTGGTCGTCTATGGCGCGGCCGTCTCCTTCGCCGGCGGCCACACGCTGGGAACCGTCAGCCTTGACGGTGCGGCCACGGCCAGTTTTGCCGCTTCGGTCAACGTCCTCAACCTCACCGTGGGCGGAGCCTCGCGCGTCAATCTTGCCGGCGGCATGACCCTCACCGCCACCGGCACCATCCTCATCACCGGCAACTCCACCATCCTCGCCCAGGGGGCCAACACCACCGCGCAGGTCGGCGGCATCTGGGCCGGCCAGGGCGTCATCATTGTCGGCAGCGCCCTCACGATTGATTCCGGTTCCACCCTCACCGCCGACGCCCAGGGCTATGCCGGCGCGGCTCCCGCCTTCCAGACCGGTGCCGGTCCCGGCGGTGGCAGCGGCGGTGCCGGCGGCGGGGCGGGTGCGGGCTACGGCGGGGTAGGGGGGTACAGTTCCCAGTGGCGCTATCCCGGCCGCCCGTACGGCTCGGCCACCCAGCCCACCGACCTCGGCTCCGGCGGCGCCTCCGACGACCACAGCGGCGACTTCGGCGGCAACGGCGGCGGAGTCATCAAACTCGTCCTCTCCGGTGCCCTCAACGTCAATGGTTCCATCTCCGCCAACGGCGCCAATGGCCAGTACGACGGCGGTGCCGGCGGCTCCGGCGGTTCGATCTGGATTGCCGCCGACGCCATCACCGGAACCGGCGCCATCCAGGCCAATGGCGGCAGCGCCCCCAATACATCCTGGCCCGGCGGCGGCGGCGGCGGACGCGTCGCCCTCTACTACGATTCCGCCTTCAGCCTCCCCCGCGCCAACGTCTCCGTCACCGGCGGCACCGGCTTCCGCAGCGCCGCCGTGGGCACGATCTACGTGCTCGACAACACCCCGCTCGGTCCCCGCATCATCGCCAGCGACCCCTCCTTCATCACCTCCCGCACCGACGTCACCACCATTCACCTGACCACCTCCGAGGCCCTGGCCACCACCTCCGCCAACGACCCCGCCAACTATTCTCTCATCTACGCCGGTGCCGACCGCGCCTTCGGCACCGCCGACGACGTCACCATCACCCTCACCCCCGCCTATCTCGATGGCACCACCCAGATCTACCTCTCCGCCGCCGGTGCCCTCACTCCGGGCCTCTACCAACTCACCGCCAAGTCCACCGGCCTCCAAGACCCCGCCGGCAATCCCCTCGACCAAAACCAGGACGGCCTGGCCGAAGACTACGTCGCCACCCTCGAAGTGGACACCACCGCCCCCACCGTCGCCTCCATTGCCCCCGCCTCGGCGCTCTCCTTCGACGGCAACGACTACGTCATGACCATGGCCCGCAACTGGGGCTTCGCCACCACCGCCACCGTCGGGGCCTGGGTCAAACCCACCTCCGGCGGCACCGTCTTCTCGATGGACTGGACCGACGCCTACGATGAACTCCTGCTCTATGTCTCATCCGACGGCAGCGTCCAGTTCTACAACCATTACCGCCCCGGCAACTACACCGGCATCTCCAGCGCCCCCGGCCTCGCCCCCATGGGGAGTTGGACCTACATTTCCGGCGTCATCGACGGCAGCCGCAATAACTTGCATCTCTTCATCAACGGCACCGAAGTCACCACCACCCCCACCACCGCCGGCGCCCAGGTGGACATTGTCGATTCCACTCCCCGCGTCGCCGCCATCGGCCAGCGCCCCGGCCACTGGGTCGCCAGCGAAGCCTACAACGGCCAGATCGCCGACGTGCGCCTCTGGAACCGCCCCCTCTCCGCCTCCGAACTCCAGACCGCCATGGTGACCCCCTCCACATCCGCCGACCCCGGCCTGGTCCTCAACTGGCGCCTCGATGAAGGTTACGGCCAGGTCATCACCGACTATTCCGGCCACGGCAACACCGGCTATTACACCCCGCCGCCCTATCAAACAGATTGGCCCACCTGGGTCAACGCCACCCCGGAAAATCAGAAATACGCCCTCCGCGTGGTCTTCAACGATCTCGGCGGCCTTGACCCCGCCACCGTCACCAACATCGCCAACTACCATCTTCTCGCCAGCGGCCGCGACGGCACCTTCGCCGACGGCAACGAAACCGACCGCTCCTCCTGGCTCACCCGCGTCGATTTCGACCCCGCCTCCCGCACCGCCATCCTCCGCCTCTCCCAAGTCCTCCCCGAAGATGCCTATCAACTCACCATCCGCAGCGCCGGCATCCGTGATGCCGCCGGCAACCCCCTCGGCGGCGGCATCGACTACGTCAGCCCAGCCCTCAACATCGTCGAGACCCCCGCCACCGTCACCATCTCCCTCAACCCTGCCGACGACTCCGGCGCCAACGCCGCCGACCGCATCACCAACAACACCACCCCGCGCTTCTCCGTGACCGTCAACAAGCCCGGCACCATCCAGTTGGATTACGACAACAACGGCACCTACGAACAATCCCTCCCCGTCGCCTCCGCCGGTACCTACACCTTCCTTACCCCCGCCCCCTGGGGCGACGGCCCCCATACCGTCCGCGCCCACTTCATCCCCTGGGTGGGCCAGACCGCAGACAGCTCCACCGCCCTTATCATTGACACCCATGGGGCGCTCCTCCCCGGTGCCGCCAGCGGCGTGGGCCTCCTCTTCGACGGCATGAACGATTATCTCGCCACCCCCGACCTCCGCTCCGGCTTCACCACCGACACCATCACCCTGGAACTCTGGTTCAACGCCTCCGGTCCCGGCGTCCTGATTGCCGAGACCGGCGCCCCGGTTCCCAACAGCGGCTGGCATGAATCCTCCATCGAAATCCTCACCTCCGGCGAAGTCCGCGTCCGCAACTGGAACCTCGCCTCCGTCAGTGTCGGCACCGTCGCCTTCGGCACCTGGCATCATGTCGCCCTCCGCTATGACCATGCCACCGGTATCACCAACGGCTACCTTGACGGTGTCAAGGCCCTGGCCACGGCCTCCGGTGACCGCGCGGCTCCCTGGGAATCCGGCTACGAACAACATTTCCTGCTGGGTGCCACCGAAGGCACCAACCTCGGCTCCGGGGCCTACTTCAACGGCCAGTTGGACGATTTCCGCGTTTGGTCCACCGCCCGCACCGATGACCAAATCCGCGCTGACATGAACGCCCGTCTCACCGGCACTGAAACCGGTCTTGTCGCCGCCTATAACATGGATGAAAGTCAAGGTGCCATCGCACATGACATCACCCCCGCCGCCCGCAACGCCACCCTCGCCCCCGGCTCCGCCGCCCCGGCCTGGTCCGGCTCGGCCCTCGCCCCCGCCGGCGCCATGCTCTTTGACGGCTCCAGCGACTACATCAACATCGGCGACAGCGCCAGCCTCCATCTCTCCTCCGGCCTCACCTTTGAAGCTTGGGTCAACCCGCGCAATCCCGGCGGCGATCAGCCCGTCTTCGCCAAGGAAGGCCCCGGCAATCAGCAGTCCTACTGGTTCGGCCTCTATGGCAACCAATTCGGCCTCCTCATCAGCAACGGCGGCGGCGGCTGGCCATGCGACGCCCGCCACAGCGGCTCGATTGCCGCCGGCGTCTGGCAGCACATCGCCAGCACCTGGGACGGCACCACCTGGCGCAATTACCTCAACGGCGTCCTCGTCGGTCAGGGCACCTATACCGGCCCACTGGCCAATTCCGCCGCCCGCCTCATGATTGGCCGCAATTCTGAATTCGACACGACGCATTTCGCGGGCTCTCTGGCAGACATCCAAATCTGGACCGTCGCTCGCACCCAATCCCAGATTGCCGCTGACATGCGCCAGATACTCCCCGACGCCACCCCCGGCCTCGCCGCCTACTGGCGTTTGGATGATGCCGGTCCCAACGTCGCCGACCACAGCGGCAACGGCAACACCGGCACCTTCGGCAACGGCGATCCCGCCCGCTCACCCCTCCCCATTCCCTCAACCATTGAGATGCAGCACCAAGCCATTCGCATCAGCTTCGGCGACGCCAACACCATGGACCCCGCCACCCTCCTCAATCCCGCCCAATACCGACTCCTGGCCAGTGGCGGCGATCGCACCTTCGCCGACGGCAATGAAACGGACCTCTCCTCCTGGATCACCTCCGTGGCCTTCGATCCCGTCACCCAGTCCGCCACTCTCTACCTCTCCCAACCGCTCCCCGATGATTACTATCAGGTCACCGTCCGCAGTGCCGGCATTCTCGACATCGCCGGCAACACCTTCGCCGGCGGCGTAGACCAAACCATCACCGCCCTGGGCATCGTCGATAGCCCAGCCACAATCTCCAGCGTCATGGAGACCGCCAGCGACACCGGCGTTTCCTCAACCGATGGGTTAACCACTGTCCGTACCCCCGCCATCGACGTCACCGTCAACAAGCGCGGCACCATCGACGTCGATTTCAACGGCGATGGGCAGTACGAAGTCTCGCTCAACGTCGATGCTGCGGGAACCTACGTGTTCACGCCCGCCGCCCCGCTGTCCGACGGCCAGCACATCGTCACCGCGCGCTTCACCCCCTGGGTCGGCCAGCAGGCGTTCAGCACGCTTACCCTCACCGTGGACACTGTCAGCCCCACGCTCGTCAATGTCAACCAAGGCTCGGCCTTGTCCTTCAACGGCACCAGCACGCTGGTCTCCATGGGCGACGTTCCCGCCCTGGTCATGACGCGCAGCCTCACCTTGGAAGCCTGGATTTTCCCCCGCAGCAACACCACGGCCACCATCGCCGGTAAGGACGGCCAATACCTGCTGACCCGCTCTTCCGGGGGCACCATTTACTGGTCCTTCGCCGGCACCGGCTACCCCGGCTCACCCGGCTGGGGTTACAACAACACCGGCGTCTATACCCCGCTCAACCAATGGTCCCATGTCGCCGTCACCTACGAAGCCGGCGTCATCAAAACTTACCTCAATGGCGTGCTGGCGCACACCTACAACGGTTCGAGCCTCCTCGGCAACGCCAGCCCCGCGACCAGTCAATTCTGGATCGGGGCGCGCCAGGCGGGGACGGAATTCTTCGACGGCATGATCGACGACGTCCGCCTCTACAACGTCGCTCTCTCCGATCAGGCCCTCAGTTCCACCTATCTTCGCAAACTCACCGGCGCCGAATTGGGCCTCGTCGGTTACTGGCGCTTCGATGAAGGTTCCGGCACCACGGTTGCCGACCTCACCGGCCATGGCCTCACCGGCACGCTCGGGGCGGGCGTGGCCAGCCAGCGCCCCGTTTGGACCACCCTCACCCCCGCGCCCCTCACCGTTCAGACGCCCCTGGCCCCCTATTACCAACGCACCATCACCTTCAGCGAACCGATTGACCCCGCCAGCTTCTCGACCGCCAATATTCATATCCTCGGCCCCGGCGGCGTCGATCTGGGTGCCGCCCTCTCCATCTCCGGCAATGGCACCACCTACACCGTGCTTTTCAACCCCGTCAATGCCGCGGGCGTCTATGCGCTCTCGGTCGATGGTGCCGTCACCGATCTGGCCGGCAATCTCCTGGCCCCGGCGCTGGACGCCTTCACCATCTCCGTACCCGCACGTTCCGATCTGGTCGTCAGCCGCATCACACCGGTCGGACCCGCCGGCCATCCGTTCGACCGCCTTGAAGTGCTTTTCTCCCAACCGATCGTATCCGATACCTTCACGCTCGATGACCTCCAACTCACCGGCACAAGCGGCGTCATCACCCCGCTGGGCATCACGAAAATCAGCGAACAACGCTATCTGATCGACTGCACCGGCCTGACTACCGCCTCCAACTACACGCTGGTCATCGGCACCGACATCCAGGCCCTATCCGTCGGCCAGCCCGCCATTGCCGGGAACTATGCACTCCTGGGTCTACCGGGTTACGTGCTGGCTTCCGACAACATGTCGCTGGATAACTGGAATGGCATTGTGGCCGGCATCTCCGCCACCATCGTCGGCGAACATGCCTTCGCCAGCCTCGCGCTCTTTAACTCATCCCTGACCGTCTCCGGTTCCACGCTCAACGTTGGCGACGTCTACCTCTCCGGGGCCGCCACCCTCACCCTCGCCGGCGGTATGACCTGCACCATCACCGGCACCCTCGCCGTCCAGGATCACTCCACCCTCATCTGCCAAAGCCTCAACAATACCGACCAGGTGAATGGCGCCTGGGCGGGTCAGGGCGTCACCTTGAATGCCGCCAACGTCATCCTCGACGCCTCCTCGCGCATCTCCGCCGACGGCCAGGGTTATGCCAGCCAGACCGCCTATCGCACCAGCGGCATCGGACCCGGCGCGTCGATTCGACCCAACGCCAATGGCAAC
>CAIPTQ010000196.1 GCA_903868035.1 uncultured Phycisphaerales bacterium
AGTTGCTGCAGGATTTTTTCGCGCGTTCCCCCTTCTCCATGGGCGTTCTGGAACTTGACGGCGACGTCCATCGCTTCGTGCAGGTCAATCAAATCACCGCCGACCACTTTGGCCGCAAATCGCCGGCCGACCTTATCGGCAAATCCCCCGTCGAACTAGGCGATTATGCCGCCGACATGGCGCTCTGGGCCCGCCACATGAAGCAGTCGCTCCGCGACGGCTTCGCCAACTTTGAATACTTCATGAAGGATCGCCTGCTCTCGGTCAATGTCAGCCCCACGCCCGCGCCGCCCGGCGGCCTGCCGCGCTTCTGCTATGTCGTCCAGGAGGTCACCGCCGAGCGCCACGCCGCCTCGCTGCTGCGGGCGTTCTTCGACTCCGCCCCCTTCTCCATGGGCGTCTCGGAACTCGATGGCGGCATCGTGCGCTTCCTGCAGGTCAACGGCGCCGTCGCCGCCGACTTTGGCCTGCGGTCTCCCGCCGACGTCGAGGGCCAAACCCCCGTCGAATTGGGCGCCGCCCCCGCCGACATGGCGCTCTGCGTCCACAACATGAACAAGTCGCTCCGCGACGGCTTGGGGAACTATGAATATAGCATGGGGAACCGCCGGTTGTCGGTCACTCTATGCCCCACGCCCGCGCCCCCCGGCAGTCTGCCGCGCTTCTGCTTTATCATCCGCGACATCACCGCCGAGTACCAGGCCGCCCTGGCCCTGGCCGCCTCCGAGGAACGCCTCAAGTACGCCTTGGAAGCCACCAACGAAGGCGTCTGGGACTGGGATTTCACCGCCAACCGGCTCCACACCTCCCCCCAGATGGCCGAACAAATGGGGTTGCCCTCCAATGTGATCGAGAACGCCCGCGAATTTTGGCCCCAATATATCCACCCCCAGGACTTTCCCGATAGCCGGCGCCGCATGGCCGATCACCTCGAGGGCCGCACCCCCACCTTCGAGGCCGAGGCCCGCTTCCGCGCCCGGGACGGCCAGTACATCTGGTATCATGGCTGCGGCAAGGTGGTCAAACGCACTCCCGATGGCCAACCCCTCCGCATGGTCGGCACCCACGTCGATATCACCCGCCGCAAGGCCCAGGAAGAGGAGCTCCGCCGCGCCAAGGAGGCCGCCCAGGCCGCCTCCGAAGCCAAGTCCGCGTTCCTGGCCAACGTCTCCCATGAAATTCGCACCCCGCTGTCGGCCATCCTCGGCGCGGCGGACATCCTCGGCGAGAAGGATTTGGCCCCCGAAAAACACGCCCAGCTTCTGGAGGTCGTCAAGCGTTCCGGCGGGCACCTCATGACCCTCATCAACAGCGTGCTGGATCTCTCGAAAATCGAGGCCGGAAGGATGGATGTCGAACGCATTCCCTGCGACGTGGACCAGATCGTCGGCGAGCTGACGATCTTCTTCCGCCAACGCGCGGCTGACAAGGCCCTCGCCTTTTCCGCCGCCTGCCCGCCCGGCGCCCGCATCCTCACCGACCCCATGCGCCTGCGCCAAATTCTCGTCAACCTCCTGGACAACGCCCTCAAGTTCACCGGCTCCGGCGGCCAGGTGCGCCTGGAAGTGCGCTGTGAGAAGGCCGCCGCCGGACGCCTCGTCTTCGAAATCTCCGACACCGGCATCGGCATCACACCCGAACAACAGGCCCGCCTCTTTCACCCCTTCGTCCAGGCCGACGCCTCCACCACGCGCCAATTCGGCGGCACGGGCCTGGGCCTGGCCATCTCCCGCCGCCTGGCGCGGCTGCTCGGGGGTGATATCGAATTCCAATCCACCCCGGGCGTGGGCTCCCGCTTCCGCCTGTGGCTGCCCACGGAATGCGCCGCCCCCGCACCCGCCGCCAGCCCCGCCGCTACTGCCCCTCCGGCATCCCGGCCCAAACTGAATGCCCGCATTCTCCTGGTGGAAGACTCCGAGGATATCCAAATCCTCCTCGCCCACGTCCTCCAGCGCGCCGGGGCCAGCCTCGACGTGGCGTCCAACGGCACCGAAGGCGTCCGCCAGGCCGTCCGCGCCCACGACGCCGGCCAGGATTACCACGCCATCCTCATGGACATCCAAATGCCCGGCATGGACGGCCACGCCGCCGCCGCGGGCCTCCGTG
Organism: uncultured Phycisphaerales bacterium; assembly: GCA_903868035.1. The sequence goes on from CAIPTQ010000196.1 coordinate 2,107, forward strand.
CCTTGGGCATCAAAACCCCGATTATCGCCCTCACCGCCGCCGCCATGGAAAAACAACGCATGGCCGCCCTCGCCGCCGGCTGCGATGATTTTCTCGTCAAACCCATTAATACCGACCACTTGCTGGAGGTGCTGCGGAATTGGACGCAGAAGTGAGTGGCGAGTGGCGCGCGACTATTAGTGATTCAAAACCCATATTCCTGCCACCGCCTCGTCACCTTCTCCACCGTCCCCGCATCCATCTTGATCTCGCTGGGCCAATCCCGCACCACCCCCTCCCCCGCCCATTTCCGCGTCGCATCGATCCCCATCTTGCTCCCCGCCCCCTCGTACGGCGCCGCATGGTCCAATATATCCAGCGGCCCGTCCACCATCATGATGTCCCGCTTGGGATCCACGTTCCCCGCCACCCGGAACATCACCTCATCCACGCTGTGTACATCCACATCCTCATCCACCACCACGATCATCTTCGTCCACGCCATCTGCCCCGCCCCCCAGATCGCATTCATCACCTTCCGCGCATGAAACGGATACTCCTTCCTGATCTTTACGAACGCGCACGAATGAAACACCCCGAACATCGGCAAATCAAAATCAATCAAATCCGGAATCAATATCCTCAGCAGCGGCAAAAACATCCGCTCCGTCGCCTTCCCCAGATAATAATCCTCCTGCGGCGGCTTCCCCACAATCGTCGTCGGATAGACCGGGTTCCGCCGGTGCGTGATCGCCGTCACATTGAACACCGGAAACTGCCCCGCCAGCGAATAAAACCCCGTGTGATCCCCAAACGGCCCCTCCAGTATCGTCTGCCGCGGATCCACCCACCCCTCAATCACAATCTCGCAATTCGCCGAAACCTCCAGCGGCACCGTCTTGCACGCCACCAGCTCCAGCCCCCGACCCTGCAAAAATCCCGCCAGCAAATGCTCATCCACCCCCGGCGGCAGCGGTGCCGACGCCGCATATGGCAGCACCGACTCCCCCCCCAGCGTAATCGCAATCGGACACGCCTTCCCCAGCTTCGCCCACGCCCGGAAATGCCGCGCCCCGTCATGATGCGGATGCCAATGCGCCGCCGCCATCTTCGGCCCAAAAATCTGGATGCGATAAATCCCCAGATTCCGCGCCCCCGTCTCCGGATGCTGCGTCACCACCTGCCCCAGCGTAATATACTTCCCCCCATCCTCCGGCCAGCACTGAATAATCGGCAGCATCCCCAGGTCCGCATCCGCCGTGTGTACCACTTCCTGGCATAACCCCTCCCCGCCCCGCACCTTCGGCTGATAACTCCCCAGCTTCAAAAAATCCAGCCCCTTCTTGACCTTATTCCAAATCCCCACCGGCATCTCCGGCCGCGTCAACTCCGCAATCTTCTGCGCCATCTCGTCAAACGACGCGCACCCCAGCGCCATGCACAGCCGCTTATACGACCCCAACGTATTGATCGCCACCGGCATCCCTCCGCTTCCCCCCGCAACCCCGCTCCCCGCCCCCTGCACGTTCTCAAACAGCAGCGCCTGGTTCACTGCCCCCGTCCCATACCGCGGCATCTTCCCCGAAAACGGCGGCCCCGAGTTGTTATCCCCCCCACCGCTCCCCCCCCCGCTGCCGGCATACTGCCCATCCCGCGTCGCCGCCTTCGACACCCGATCCGTAATCTCCGCGATCTCCAGCACCGGATCCACCGGCGCCTTGATCCGCCGCAACTCCCCCGCTGCATCGAGCGCCACCAGAAAATCCTGTAATGTATCGTATGCCATAACCCGTTATCCTAACGTCCCTAGCCCGGCGTGGAAACGCCCGGCAAAAGCCTCGCCCACGTACCAACGCCCGCCACGGCCAACGCCCCGCCCACTGGAGATCGCATGGAACCCGACATCCCCCACGTCTCCCCAACCCCCGCCGCCCCGCGCGTCATCCGCGCGGATGCCGGCCGCTTCTTCATCCCCGCCCACGCCAAGCACAACCTCGGCCTCCGCATCTTCCCCCCACGTGCTGACGGCTTCCATGACCTCGAAACCTGGATGCTCCCCATCTCCTGGTACGACACCCTCACCATCACCCCCGCC
>CAIPTQ010000197.1 GCA_903868035.1 uncultured Phycisphaerales bacterium
CCCCACCCCACCCGCCACCACCACCGGCACCGCATACGCCCCCCCCACCGACACCGCACCCGCAACTGACACCGCACCCGCCACCGGTCCCGCACCTACCACCGAAGCCGGGCCTGTCGATCCCGATGCCTACCCCATTAAGCTGGATCGTCCAAACACCGTCGGCATGAAATATGACACTGAGATCACCGTCGAGTATCACGCTTCCGCCACCAAGACACCAACCCTCGGTACTCCCATTTCACAGGAGAAGACGACCAAAATGGAACTTGCAGGGCGCGTCAATGTCACTGCGGTTGACGCCAATGGCAAGCCGACGGAATTCACCCTCACCGTGACCAAGTTCAACGTCGATGGTTCGGCGATGGTTCCAGCCAACAGCATGATAAACATCACGCAAGCGGACAAGAAATGGACTTTCTTGGTTTCTGGACGACCCGTCCCCGAGATCACCCGGGATGGACTGACTTTCGCCTTTGGCAAAGCCGACGCGATGTACATCAGTGACGATGCGGTTTTCGGCTCCACCACACCACATAAAGCCGGTGAGAGTTGGAATATTAATCCCGAACCGATCGCCAAGGGACTGTCCAAGGATGATGGCACCATGACTATTGAGGCCAAGAATGTGACCGGTACATGTTCACTCAAGAGTGTGGAAACCGTGGGCGGCGCCAAGGAGCTGCGCATCGAAGAGCAATTGAGCATCAAGGACTTCAAATCCGTTCAGCCGGATTTCACAATCGAGAGTGGTGAAATCAAGACCATCACCAGCAGTCTCTACCCCGTCGATGCCGCCCAGCTTCCCCTGGAAAGCACCGAGACCTACGATATGACAACACACGGGACCACCCCCGACCCCGCCAAGATGGACCAGAATATTCACCAGACCAGGAAGATAACCATCACCCCCGTCAAGTGACGCATTTTCCCCCGAATTCCGCTACAATCAAAGGCTCAACCCTTTTCCAGGAGACTTGCGCCCATGCCCCCCACCCCCGCCGACATCCGCCATTGATACCACAGTGTTATGGGGCTTTCACCACGTGGCAAAACATACGTTATTTATTCACGGCAATTTACCGATTATCGTCTGGAAGTGCCGGTTCCTGGTGAATATCATTTTGCTGAGGTATTGGTGGACTTGGTGATAATCCGGGGTTATATTTCTGCCATGACCAGGGAACCCTTCCACCGCGCCGGCCTCAAAGGGCCTGAAAATATGCAAATGTATCGGATGCCCATCCGTGCGGTGTTTTATCGTGACCATGGCCAATGGTTCGCCCACTGCCTGGAGATGGACCTTATCGGGGAAGGTGCCACTCGGGAAGACGCATTGGCACAACTCGATGCCGCCATCAAAATGCAGGTTGATGCCAGCATCGAGTGCAACAATTTTCGCAATCTCATTCAACCCGCGGATGGCAAATATTTCGCCATGTTTTTTGCCGGGAAAAACTTTGCCGTCGGACAACTCAAGTTGCTGAAAATTCGCGCGGAAAATGTTGAAATCGACGAGATTGAGGCCCGCGAGTACGACACGGCTGCTGCACCGGACTGCGCCTTGGCTTGATTCATGATGGCTGACCGACCCCTTAAACTTCATCGTCTTCGGCAAATTCTTCGGCGATATCAGGTCACGGAAGATGCCTCTCGGGGGAAGGGGTCTCATACCATGTTTTTTCGTGCGTTGCCCCAGGGGCGGGTGTCCTACCCCATCCCGACCAACGTGAATGATATCTCCGCAAATTACATTCGTGCCCTGCGTAAAAAATTCCAATTGACCGAACTCGACGGCGTCAGCGACTATGATTTCTATGAAGGCTGATATTGATGCGCAGGGCAGTTCATTGCCCCGAATCGAGCCGCTGGCCCATTTCCCGCACGAGTCGGAATTCCACCCTTTTCCGCCGCTTTCCGCTACAATCACGGGTTCAACCCTTTTCCAGGAGCCTTGCGCCCATGCCCCCCACCCCCCTCACCTCCGCCGACATCCGCCGCCAGTTCATTGACTTCTTCGTCAATAACCACGCCCACACCTTCGTCCCCTCCTCCCCCGTCGTACCCCAGGGCGACCCCACCCTCCTCTTCACCAACGCCGGCATGAACCAGTTCAAGCCCTACTTCCTGGGCACCGCCCATGCCGCCTGGAAACGCGTCGCCAACACCCAGAAATGCATCCGCGCCGGCGGCAAGCACAACGACCTCGACGACGTCGGCCGCTCCCGCCGCCACCACACTTTCTTCGAAATGCTCGGCAACTGGTCCTTCGGCGATTACTTCAAGCAGGGTGCCATCGAAATGGCCTGGGAACTCCTCACGAAAGTCTGGAAGCTCGACCCCACCCGCCTTCACGTCTCCTGCTACGAAGGCGACCCCAAGCACGGCATTCCGCGCGACACGGAGGCTGCCGACATCTGGCGCAAGGTCGCCAACTGGGAGCAATACGGCCTCAAGTCAGTCGACCACATCCACTACTTCGGCAAGGATAACTTCTGGGAAATGGGCGACACCGGACCCTGCGGCCCCTGCACCGAAATCCACATCGACCGCACCCCCGACAAATCCGGCGGCCCCCTCGTCAACGGCGAAGACCCCCGCGTCATGGAAATCTGGAACCTCGTCTTCATCCAGTACAACCGCGACAGCTCCGGCAAACTCACCAACCTCCCCGCCCAACACGTGGACACCGGCATGGGCCTGGAACGCATCTGCCAAGTCATCCAAAACCAAGATGACAATTACGCCACCGACCTGTGGACGCCGCTCTTCAATCAGATATCTCAAATCTCAAATCTCAAATACACAGGCACGTTCCCGCCGACGAACGCCGCCGACCCCGAACTCGAATCCGCCAACCCCCAACTCCGCATCGACATCGCCTTCCGCGTGATTGCCGATCACCTCCGCTGCCTCACCTTCGCCCTCACCGATGGTGCCGTCCCCAGCAACGAAGGCCGCGGCTACGTGTTGCGCCGCATCTTGCGCCGCGCCGTACGCTTCGGCCGCCAGCAACTCAATCTCCACGAACCTTTCCTGCACACGCTGGTGCCGGTGGTTGTGGAAACCATGGGCGAGATGTTCCCCGAACTCAAACAAAATCCCCAGCACGTCATCGACATCATCAAGGACGAGGAAATCTCATTCGGCAAAACCTTGGATCGTGGCATAAATATACTTGAGCAAGCAAGTGCCAGCGCTCTTTACGCTTCCTTGTTAAACCCAGAATGGGAAATTATCTCAGGCGAAACTAGCTCAACACGAGAAGGCGAATCAACATTCTGGAATGGTACCAGCATATTCATATTGAACAAGGCTACCCGAGAGAGAATCGCCCATATTGACATACATGGGGGTGTTGCACCGCTATTGGAAGCAATCAAGAAGTATGCCACCAAGAAGCCTGTGATTAGTGGTGAAGCAGCATTTATATTGCACGACACCTACGGCTTCCCCATCGACCTCACCCGCATCATGGCCGAAGAGCGCGGCATGACCGTCGATCTCGCCGGCTACGAAAAACTCATGGACCAAGCCCGCGAAATCTCCAAAGGTGCCGACAAATCCGCCGGCAACCCCGTCTACGACCTTCCCCCCAACATCCTCGACGAACTCGCCCAGCTCCACATCCACGCCACCGACGACTCCCACAAATTCAATCGCGGCCCCACCCGCGCCACCATCCGCGCCATCTGGACCGGCACCCACCTCGAACAATCCATCTCCCCCAACGATCGCCTCTCGTCCCACCA
>CAIPTQ010000198.1 GCA_903868035.1 uncultured Phycisphaerales bacterium
ACCGGCACCCCCAACTGCCCCCCCACCTCCTCCAACTTCTTCTTCTGCAAATCCGCCGTGTTCGCCTCCAAATTCAACCGCAGCAGCGGCTCGGTGTTGCTCTTCCGCACGTTGAACCACCAAGTGTCATATTCCACCGTCAAACCATCCAGGTAATCAATCGCCGCATCCTTGTACCGTTCCGCCAGCTTCTTGATCGCCCCGTCCTTGTCCTGCACCTCGTAGTTGAGCTCGCCCGAGGAGTAAAACCGCTGCAGCGGCTTTAATATCTGCGACATGGGCATGTCCCCCCCGCCGTAGCCGCTGAGCACCGAGCACGTCACGGCAAACACAATCGCCCCCGAATCCGTCTTGAAGTTGTCCCGGAAATAAAAGTGCCCCGACAGTTCCCCGCCGAACACGCCGTGCGAATCCGCCAGCGCCTTCTTCATGAACACATGCCCGACGCGCTCCCGCTTGGGAACCCCGCCGGCGTTGAGGATTTCCTCCTTCACCACCCGGCTGGAGCGCAGGTCGTACACAATCGCCGAACCCGGCGCCTTCTTCAGGAAGTCCCGCGCCAGAAACGCCGTCAAAATGTCGCAGCGCACAATCTTGGCCTGCTCATCGACGAAAATGCACCGGTCCGCGTCGCCGTCAAAGCACACCCCAAAGTCCGCCGCATTCGACAGCACGGCCTCCTGCAACTCGCGCAGATTCCCATCCACCAGCGGGTTGGGTTCATGCTTGAACGTGCCGGTGATCTCGGTGTTCAGGGTGATGATCTGGAGGTTGGGCTGCCCGACGAAAATCTTGGGGATGAACTGTCCCGCCATGCCGTTGGAGCAATCGACGACCACCTTCAGCGGCCGCTTGAGGTTGAGGAATTGCAGCACGTGGGCCTTGTACGGGCGGGAGAGGTCCATGGTTTCCACACGGCCGGTCTGGGCGTTGGGGCCTTTGCGCAGGTTCAGCGCGATGTGTTTGATCTCATTGAGGCCGGTGTTTTCACCGACGGGCCGGGCTTCCAGGCCGGAGATTTTGAAGCCGTTGTAATGGGCCGGGTTGTGCGAGGCCGTCACTTGGATGCCCCCGCACGTGCCCAGGTGGTTGATGGCGAAATAAATCTGCGGCGTGTCGATCACGCCGATGTCGATGACGTTGGTGCCGGTGGAGAGGATGCCCTCGATGAGGGCCTTGGCCAGGGAGGGGGAGGAGAGGCGCATGTCACGGCCGACGACGATCATGTTCCGGCGGGGGTCGGCCTTGCCCAGGCCCGAGAGATTCATGCGGAGGAACTGGGCGGTGGCATGGCCGGTTTTCCAGGCGATCTCCTCGTTGAGGGGATCGGGGTAGACCCCGCGGATATCGTAGGCCTTGTAGACTTTTTCGATCATGGATACCTCATTATGCGCCGCGTGGACGGCGGATTTTTCCTGAATCTGCTGCGTCGCCGGGTTCCACTGGCACCCGGGACACTTCGGGTAATGCCGCCGGCGGCGCTGCAGGCAGACCGCGTCGGAGATCGTGTAGTGCTCGCCGGGGCACTGGCGGTAATAGTCGGCGAGAAGCTGCGGCAGGCCCTGCGTCACGGCATCTCCGATAAGCCCATCTAGCATAAACTGAACCCGTAGCGTAAGCGAGGGACCGCAGTACACACCCGTAGCGTAAGCGAGGGACCGCAGTACACGGGTACACCGTTACACGGCCAGTCGCGGCTTATCCCTGACCACAAACTGCCCACTGCCCACTGCGGGTATAGTATTGCCCACAACTTGGCCCCCTCTGCCGCGTGTTAGGAATAGTACCGGTAGCCGTCCTAAGATGGTGCAGCCCTATGCTTGATGCCGTTAGACGATACGCCACGCGCGTGCTGCTGCTCCACCTGGGGCTGCTGATCCTCGTGGTTTCTTTTGTGCTGCTGGCCGCCCGGCAGGTGCGGACTTCCGCGCGCCAGGAAGCCCTCACCCAGTCCATGCAGCGCCTCCAAACCCTGGCCGATCAAACCGCCCGCGGCCTGGAAGCCCAGTACGTTTCCATCCTGTCCGACTTGAATGTCATCCTCCGCCCCGAACCCGCCACCGCCCCGGCGCCCGCCACCGCTTCCGCGCCCGCCACCCAGGAGGCCGCACCCCTCCGCGGACGCAACGGCGGCGCCGGCACCGCGGGCGGACGTGGACGCGGCGCCGGCCGGGGCGTGTTGTCCCGCATCGACTTTCTCTCCCGCCCCCTGGTCGTCGATTCCCAGCAACTCGCGCTCCTCTGGCGTCAGTTGCAGATCAAAGGCGTCTCTCAAATCTTCCTCGTCAACCTCGATTCCCACCAGGTCGCCCTCTCCTATCCCGAAAGCGCCCGCGCCTCGGCCATGGCCCTCACCCGCGAGCACATCGACTGGATGATAACCATCAAGGACGCCCAGATGAGCCCCTTCCAGCTGGGGGACGGCGGCACCGAAGGCTCCGGCTTCCATCTCATTGCCGTATCCGCGGCGGAAGTCCAGCGCGGCGGGGGCGGTGGGGGCGGCGGAGCCAATCCGGATGATGAAAATCCCGGCGGCTTTGGCACACCCCCCGGTGGACCCGGCAGGCCCGGTGGACGGGGCGGACCCGGCGATCCTGGCGCCTTCCCCGGCAGCCCCGGCGCAGTCGCCACGGCACCCACGCCCGGCGCCCCCCAATTCGCCGTGGTCGTCGTCGTCCCCATCGATAACGCCCGCGAACGCTTCCTCGACCGGCTCAACTCCGAAAAGGACCACGAGAACAACGCCATCCTCGTCGACGATGCCGGGCAAGTGCTCGTTTCCAACAACCTTCTCGCCGTCGGCACAAATCTTCTGGAGCAGCTTCCCGCCTCCCTCCGTCCCGTTTTTACGGACCTGCTCTCCTCCGATGAAGCCAAGTCCCAGCCCACCGTCATCGATCAGCCCATTCCCATTGGCGGCAATAACATTCCCCCGCAGGTCATCGCCGCCGCCCAGTTCCCCATCGCCGCCTCGCGCCACTGGTCCATCCTGGTCAGTTCGCCCCTGGCCGATGCCGAGACGCTGGTCAACACCCTCTTCAGCCAGGCCCTGGCCTGGGCGGTGTTCGTCTCGCTGGCCGTCACCGGCATCCTCATCTCCACTTCGGTATTCCTGATCCGCGCCCGCATCGGCTACGAACGCACCCGGCACGAAATGCTCACCCGGGAACTCCAACAGGCCCGCCACATCCAGCTTGCCTGGCTGCCGGACCTGAAATCCGTGCCTGCGGGCATTGAGGTTTCCGCCGCCAATCTCCCCGCCAGCCACATCTCCGGCGACTTCTATAACTGGTTCCCGCTCCCCTCGCTCATGCAAAAAACCGGCGTTGGCGGCGAACACCCCGAAGCCCCATCCGGCAAAATCGCCATCGTCATCGGCGACGTCACCGGCCACGGCATGGCGGCGGCATTCCTGATGGCCACCACCCAGCTTCTGGTGCGCATGACCCTCTCGCGTTACCAGGATGCCGGCCGCTGCCTCAAGGAGGTCAACAAGCAACTGTGCGTGCAATCCCGCGAATTCAAGGGGCAGTTCGTCACCATGCTGGTGATGGTGCTGGACACACAGCACAACACCCTGCAAGTCGCCAGCGCCGGCCACCCCACGCCGCTCATCGCATCAGATGGTTTCCGCCCCTTGGAACTGGAACCCCAGCTCGTGCTCGGCGTCAATCCCGATGAGGAATACCACGCCAAGACCTTCCGCCTGGAACCCGGTGCCGCCGTGGTTCTCTACACCGATGGCGTAGTCGAAGCCCGAAGCGCCGCCGGCACGCAGTACGGCCTCGACAACCTGCTCCAGCTTCTGCGCTCCCAGAAAGACGAAGAACCCGCCGCGCGCATCCACGCAATTTTGAACGACGTGAAACGCTTCTGTGATAATCGGGAGCTGCTGGACGACGTGACCCTGGTTGCTCTCCGCACTGCCCCAGTTGCCGCAAGGGTGTAAAAAAACCGCAAGTGGAACTTGCGGTTTTGCGTGTGGTATGGGAGATAAGAATCAGTCTATTAGCGACGGCGACGGAGGAGGCCCACCGCACCGGCAATGAGAAGCAGACTGGCGGTGGCCGGTTCGGGGATGGAGATGGTGTCGATGACGACTTGGCCGATGGTGTAGCCCGGCTTGACGGCTATGACTACGCTCTCCCAATCGGGGTTGGGTTGCAGGTCGTAGTAGGCGAACCGGTAGTGCTTGTCTTGGGTGTCAGGCAGAAATTCGTAGTCAAAGCTGCCCTTAAAGTCCACGATGACTCCACTGTTATTCTTTTGGCCGGACACCGAGATGACGGGGGTGGTACTGCCAATCTGTTGGTCGGCAGGGTGATAGTAGAGGGCTTGGATTTGGAGGTATTTGATGGGCTGGAGGTCGATCCAATTCGGAATATCGAAGGTGATCGTGGTATCGGTGGCCGAGGTGTTCGTCCAGCCCAAAGTGCCAAGGATTAAACCCGGACCGGGCACAGCGACGGGGCCGGTGATGCCATGGAAGTCGCCAACGTGCAGGGGGACGCCGGTGCCATCGGGTGCCAAGGGGTTGGCGGGGTTGGGGGCGCTGGCGAAGACCCATTCGGCGGAGGTGGAATACTGATCGCCACGGTTCCACGTTTCGGCCTTGATTGTGTTGTTACCTGCGGTGACTTGAATGTTTGGCGGATTCATGTCGTCAGCCCGGGCGGGAGCGGCCAGCCAGGCGCTCCCGGATACCAGCAGAGCGGCGACCAACAACAAACTTGTTTTACGTGACATAAGAAACTCCTAGGAAACCCACGAAAGATTTGCCATGCGACAATGTGTATCAACATATTTTAATACCCCAAAAATGGGAAGTGTCAAGGGATATTCTTGATTTCCATCCTTATGAATTAACTTGTGGCGCGGTCTCGACGTTAATCTTACCCAGATTTACACCTATGGGTTAAAGTGACGCGTTTATCCAAAAGAACCCATCTACCGAACAGATACTGCCCCTATCCGCCCGCCGCTTCCCGAATTTGCATCGCGGGGGTTGGGCGGGTGATAATGACCGTCTATTCATTTTGGAAGAGGGTGGCATGGCTGATCCGCGCGAAGACGTGACCCAGGTGTTGGCGCAACTGCGCGACGGGGACCAGCGCGCGGCGGATAAGTTGCTGCCGCTGGTGTATGATGAGTTCCGGGCGCTGGCCCGCCATTACCTGTCGCAGGAGCGGATGAATCACACTCTCCAGCCGACGGCGCTCGTCCATGAAGCCTACCTCAAGCTGGTCGATCAGACGCGCGTGGACTGGCAGGGCAAGAGCCACTTCTTCGCCGTCGCCGCCCAGGCGATGCGCCGCATCCTGGTGGACCATGCCCGCTCGCGCCAGCGCGACAAGCGCGGCGGCGGCCGGGCGCGCGTGGCGCTGGATGAGGCGGTGGCCCTCTCCCCGCAGAAGGATGAGGATGTCATCGCGCTGGATGAGGCGCTGGAGAAGCTGGCGACGATCGATCCCCGCCAGGCCAAGGTGGTGGAATTGCGGTTCTTCGGCGGGATGAACGTCGATGAAGTGGCCGAGGCCCTGGGCGTGAGCAAGCGCACCGTGGAAGGCGACTGGACCTTCGCCCGCGCGTGGCTCAGCCGGGAACTCCGCCAAGCCGACGAGGAGTGATGCCCGCCATGAATCCGGAGAAGTACAACAAAGTCAAGGACATCTTCCTCGCAGCCTGTGCCCAGCCCGTCGAGGCGCGGACGCAGTTTGTCGCCACGGCCTGCGCCGGGGACGAGGAGATGCGGCGGGAGGTCGAGAGCCTGCTCAAGGAGCATCAGCGGGACTCCCAGTTGCTGGCCAGCGAGCCGCAGGGGCCGCTGGGGCCGATGAGCTCGATTCTCTCGCGCGCGGGGATCGACGTGGGGACGGGGCGGGTCGCGGAAAACATGCCGGACGCGGAGCCTTCCAGCGTCGTGGAGGTCGGGGAGCGGATCGAACCGAGCCATCCGCACTATGAGGAGGATGACGCTCACGATCAAACCTCCGGCACGCGCTCGGGGATCGTCGATCCGGGGCGTTTTCCGGCGGGGTCGATGGTGGCGGGGCGCTACCGGATCATCGAACTGCTGGGGCGCGGGGGCATGGGCGAGGTGTACCGGGCGGACGACATCACGCTCAACCAGTCGGTGGCGCTCAAGTTCCTGCCGGCGCTGTTCGGCAACGACGCCAAGTGGCTGGAGCGCTTCCGCAACGAGGTGCGGCTCTCGCGGCAGGTGACGCATCCGAACGTATGCCGGGTGTTCGACATCGGCGAGTTCCAGGGGGAGCAGTTTATTTCGATGGAATACGTGGACGGGGAGAACCTGGCGAGCCTGCTGCGGCGCATCGGGCGGGTGCCCCACGACAAGGCGGTGCTGCTGGCCCGGCAGTTGTGCGCGGGGCTGGGGGCGGCCCACGAGCGCGGGGTGCTGCACCGGGATTTGAAGCCGGCGAACGTGATGATCGACGGGCGGGGCCATGTGCGGATCACGGATTTCGGTTTGGCGGCGCCCACGGATCAGCTCAAGTCGGATGCGGTGCGGGCGGGCACCCCGGCGTACATGTCGCCCGAGCAACTGCGGGGCAAAGTCGTCACGGTGCGGTCGGACGTCTATTCGCTGGGGCTGGTGCTCTACGAGATGTTCACCGGCCGGCGGGCGTTTCGGGCCGATAGCCTGCGGGATTACAAGCGGCTGCATTCCTCGGAAGAACCCACACCGCCCAGCAAGATCGTGGAGGACATCGACCCGATCGTGGAACGGGTGATCCTGCGCTGTCTGGAGAAAGAGCCCAAGGACCGGCCGGCCAGCGCCATGGCCGTGTCGGCGGCACTGCCCGGGGGCAATCCGCTGCGGGAAATTCTGGCGGCCGGGGAGACGCCCTCGCCGGAGGTGGTGGCGGCGGCGGGCGAGGAGCATCAGCCGATGAAGCCGCGGCTGGCGCTGACGCTTGTGCTCACGGCGCTGGCGTGCCTGATCGGGTTTGTGTATGTGGCGCCGCAGATGTTTGTGGTGCAGCGGGCTCTGTATCACACGCCGGAGAATGGCCCCGTGGTCCAGGCCGAACCGGCGGTTTTGCAGTACAAGGCGCGGGAAATTCTGCGCACGCTGGGGTACGCCGCGCCGCCGGTGGATACGGCGCGCGGGTTTGACTTGAACCGCGGATACTACCTGTACATCGAGGAGAACCAAAAAGCCAAGGACCGGCTGTGGCGCTTGTGGCGGCCGCGCCTGGGCCTGGTCTATTTCTGGTATCGGCAAAGCCCCGAATTGATGGTGCCGTTGCGGCCTGAGGGCGCGGTGGCGGAGCGCGATCCGGCGCCGGTGGTGCCCGGCATGATCAATGTCCGGCTGGACCCGCTGGGGCGGCTGATCGGCCTGGAGGTGGAACCGGCGACGCCCACGCGTACGGTGCCGGTGCCCGAGGTCACGCCCTACTCGTGGATGGCGCCCATTTCCACGCCGGCGGTAAAGACGGACTGGACCCCGCTGCTGGCGGCCGCGGGGATCGACCTGTCCCAGGATCAATTCCAGGAAACGCCGCCGCAGGGGAGTCCGCCGGTGTTCGCCGACGAACGCAAGGCGTGGATCGGCAATTTCTCTGATGCGGATTTGCTCCGGGCCGAGACGGTGCGCATTGAAGCCGCGGCGCTGCGCGGGCAACCGGTGTATTTCGACGTCATCGGCATGTGGAAAGAAGAGCAGTTGTCGGAAAACAAGGCGCAGATCCTGGCCGAAGGAGAGTCGAACCTGATGATTCAGACCATCGTCATCGCCTTCCTCCTGGTGATCGGCAGCTTCCTGGCGTGGCGCAATTACCGTTCCGCGCGCGGCAACCGGCAGGGCGCCACGCGCATGGCCCTGGCGTTTTTCCTGCTGGGCATGGTGGCCTGGATGTTCACCACCCATCATGTGCCCGATCCGGTGTCGGAGTTTTTCCTGTTCCGGCGGGGGATGGGGCCGGTGCTGTATTCGGTATGCCTGATGTGGGTGTTTTACATGGCGCTGGAGCCCTATGTGCGGCGGGTCTGGCCCGAGACGGTGATTTCCTGGTCGCGGCTGCTGGGCGGCAAGTGGCTCGATCCCCTGGTGGGGCGCGATGTGCTGGCGGGCGCGGCGGTGGGCGTGATGACGACGCTGTTGGCGGTCATCGAGTATCAGATGCCGCAGTGGCTGGCGGCGCGGGCGTGGCTGGCGGAGGATCAAATACCCGTGCCGTTGCCCTCCATCATGTCCGCGTCCCAGATGCTCACGGCGACGCAAAGCCTGGGCCCGCTGTTCAGCACCGGCATCCTGGCGTTGTATGCGGGGTTGATGCTGCTGCTGTGCCTGGTGCTGCTGCAGATGATGACCGGCCGCTGGTGGGCCACGACGACTTTGGCGGTGCTGCTGTTTGCCCTGGCCACGGCCCACTACCACGTGGAGGAGCCCTGGCGGCTGGGCTGGGAGAATGTGCTGTCGCTGGGGATCCAGGCGCTGCTGGCGCTGGCGCTGCTGGCGATCCTGACGCGCCACGGCCTGGTGGCGCTGATCTTCTGCCTGCTGGTCCGCTCGCTGCTGCTGGATTTCCCCGTGACGTGGAACTTGTCGGCCTGGTATCGCGGGGCCAGCCTGGCGGGCATCCTGCCGACGGTGATCGTGCTGGGCGTGTCGTTTTACGCGGCCCGGGGCGGGCGCGGCATGTTCGGCGGGCGCACGGAACGCTGAGCGCCGCTGAGCGCTGCGGGTTCAGGGTTTCTGTGACAGCTTCACATGAAAATTCTTGAACGACGGCGCGAGGGCCGCGGTCAAATCCTGATTCGGCACCGGCACGGGCGTGCCCACCCATTTGCCGTCCACGATCTTGCCTTCCTCCAGCAGGTCCACCGTGAGCTTGCCTTTTTCCGGAGCCTTGGGCTCGAAGGTGATGCTGGTGAGGGATTGCAAAATGTAAAATTCATCGGGTCCGAGTGTGATGATCATGCCGGAGGAACCCTGGGCCCGGCCCCCGCCCCCGCCCCGCGCACCGCCGCCGCCGCCGCCGCCGGCAGCGGGGGCGGCACCGGCCTTCACGCTCACCTTGTAGTTGCCCGCTGTGCCTTGGTCGGAGGCGCGGTTGTTCATGGTGCCCGGCCCGAGGATCCAGCCGAAGATGGTGCCCTTGCCCTGGTTCTCCATGATCGCCGGCGCCAACTGGGCCAGCGCCAAATAGGCTGGTTCGCCCCCCAGGCCGCTGCGATCGACGGCAAACGGCGAGAAGCACATGGCATCCATCTTGCCGAAGACAAATAGCGCGTTGGAACCCGCGATCGCCCCGGTGTTCGCCTCCGGGATGAACAGCGGGTTGCCCTGCCGGTGGTACAGCGTACAGCGTTCCTCGAAGTTGGCGGCATAGATGTCCGGGGCCAGCGCATCGAGCGACGGCGCGCCCGCCTGCCAGATGTCCAGCAGGTAGGAGACCGGGCCGCCGGAGGGCCAATCGCCGGGGTTGCCGCCCTGGTCGAGCCAGCAGTTGGCGTACATCGGAATCGGGTATTCCTTCTTGCCCGCCGCCGTCACGGTCTCCAGATACTTCGCGTAGTTCCACGCCTGGAAGGTTTCATCGGTGGCCGTCCCGGGGCCGAAGACTTCCGTCCACGTGCCGGAGGTTTTGTTGCCCGCGGCATCCAGGCGTTTCTGCAACTCGGGCAGCAGTTTGCCCTTGTGGGCGGCCAGATAGTCCATCAGTTCTTTGGGCACTGGGCCGGTAAACGCCGCCTCCGCCGCGGGGCTGTGGTCGCGCGACTGCCCGCGCACCC
Source organism: uncultured Phycisphaerales bacterium (assembly GCA_903868035.1). The sequence continues at coordinate 9,763 of CAIPTQ010000198.1, forward strand.
CCACTTCGTTCTCCACCTGCATCATCAGCACCGTGTGCTTGTCATCGACCTGCTTGATGTGCTTCATCAGGGCGGCAAACGCCCGGGCGTCCGCGGCGGCAGTCTCCCCGCCGAGGGTGGAGAGAATATCAACAGATTTGCCCGCGGCAGTCTTGACCCACGGAAACCGCTTGGCATCAGTCTTGACCCACAGCGGCGGATACGACGACAGCCCGTTCTTCCAACTGGCGAACCAGAGGAACACGATCTTCATGTTGCTGGCCCGGGCGTCCTTGATCAGGCCGTCCACCGTCTCAAAGTCGAACTTGCCTTCCTCGGGCTCGATGAGTTCCCAACTGACGGCCAGAATCGACGTGTTGATGTTCTGGCTCGCCAGGCGCGGCCAGACATTGCGGGCCAGCTCGGCGCTGGCCGAGGCGGAGTTGGACCATTCCGCCCCCAGCATGAGGAACGGCTTGCCATCGACCACCATTTGCTTGGCGGTGCCATTCTGCCGCAGGTGCGGGATGCCGGTGTCGGCGGTCTGCGCGGGCAGCGGCCCGGCCAGTGCGACGATCCCCGCCAGGAGGGCGGCCCAGGTGAATTTCCGCGTACGCGCGTTGGACATGGTTGATTCCTCTCATATTGGTTCCGCCGGTGACTCCAGGTTGGATGTCGCGGCGGGAAAATTGCGGTTACTCAATCCGAAAATACGTAACGTGATCCAGGCCCTCAGGGACGCTGGTAATAGGCCATATGCAGGTTCGTCCAGCGGGAACCGAAGACGCCGCTGATGATGTCGCCGCCGCGCCCGCGGTCGTGGTCGTTTTCGTCGCCATTGGTGCGCGCGTAGGTTTTCCACTTGCCGTCAACATAATTGCCGGTTTCCTGGAAGCCCAGTGCGAAGGCGCCCAGGCTGGGGTCCACCGGGGCGAGGCTGATGCCCAGCCCGCTGTGGAGGCACAGATATTCGTTGGGTTTGAGGGCGATGATGAGGCCCGCGACGGTGGTGCTGGTGCCAATCCCGCCTCCGCCGCCCGGTCCACCGCCGCCGGGACCTCTTCGGCCCCCGCCGCCCCCTGCGCCGGGCGCTCCGCCGCCGCCACCTGCTGCGGGGGCGGCCACATATAGGGTTGCGCCCAGGCCAGGGATTGCCGGGGCTGCCGCGCCGCCGGGAGCTGTGCCGGGAGCCGCCCCGCCCGGTGCTCCGCCGCCACCTGCGCCACGGCGACCACCGGGACCGCCGGCTCCACCCCCGCCGCCGCCGCTGGCCCGCACGGTGAAGTTGAACTGGCCGATCTTCACGAGCTCCTGCGTGGCGGCTTCATCCGTCGCGCCGGGACCGAACATGAAGGCGTACATCGTCCCCTTGCCCTGATTTTCGAGAATGCCCGGCGCCAGGCCGGCGACGGTCGAGAAAAACGCAGCGGGCAAGGCTTCCGGCGCACCGGGCGCGGTGGCGGCCGCGGGCGCGGGTGCCGGGGCATCCACACCGGCCACGCCGATGGCGTTGAACTTGCCCAGGGCGTACAGCATTTTCGCCGCCCCGGTCGCCCCGCCCTCGGCATCCACGAGCAGCAGCGGATTGTCCGCCCGCGAAAACTTCGCGCACACGGCGGCGAAATTGGCGGAGCGAATGTCCGGGGCGATGAGGTCAATCGCGGGCGCGGCGGTGCGGCAGGCATCCAGAAATGCCGTGGCGGCCTCGGGCTTGTCCACCGTGCATTCCACATACAGCGGGATGGCATACGCCGCCTTGCCCGCCGCCGCGACCTTGCCCAGGTAGCCGGCGACTTGCGCCACCGGCTTGCCCGCGGCGGTGTCGCCCTCGAGGGTGAATTTGTCTTCCACCTGCGCGGCGATCACGGCGTGGCCGGTGTCCGTCGCGGCGAGATGCTTGAGCAGCGCGGCAAAGGCCGCGGCGTCGGCCGTCGGGTCGCCGAAGGCCGGCGCGGCTGCCGACCCGCCCCGCCACCGCACCACCAGATGCATCTTGTTGGCCTGCGCGTCCTTGATCAGGGCGTCCACGGCGGCAAAATCAAACTGCCCCGGCTTGGGTTCCACGGCGCTCCCTTTCACCGCCACCAGCGCGGTGTTGACCTTCGCCGCCGCCAGGCGCGCCCAGGCCGCGGCACTCGTGTCGCTCAGGGCTTCGCCCAGGATCAGGAACGGCTTACCCTCCACGATAAGCTGCGTGGCCGCGCCCTGCTTGCGCAGTTGCGGGGCGTTGGCGTCGGCGGCCCGAGCGCTGGGCGCGCCGAACGTGGAAGCCATTGCCGCCATGAGGGTTGCCACCGCCAAATATCCGGAACGGCGTCGGGTGGGCATGATGGGGTTCCTTTCTTTTTTTCCGCATGGAAGGGAAATGATCTGCGGAACTGATTTCGCAAGAAGTTTTATTATTAGGCCGGAGCATGAACCACGCAAGTATGCCACGGAGCGGATGCCATAGACCCACATGGACCCGGTTGGCATACGTTCGTTATCCTCGGGCTTGGTTCCGTTATCCGCCCGCCAGTTTCTTCAGCCGCGCGGTTACATTCAGCATCGCCCGCCCCTGGTGATACCCTTCCGTCCACGCGTCGGTCTTGGCGCCGCGCGTAGGCGCCAGCGCAGTGGAGACGCCCTTGTACCAGCCGCCATTGGTGTGATCGATGAAGTAGGTCTGGATGAAGTTCCACTGCTTGACGAAGGCGTTCCAGTATTTGGGGTCGTCCTTGCCGTAGCGTTCGTGCATCAACAGCAACGCGTTGAGCGATTCGGCCTCGACCCACCATTCCATGTTGGCGGCCATGGGGCCGGTGCCATCGACGGTGCCCTCCCCGTTGAGGTAGCCGGCCTTGTCGTTGAAGGCGACCTTCAGGCAGTGATCGACGATATTGCGGCCGGCCTTCCAACAGGCGGGGTCGTCGGGCTTGCCCAGCGCCGCGGCGGCATCGGCGAAGAGGAAGGCCGACTCGATGTCGTGGCCGTAGGAATCGCGGCCCACAATGGGCGTCCAGTCGGCATTGAAAAACAGATGCAGGCAGCCGGGTTCGTAATAAATTTTCGTGAGGTTCAACTGATAAAGCTCCTCGGTGCGCTTTTTGACCAAAGGATCGGGCCAGACTTCGAGGAGCGCCGAGAAGGCTTCCAGCAGGTGAATGTGCGAGTTCATGGATTTCTGGCCGGCGCGGGCGCCGACGATGTCGCTGCCGGTGGTCTGATGCGAGTTGTCGCCGAGCATCTGCTCGTAGTAGCCGCCGTTGGCCGCGTCATGGCTGAATTTTTCGAGCCACTGGAAGCCGGCCTTGGCGGCATCCAGGGCGGGCTGGTCGTGCGTGGCCTGGTAATTGGTGGCCAGCGCGTAAATGGCGAAGGCGTTGCCGTAGGCGTGCTTGCTGTCGGCACGCGAGACGCCAGCGGCATCGACGGACCACCAGAAGCCGCCGTTCTTGGCGTCCCACTGTTTTTCCATCAGGAACTTCGCCCCGTGGCGGGTGTATTTCAGATAGTCGGCGGCCTGGGCGGGGTAACGCATGGCGGCCTGGGCGGCCAGCCACGTCAGCCGGGACTGAAAGACCACGCTGCGGATGGGATCGACGACCGCCGGCGCGCTGCCGGTGGCGGGGGCGGCGCCGCGGCGGCCGCCGCCGGGGACGACATGCGTCCAGTTTTCTGAAAAGTTCTCGAAGAATCCCGCGCCGGCGGCATCGACGGCGGCGGGGAAAAACTTGTTGAGGTCATCGTTCAGCAAACTCTTTTCGACCTCGGCGGCGATGCGCAGATAGGCGTCCCTGGTGGGGGCGACGGGGGCGGGCGCGGGGGCGCTCTGCGCGTAGGACAGCGTGGTGAGGGAAAGGATGAGCAGGGTGGTGAGCGGGTAGAGATTCATGCCGGAACCTTTCGATTGGTCAGTAGCCAGTGATCGGTAGTCGTTGGTCAGTGTCAAGTTATTTGGGCGCCGGTTGCGAGGCGGGTTGAGACGCGGATGCGGTTTTCAGGTGCGTGGCGAGAAACTCCATGGCCAGGGCGTCGGCCTTGGCATCGTTAAAGCCATGAGCGCCGCCCTTGACGGTATAAAACTGGACGCTCACACCAACCTTTTTCAGCGCCGCCTCGAGCAGCTCGCTCTGGTTCAGGGGCACCTGCGTGTCCTGATCGCCATGGGCCAGCATGAACGGCGGATCATCCTTGGCCACATACGTGATGGGGTTGGCCCGGGCCACCTTGGCCCTGTTATCCTGAATGGGACCGCCGATCAGGCTGGATTCAGGAGAGTTGGCCGCATCGTGTACCAGGCCATTGGGCAGGCGATGGGCGTCCATCTGCAGAAAATCGGTGGGGCCAAAGAAGGAGACGACCGCCTGGACTTTGCTGGAGACGGGGAGATTGTCCCCAACCTCAAATTCCTTGACGTCGCCGGCCGTGCCCAGCAGCGAGGCGAGATGTCCGCCCGCCGAGTGCCCCCAGACGCCGAAGCGCTCCGGATCGAAATTATACTTGCCGGCATTGGCCCGCAGGAAACGCACGGCAGCCTTGCAATCCTCGATCTGCGAAGGAAATTGCGCCACCCCCGAGAGGCGGTAATTGACCGAGGCCACCGCATACCCGGCGGCCAGCAGGGGCATGATCTTTTCGCCCGCCTTGTCGCCGGACCTCCAGGCCCCGCCGTGGATGAAGATCAGCAACGGGGCGTTTTTCACATCGGTCCGCGAATACAGGTCCAGTTTCTGGGCCGGCAGGCCGGCGGTCGTATAGGGCACGTCCAGATGTGCCGTGACGCCCGGCGGCAGCGCCGGCCCGCGGCTGGCGCGGCTGGTGGCCGGCGCGCTCTGCCCGAATAACGAAGCCGTGCCTAGCGCCAACACCGTGGCCAGGAGCAGGCGGAAATATCGTTTCATGATGGCACCCCAATAGGAGAGAAATTGCGGGAGTCCGTGGGCCGGTACATTCCAAGTAACGCGGCATTTTCCGCGCCATTGCCCCGCATGCCAAGCCCCGCATGCCAAGCTCGGTTCGCTCATTCCCCCTTCAGCAACTCGCGCTTGACGCCTTCGGCCTGGGTGTTGTAGAGGCTGCCGTGGTTCTGGCCGGTGTCCAGCAGCGTCAGGCCGATGAACAGGCCCACGAAGATCAGGCAGCCCACGAAGACGATGGCGTTGAAGGGCTTGTCCCACAGCAGGTGCATGAAAAAAAGCACGACCAGCGAGGCCTTGATGACGGCAATGACCAGGGCGATTACCAGGTTGAACTCGCCGAAGTCCACCAGCGAGGCGGCGAAGGTGATGACGGTGAGGAGGGCCAGGGCCGCGAAGACGCCGACGAGAATCTTCAAGGGGACGACGTGGCCGAGGGCATGGGCGTCAGGGTTGGGTTCAGCGGTTGGTGGGGGCATGATGATCTCGCTTGCGAAGAACTGCTATCTTATCCGAGCCGCGACCGTCAGGAAGCGACCCTCGGATTTTCGTAAGACGCCCTACTTTCGAGCCACTATGCGGCATTGCCAATCAGATACAACAGCGGGAAAAGGAAAATCCAGACCAGGTCCACAACATGCCAGTAGAGGCCGACGAAATCAACGGGGGAGTAGTAATGGGGCCCGAAGTCGCCGCGGCGGACGCGCAGGAGCACCCAGGTGATCAGGGCGAGGCCGATGATGACGTGGAGGCCGTGGAGGCCGGTCATGAGAAAGTAGATCGAGAAGAAAACCTGGGTGTTGGGCGGCTCGGGGGCGAGCCGTTCGGCGGCGGCCCGGGGGTGCGGGGCATGGGCCTGGACCCATTCCGGGTCGAGGCCGGCCGGGCCGATGGCGGCCCGGGGGATGACGGATTGTTCGATCAGCCGGCCGTCCTCGCCGATGCGCGTCGCCGGGCCGGCGGCGGCCGCGGCCGGTTGGGATATTGCGGGCTTGATAGGCGTAGTGGCGGGCGCCGGCGCGGCGGCTTCATGTTCGCCCGGGCGGACTGTCGGGTTGTATTTGTCGCCGGGGAGCAGATTTTCCTCCCACTTGTTTTTGTACTCCACGAATTTAACGCACATGAACACGCCCCCGCAGGCGATGGTGACGCCCAGGAGCAGCATGCAGAGCCTGCGGTGGGAGCAGCGGAAGAGTTGCTTGTACTTGCCCTTGCCCAAAGGAAGGACGGCCCGGAAGGGCTGGTCGCCGAGCTGCGCCGCCCGCACGGCCCAGGCCATGGTGAAGGAGGAGAAGATCAGCACAATCGTGTTGAGCGCCCCCAGCCATTTGTTGAGATACTTATGGGCGTAGGCGAACACCTCCGGATGGCCGGCACGGTAGACCGCATACGCGCAGAACAGCCCGGAGAACAGCAAAATTTCCGTGGTCAGAAACAGCCATACCCCCAGCTTGCCCGAGTCAAACTGCTGCTGGGGCGTGTCGAAGTGATGCGCCAGGTGGGCATCCTTGTGGGCGTCATGCGTATCAGGGGCGGTGGTGGTCATAATGCTCTCGTAAAAATTTAATCATTTAGTCATTTAATCATTGAGGCAATGACTAAATGCTTAAATGATTCAATGATCAAATTCCACGTCGTCCTTTCACATATCCCTGCTCGCGGTCGTCCCAGACCAGGTTCGAGTAATCGTAGGGGTCGCCGACGGCCGGGGTGGTTTTAAAGTTGTCATGCGGGGGCGGCGAGGCGCAGGTCCATTCGAGGCTGGCCGAGCCCCAGGGATTCGTCGGGGCCTTCCGGCCGCGGTAGAGCGAGTGGAGCAGCGTGGTCCCCGCAACCGTAAAACCGGCAAGCTGGATGAACGCCCCGATCGAGGACATGACGTGATAGATCTGGTATTCCGGCTGATAGGTGGCCGAACGCCGGGGCATGCCCAGCGAACCCATGACAAACTGCGGCAGAAACGTGGTGATGAAACCGACGAAAATCAGGATGCAGCCGATCTTGGCGGGGAGCTCCAGGTACATCCTGCCGGTCATCTTGGGCCACCAGTAATGGATGCCCGCCAGGAAGCCGAAGAGGGTGCCGCCGACCATGACGAAGTGGAAATGGGCGACGACAAAGTAGGTGTCATGGACCACGACGTTGAGGGAGAGGGTGCCCAGGAAGATGCCCGTTAGGCCGCCGATGGTGAACAGGAACAGGAAGGCCAGGGCGTAGACCATGGGCGTGGACAGGTCGATGGAGCCCTTGTACATGGTGGCCAGCCAGTTCCAGACCTTGATGGCCGAGGGGATGGCGACGACCATGGTGAGGAACGAGAAAATAGCCCCGAGCATGGGGGACTGGCCGTTGGGGAACATATGGTGGCCCCAGACGAGGAACCCAATGACGGCAATGGCGATGGAGGAGAGGGCGATGAACTTGTAGCCGAAGATGTGCTTGCGCGAGAAGGTGGAGATGACCTCGGACATGATGCCCATGGCCGGGAGGATCATGATGTAGACGGCCGGGTGGGAGTAAAACCAGAAGAAATGCTGGAACAGCACGGGGTCGCCGCCATAGCGGGCGTCAAAGATGCCCACATGGAACAGGCGTTCCATGATGAGCAGCAGGAGCGTGATGCCCAGGACGGGGGTGGCGATGATCTGGATGACGGCGGTGGCGTAGAGGCCCCAGAGGAACAGGGGCATGCGGAACCACGTCATGCCGGGGGGGCGGAGCTTGTGGATGGTGACGATGAAGTTCATGCCCGTGAGGATCGAGGAGAAACCCAGAATGAACACGCCCGTGACCATCCAGCAGACGGCGGTTTGGGTCTGGGTGGAGTAGGGCGCATAGAAGGTCCAGCCGGTATCGACCGCCCCGATGGCGATGGAGAGCACGGCCAGCAGCGCGCCGGTGACGTAAAGGTAATAGGAGAAGAGGTTGAGGCGCGGGAAGGCGACATCCTTGGCCCCCAGCATGATGGGCAGCACAAAGTTGCCCAGCGCCCCGGGAATGCCGGGGATGAGCACCAGGAAGATCATGATGGCCCCGTGAAGGGTGAACATCTGGTTGTACTGGGTGTAGGTGCCGTTGGTGAGATTGGGGTTGGGCAATCCCGTGGCGGGATCGACGGGATGGAAGAGGACGCCATTGGGGACGAGCAACTGGGTGCGGACGATTTCGGCGAACATGCCCCCGATAAAGAACGCGGCCAGGACGGAGACCAGGTACATCAGGCCGATGCGCTTGTGGTCCAGGGTGAAGGCCCAGGAGCGGAACCCGCGGGCATGCGTGAGAAAATTACCGCCGGACAGCGGCGGCACGCCGCCGTTTCGCGCCAGATCAGGTGTTATAGTCGTCATGACTCAAGTCCTTTAGTTGCCTGGCTGCGACTGGGCCGGTGGGGTCGGGGTGGCGGGCGCGAGGCTCAGCTTTTTGCGGGCCGCGATGCCCGCCTGCGATTCGGGGTGAATGCCCACGCCCTGGGCGTCCACAAGCTTGGGGTTGTCGGCATCGAAGAGGTCGGGATTGTCCTTGGGGGTGACGTCGGGCTTCCAACTGGTGTTGCCGAGGCTCTTGATGTAATCCATGAGCGCCCACAACTTTTCGTCGTTGGTGGTGTTGCCGGAGAGTTGCGATGCGAATGTGGACATGCCGCGGTAGTTGACCCCCTTGTAGCGCACCAGCTTGGCGTCGGGATCGAGGATGGATTCCTTGAGGTATGCCTCCCACTTCGGGTCCAGGTCCGACGCCATGAGCGTATACCCCGGCACATTGGAAGCGGCGAAAGGCTCGTGATCGCGCTTCCACAAGCCATGCCACGGCGGCCCGGTCCCGAGGCTCTCGGCCGCATCGACGGAATGGCACGAAGTGCAGCCGATCTGTTTGGCCAGGGTGCCGCCCAGCTCCACATAGGGCACGAAGACGGTTTTGGCGCCGTCCTTCCGCTTGAAGGGATTGGCGAGTTCCAGCATTTTGCGGTCGTAATCGGCCTTCTCCAGCACGTAGACGCGGCCGAACATGCGCGAGTGCCCGTCGCCGCAGTATTGCGTGCAGTAGAACGGCCAGCCCTCGTCGGCGACCAGTTCCGGCTGGCCCGTCGCCGGATTGGTCTTCACCGTGCGGGGCGTGAGTTCAGTGGGGATGAACCAGAGCGTCGTCAGGCGGCCGGGGATGAGGTTGCGCTGCGTGCCGAAGTTGGGCAGGTAGAGCGCGTGGAGCACGTCCACCGAGTGCATGTTCAGGCGCACCGGCTGGTCCTTGAGCAGATAGAGGATGTTGGTGGCCTGGGCGCCGTTGGGATAGGTGAAGGAGAACTTCCATTTGCTGGCCTCCACATCGATGACGACGCAGTCCGACCGGGGGGTGTCATAGTTGAGGAAGCCCTTGAAGCCGATGTAGAAGAAGGCGATGACCAGCAGCAGCGGGATGCCCGTCCAGAGGATTTCCAGCCGGGTGTTGTGCGTGACTTGGGACGTGACATCATGCGGCGTGCGCCGGCGATAGCGGATCACGAAGAACGTCATCACGCCGACCACGATGCAGAAGAAGAACCCGGTGACAAAAAGCACCAGGAGCCAGGTGCGCTGGACATCGTCCGTGAGATTGGACCCGCCCTGGGGGAGCATGTAGTCGGCGAGAATGGGGAGAAGTGGGGGCATGAGGTTCCAGGTTTAAGGGTTCATGGGTTTAAGGGTTGGGTCCGGTGTCGTCCGTGCCTCGGGTTTGTGTTTCTTTTTCCATTCGCCGCGCCACAGGACGCCCAGGAAGATCGCCATGAAGGCGATGCTTGCCGCGCCCCCGGCGGTGCCGGCCCAGAACCAGGGATTATGCTCATAGCCATGGGGCCCCAGGCGCACCGCCCCGCAGGCCAGGCCGAAGGTCTCCAGGAAGCCGCTGCCAATCTTCCCGTCGGTCGCCTGTAAGAGGGAATAATGGAGCGTATCCGCCGGCCAGTTGATGCCCCGGATGGTCTGCGAGAGCCGCCCGTACTGCGTACACACGAACACCCCCGCCGAGTGGGCGAACTTGCCCGCCGGGTCGCCGTCCGCCACGCCAAAGTTCCGCCGATACCCAAACCCCACCGTGTCGGCAAGCTGGCGGATGTTCGCCTCGCCCCCCGTCAGATACACCAGCCCCGGCTCGGATTCCGGGCGCTCGGCCAACACCAGGTAGCGCGACCGCTTGCCGGCGGCCAGCGCCGGCGTGTCATCCGGATCGATGGAGACGATGACCACGTCGTAGTCCTTCCCCAGCCGCAGGCTCCGCGGCCCCGAACGAATGGCGTTGATCAGCGTGTTCTGCACCTCCCCGCACAGATTGGGGCACGAAAAATAAACCAGCGCCAACACCACCGGCCGCCCCCGGTTGAAAAATTGGCCCAGTGTGACCCTTTGCCCGTTGGACTGGGTGAATGCCAAATCCAGTGGGATGGAGGCATTGGGCCGCTCCACCACCTCCGGGTTGGGAATGGCCACCGCCGGCCCCTCCTCCACGCGCTCATTGCGATACTGCCCCCGTGCCGTCCCCCCCGCCAGCGCGACCGCCAGCGCCACGGCGGCCGGGAGCGTCATGCGTCCGAAGTTCTTCCGCGCAGCTCGCATCATGGCCCGGTCCCTCCGCTGTATTCGCGCGATACAATCCGCATCGCCGTGTCAATTGGTATCCACAATTTCCTGGCCGGCTGGGAGGCGGTGGCAGCGCTGGTCGTGGTGGTCGCCACAACCGCACCGCCCGCAGGCATCGCCTTGCGCTCCGCCGGCGGCACCAGCAACTCGGCCCGCTGCTTCTGCAGCAGCCTCCCCAATTCCGTCCGCGGCTCGCCCTGCGTGAGCGCCAGCTTCGTCCGCGGATTCTCCTGCGGCAGCGTCTTGCCGAGTTTCTCCGCGTTCGACACCTGCAAAAACCACGCCTGCAACCCGATGATGAGCACCGCCAGCACACACCCAAACAGCGCCACCCCCACCGCCACCAGTGGAATGTTGATGTCATCCATGCCCGCGCCCGGGCCGGAGGGGGTGGTGTTGGCGGATGCTTGGGTCATGGCGAATGGCTCCTGGCCCGCACACGGCGGGCCGTTCCTATTCTATACGTTCTCAAACCCCAAAGATTCGGCAAGCCGCGGATCGCCCGTCGGCACCAGCGACTTGCCCCGCAACGCCAGCATCGTGCTGAACACATACAAACCCCCCATCCCCACAAAACACAGCCCCGTCACCACCATCGGCAGTGCCGTCAGCGGATAATTCACCACCGCCGCCAGCTCCGGATTCGCCACCCGATACACATCGTACACATCCCCCACCCGCGCCATCGCCTGGGGCAACAGCATATGCTCATCGCCCGCCAACGCCGGCACCTGGTTGATCCACTGGTTCGGCAGCACCAGCCAGCACACATCCAGTACACACGCCCCCAGCGACCACACCGCCCAAAACGCCAGCACCCCGTTTTTGCGTTTCACATGGCGGGAGAGCAGACCCAGGAAGGGAATCAGCAAGTGTACGATCAGCAGCAGCAGCGACACCCCCGCCCAGCGCTCCCATTGCCGCGGGATGTAAAACTGCGTCTCCTCCGGCATGTTCGCGTACCAAATCAGCATGTACTGCGAAAATGCGATATACCCCCAGAAAAAGGTGAACGCGAACATCAGCTTCCCCAAATCATGATAATGCTCCTGCGTCACCGCCCGCCCCATCAGCCCCCGCTTCTGCAACGCAATCAGCAGCAGCACCATCCCCGACAGCCCCGCCAGCATGCACGTGGCGAAAAAGTACACCCCGAAAATCGACGAGAACCAGTGCGGATTCAGCGCCATCACCCAGTCCACCACAAACGCCGTCATCGAGAACGCAAAAAACAGCATCGCCGGAATCGACACCCGCTCCATCCGCAACGTCGCCTTCGGGTCGCCATTTTCATCCTGCCGCGCCGACTGCCCCGCATAAAACCACGCCAGCCCGCACCATACCACAAAATAAACCCCCATGCGGAGCGCAAAAAACTGCGGATTCAAATACCCCCGCTTCGCCAGCAGCAATGCGTCGTGCTGCTCGGCGCGCGCGACAAACCAGTGCGGAAACAGCCGATGCACTCCATCCACCCCGTGTACCTTCACAAAGAACGGCACCGCCAAAATCACCAGCAGAAACACATTCAGCGCCATCCCCTCCGCCACCCGCCGCACCACCACCGACCACCCCGCGCGGGTGAGGTGTTGAATCATGACAAACGCCATCGCCCCCAGCGTGATGGCCATGAAAAACACATATGCCGCCAGGTAGGCGTGGAAGAAATGCGTCGTCAGGTCGCGCGCCTCGCCCGCCGCCGGTGTCGCAAACGACACCCACGCCGCCGCCACCAGCGCTCCCGCACCCACCAACAGCGCCGGCACGCCCAGTCGGAACGCCACGCCGCCGATGGCCAGCTTCTCCGGCTGCAAGGTTGCCTGTTCGTGTGCCAAAGCGTCACTCCAAAAAACGTGGCATCGGCATCTTGCCGATGATCCGTGGCATCGGCGTCCCGCCGATGTTCCGCTACTTCACACCCTCATCGCCGGGCCGGGCGTTCTGCGAGCGCTCCAGCGCCCGCACATAGGCGACGATGGCCCAGCGGTCCTCGATGCCGATCTGCTTGTCATACGCGGGCATCGTCCGGATGCCGTTGGTAATAGTATTAAAGATGTGTCCATCCGGGCGCGCCAAGATCTTCGCCTCCTGCAAATTCTGCGGCGCCACCCACCCGCTGGCCGCCTCCGCCGCCGTCGCCTGCAACTTGGCCGCCCGCGCCGCCACCGGCCCGTCCCCATACCCCGACTCCCCGTGGCACGTCGCGCAATACACCCCGTACCGCTCCTGCCCGCGCTGCAGCATCGCCACCGACACCTCAAACACCGCCGGCACCTTCCGCACATAAAACGTCGTGTCCCCCGCGATCTCCTGCTCGTTCTTGTTGGGCACGGGGATGGCGATGAAGGCCGCGTCGGAGATCGGGCGGCGTTTGGCCGCATCCTGCGGATCGGCCTCCGTGGGCCAAATCCTTCCCCACACCACGGCCGCGTACGTCACGGGATCGTTCAACTCCAGGGCCGTGCGCCCGCCGGCCAGGAAAATGGGCCGCGTACCGCCGGCGTCATTGAGCGTCTGACCGGATATCCCCAAATCCTCCCGCGCCACCGTCCCCCCCGCCTGCGGCCGCATGAATCGCTGATCCGCGAACATCGGCGTCGCCCGCTGGGCCTTGCCCTTGGGCTGCTTGTCCATGTCCATCACCAAGTGTACAGGCAGCGCGTCCTTCTGCGTCGCCCGCGACCGCGCAATCAGCGCAAAGGGCAGCAACCCGGCCACCACCACCACCGCGGCAATTCCCAAGCCAATCTTCTTCATGCCGCTAATCCCTCACTTCCTCGATCGCCGCCGGATGCGTCGATTCCAAAAGCGCCAGCGATTCCTTGAGGTCGAACTTCATGTCCGCCGCCTCGATGAGCACAAAAAACTTGTCATCCGTCACCCGCCGGAACCGCGCCACGTTGAACACCGGATGATAGAACCGCGGCAGCCGGTTCAACGCCCACACCCCGAAAAATGCCGTCAACGACGCGAGCAGCACCGCCAGCTCGAACATCACCGGCACGTTGGCCGGCACCGACCAGTACGGCTTGCCCGAGATGTTCAGCGGATAGCCGGAAAAAACATACAACCCCGCACTCTCCGTCGCCGGGCTGTTCACATACCATTGCATGAAAATCGCGATCCCCAAACCCGCCAGCCCGCCCCCCAGCACGAGCCAGGGCAAAATCGTCTTCTTCATCCCCATCGCCTCATCCAACCCATGCACCGGAAACGGCGTCAGGCAATCCCACCGGGCATAGCCCGCGTCGCGCAATTTTTCGGCGGCGTGCAGCACCTCACCCGGAGTCGAATACTCGGCAATGTACCCAAAGAACCGCGGCTCCCGCGGCTTTGGGGAAGGCTTCACTGTCGTCGTCGCACTCATGCGTCCGTCCTTAATGAGGCCGCGGCCGGCACCGGCTCTTCGCTCTTAGCTTGCGCATCCACGTGGTGCGGATTCGCCTCCGGCAACCCCCCCTTCACTTCCGCCATCGCCACCATCGGCAGGTACCGGCAGAAGAGCAGGAACAGCGTGAAGAACAACCCGAACGATCCCAGCAGCGTCAGCACTTCCACATAGCTGGGCATGTACCAGTGCCAGCTCGATGGCAAAAAGTCCCGCGACAGGCCCACCACGATGATTACGAACCGCTCGAACCACATCCCCACGTTCACGAGTATCGCGATCACCATCAGCAGCCACGGATTCTGCCGGCAGCGCTTGAACCAGAACGCGTGCGGCACAATCGCGTTGCAGAAAAACATGATCCGCCCCGCCCACGCCATGTTCCCGAATTCCCGGTTCAAAAAGTGGAACCGCTCAAAGGTGCTCCCCGAATAATATGCAATGAAAAACTCCATCAGGTACGCGTACGACACCATGCAGCCGGTCACCAGGATGATTTTGGCCATGTTGTCCAGGTGCCGGAGGGTGATGAAATCCTTCAGTCCGAACAACCACCGCGCCGGCACCGCCAGCGTGATCACCATCGCAAACCCCGAGAAAATCGCCCCGGCCACGAAGTAGGGCGGGAAGATCGTCGAATGCCATCCGGGCACCTGGGCCACCGCGAAATCGAAGGACACCACGCTGTGGACCGAGAGCACCAGCGGCGTGGCCAGTGCCACCAGCAGCAGGTACGCCCGTTCATACACATGCCAGTGCCTATTCGACCCGCGCCATCCCAGCGCCAGCAGGCCGTAGATCAAAAACTTCGCCTTGGTCCGCGCCCGGTCGCGGAAGGTCGCGAGGTCCGGCACCATGCCCATGTACCAGAACAACACCGACACCGTCGCATAGGTCGAGACCGCGAACACATCCCAGAGCAGCGGCGAATAGAAATTCGGCCACATCCCCATCTGGTTGGGCAGCGGCGCCAGCCAGTACGCCAGCCACGCCCGCCCCACGTGGATGCCCGGGAACGTCCCGGCGCAGATCACCGCGAAAATCGTCATCGCCTCGGCAAACCGGTTGATCCCCGTCCGCCACTTCTGCCGGAACAAAAACAAAATCGCCGAAATCAGCGTCCCCGCATGCCCAATCCCCACCCAGAATACAAAGTTCGTGATGTCAAACGCCCACATGTTCGGCCGGTTCATCCCCCACACCCCGACCCCCGTGAACAGCAGGTAGAATATCATCGCCCCCAGCACGTTCAGGAACACAAACGAAATCCCAAACGCCACATACCACGCCCGCGGCGGCCGCTTGGCCTCCGCCACCCCGCATATCTTCTCCGTAATCGCGTGATAACCCGCCGACCCCCCCACCACCAACTCCGCCCGCCGCATCGGATCATTCCCCGTATTATCCACCTCCCCCGGACAATAAGGACTCATAAGCGCACCCCCCCGCG
>CAIPTQ010000199.1 GCA_903868035.1 uncultured Phycisphaerales bacterium
ATGCGTTTCCTTGAACAGGATATGAACGTCGTCATCGCCGACAACGACGAGGACGCCGGGCAGGAAACGGCGGCGGAATGCGCCTCCATGGGCCTGGTGAAATTCATCCGGACAGACGTGGCCGAAGAGAACGACGTCCGGCGATTGACCGATGAGACCGTCAAGGCGTTCGGCGGGATCGACGTGCTGGTCAACAATGCCGCCATCGCGCGCGGCATGCCCCTGACCAAGCTTTCGCTCGCCGACTGGAACCGCGTACTGGCCGTGAATCTGACCGCCCCCTTCCTCTGCGCCAAATACATGGCGCCTTTTCTGAAGGAGCGGCGGGGCGTCATTGTGAACATCGCCTCCACCCGCGCGTTCATGTCCGAGGCCAACACCGAGGCGTATTCGGCCTCCAAGGGCGGACTCGTCGCCTTGACCCACGCCCTGGCCGTCAGCCTCGGCCCCGACATCCGCGTCAATTGCATCAGTCCCGGCTGGATCGAAACGGAATCGTGGCGCAAGAAGAGCGTCCGCCGGGTTCCTACTCTCTCCGAAGCCGACCGTACCCAACATCCCGCGGGACGGGTGGGCCACCCCGATGATATCGCAGGTCTGGTGGTCTATCTGGCAGCGCCCAGCGGCAGCTTCATCACCGGTGCCGATTTTGTCGTGGACGGCGGCATGACAAGGAAGATGATCTATGTCTGATACTCACTCTTAATCCTAATCGTAATCTTAATCGTAATCTTAAGCCTGATCGGTCAGCAGGAGGATTGGGATTAAGATTAAGAGTATGATTAGGATTATGAGCAGGAGGAAATGACTTCACCCCGCGGCCAGCGGGGATAACCGGGACGCACGAACGCTGTTTCAAGATCGCCCTCGGGAACAAGACGGCGCAAGGACGGAAGTGCATGTTCAATCCGTCTCAGACTCTCCGTGTACTGCCCCGCACAGTCTGAAAAATGCGAGCCGTGCCCGCCCACGTTCAGATCGACCTGCAATCCCACCATCTGACGGTACGTCTTCAGAATGCCGCTATGCGCGTCCGGCACACTATGATTGGAACAGGCAAAGCCGCCCACCCCATCCGCACCACCCCGGCTCTGGATGGTGTCGCCGGTAATGGCCAGGCGCAGTCCGTTGAAGGTGAGCAGATAGCCGGCGTGGCAGAAGCAGTGGCCCGGCAGGTGCAACGCCCGGATGGGCACATCATGCCATTGAAAGGGCTCTGCTTCGCTGAGCACGACATCCACGCCCACTGAGTCAAAGCCCAGGTTGTACCACGGCAACAGCGCGGGATAAGGGTAGTCCCAGGGGGCTTCGATGACGCGAGCCACCAGATCCCATGCCCCGACCCGGCACTCCGGATAACGCTCCCTCAGCACCGGGGCCATGTCGTAATGATCGCCGTGAATGTGAGTGACCAGAGCCAGGTCGATCGTCCGCAAGCCGCACTCGCGTTCGAAAAGGTCCAGATCGTTGATGAAGTTCTGCTTCCGGGCGGGCGACTCGTAGTCGCAGGGGCCGGGGTCGAACATCACCCCCCGCCCCTCATCGTCCACGAGCAGGATGCAGTTGCCGAAGTTGTCGATCTGGTAGAGACCCCGATGCAACTGACGATAGCGCCCCACCTTCGGGTAATCCGGCTGCGGCGCGGGGGTATGACGACCGCTGCTCCAACTTGCCGCCGCATGATACGCATCGATCGCGTCAGCCAGTTCACGGGCCTGGGCCGGGCCGTCGGCGATGGCCGGGCCGGTCGCCGGGAAGTAACGCGCGATCGGGCGCTCCGCCA
>CAIPTQ010000200.1 GCA_903868035.1 uncultured Phycisphaerales bacterium
AGGATGACCTGCTCGCCATCATGGCGCAGGCTGGTGCGGAAATCTCGCGCCATGAAATGAGCGCGCTCTTCCGCAAGGATGGTCACAAGCATTATAAGGATTGTGGTGACCAGTTCCTGCGGCATTTTCTGCGCGGCCTGACCCTGCGCCAGTACCCCCCGGGCACCGTCGCCGTGCAAAAGGACGTATAGACTTTTTAGACAGGATTGCAGGATTTGCAGGATCAGCAGGATTCATGCAGTTTCAACTATAAAATGCTTATCTTAATCCTATAAATCCTGCAAATCCTGTAATCCTGTCTAAACTCAACGCTTCCCCCGGAATCCCTCCCATGCCCAGAAGTTTTTCCAAACTCCCCCTTACCGCACCGTGCCTGGCCAACCTGGCCGCCATCGGCTACAAGGCGATGACGCCGATCCAGGCGGAAAGCCTGCCGGAGATCTTGCGGGGCAAGGACCTGATCGTCCAGGCCAAGACCGGCAGCGGCAAGACGGCGGCGTTCGGCCTGGGCATCCTGGCGAAGCTCGACCCCAAGGCCTGCCGCGTCCAGGCGCTGGTGCTCTGTCCGACCCATGAGCTGGCGGAACAGGTCGGCAGCGAGCTCCGGCGGCTGGCGCGCTACTTGCCAAACATCAAGATCCTGACCATCTGCGGCGGCGCGCCGATGCAGGGACAGTTCAACTCGCTCGCCCACGGCGCGCACATCGTCGTCGGCACGCCCGGCCGCATCCAGAAGCACGTCCGTAAGGGAGGGCTGCCGCTCGACGCGCTGGAGACGCTGGTGCTCGACGAGGGCGACCGCCTGCTGGATATGGGGTTCTACGACAACATCATCGACATCGCCTCCTCCGCGCCGAAGACCCGGCAGACACTGCTCTTCTCCGCCACGTTCCCTGAGCGCATCACGGAGATGAGCAAAGCGGTCCAGAAGCACGCCGTCCGCATCGCGGCGGACACCGAGCATTGCGACAAGAGCATCCGTCAGCTCTTCTACAAAGTGGCGAAGCCCGACCGGAACCAGGCGCTGTACACGCTGATTGCGCACCACCAGCCGGAGTCCACTGTCGTCTTCTGCAACACCAAGCAGAGCTGCCGCGACGCGGCGGACTACCTGCGGCACAAGGGTTTCAGCGTGACCGCATTGCATGGGGATCTGGAACAGGATCAGCGCACACTGGTCTTCACCCAGTTCGCCAACCGTAGCACGTCCATTTTGGTGGCGACTGATGTCGCCTCCCGCGGCTTGGACATTGATGGTTTGGCGGCGGTCATCAACTACGAGCTCTCGCCCGACCCAGAAATCCACGTTCACCGCGTCGGCCGCACCGGGCGCGCCGGGAAGGACGGACTGGCCCTGAGCCTTTGCCTGGAGACGCAGGATTTCCTGATCCAGCGTATCGAGGAGTACCAGAAGCGCCCCGTGCAATGGGAGGAAATCGCCACACTGACGCCGCGCCCCGGTAAACTCACGCCGCCGATGGTGACCTTCGCGCTTAACGGCGGCAAGAAAGACAAGATCCGCCCCGGCGACATCCTCGGCGTGCTGACCGGCGATGCCGGCCTGCCGGGCAGCGCAGTCGGCAAGATCAACATCTTCGACAACTACGCCTACGTCGCCATCGCCCGGGATGAAATCGAACGCTTCAAAAAATGGCTGCAGCACGGTAAAGTTAAGGGACGCTTTTTCAAGGCGGTTTGACCCGGGTGGCATCAGCCTTGTGACCGAAGTGACAAGATTGACAAGGTTGACGGGACTGACAATAAAAACCAAT
>CAIPTQ010000201.1 GCA_903868035.1 uncultured Phycisphaerales bacterium
GTCGATGAAGGCGCTGACTTTGGCCTGCTCTTCGGGGGTTTTGAAGATAGGGACGATGGCAACGACGTTGGGGGCGACTTTGGGCGGCAGGACGAGGCCCTCATCATCGCTGTGGGCCATGATGGTGGCGCCGATCATGCGGGTGGAGAGGCCCCAGGAGGTCGTCCAGCAGTGGGCGAGCTTCTGGTCGCGGCCGAGGAACTTGATGTCAAAGGCCTTGGCGAAGTTCTGGCCGAGGTTGTGGGAGGTGCCCGCCTGGAGGGACTTGCCGTCCTGCATGAGGGCCTCGATGCAGTAGGTGGTGACGGCACCGGGGAATTTTTCGGCATCGGTCTTGGCGCCCTTGATGACGGGGATGGCCAAAAATTCCTCGGCAAAGGCGGCATACACATCCAGCATGCGCAGCGTTTCGACTTGGGCCTGCTCGGCGGTCTCGTGAGCGGTGTGGCCCTCCTGCCAGAGAAATTCAGCGGTGCGAAGGAAGAGGCGGGTGCGCATCTCCCAGCGCATGACGTTGCACCACTGGTTGATAAGCACCGGCAGATCACGGTAGGACTGAATCCATTGGGCGTACATATGGCCGATGATGGTCTCGGAGGTGGGGCGGATGATGAGGGGTTCTTCGAGTTCGCCGGCGGGGGTGAGCTTGCCGTCGGGGCCTTTTTGGAGCTTCGAGTGGGTGACGATGGCGCATTCCATGGCAAAGCCTTCAACGTGCTCGGCTTCCTTGGTGAGGAAGGATTGCGGGATGAGCAGGGGGAAGTAGGCGTTGACGTGGCCGGTGTCCTTGAAGCGGCGGTCGAGGTCGCGCTGGATGGCCTCCCAGATGGCGAAGCCTTCGGGGCGGATGACCATGCAGCCCTTGACGGGGGAGTAGTCGGCCATCTGGGCGGCTTTGATGACGTCGAGATACCACTGGGCGTAGTCGTCTTTACGGGTTTTGATGTTCTTGGCCATGAGGGTTCCTAAGCGGGCGAAAGCGTCCCTTTGTACGCGCGGGCGGGGGGTAATGCAAGGAGGCGGGGATGGACGATGAGGGAGGAGTCTGTGGGCAGTGGTCAGCACGAACAACTGACAACTGGCCACTGACCACTGACGATCTGAGGTGTCTGAATGTCCATGATCTCATCGCAGAAGGTCCATCCTCATGATGTCGGGTTGCCGGAGGCGGCGGTGCGGAAGCGCCGGCACAGCCGGCGGCTGGCGAAGATCATGCTGGCCATTGCGCTGGTGACGGCGGCGGCGGGGTGGTTTTTGTTTGGCACGTCGATCTTCAACGCCAATCATATTAAGGATCAGCCGCCGAGCCTGGCGCTCGTGGCTTATGGGCTGCTGTTCATTTCGAGCGTGACGCTGGTGTTGGGGTTCTGGTACATGCTGCTGGCGCAGGTGGAGCGGGTGGCGCGGATGGTGGATGCGGGGGAGTTGGAGGAACAAGCGGCCCCGGCGAGTGTTTGTGGCAAGTGCCAGCGTCATGTGGACGCGGGGGATCGCTTCTGCCGGCATTGCGGGGCGGGGCTGGGCGCCAACCCGTAGCGGCCCGCAGGGGTTTTTCGGGCCATAGCCTTGCCAATATGGGTGCGGGTCGGGAGAATGCCCCTTCCCACCGGGCCGGCGGCAATGATTTGCGTGCTTGAGCCCGGTGTACTTTTACCGATGCAGGGCGGATGATCCTTCTGAAAGCCTCCAATCTGGTCAAGCGCTACGGGCCGCGGACGGTCGTGGATCAGGTGTCGTTTGACGTGGAGCATCGGGAGGTGATCGGGCTGCTGGGGCGGAACGGGGCGGGGAAGACGACGACGTTCCGGATGATCATGGGGATGATTGTGCCCGACGGGGGACAGGTGATGTTCGACGGGTTCGACATCACGAGCCAGCCGATGTACAAGCGCGCCCGGCGGGGGATGGGGTATCTGTCGCAGGAGCCGAGCATCTTTCAGCGGATGACGGTGGAGCAGAACCTGCTGGCGATCCTGGAGACGACGCGGCGCAGCGGGCGGCAGCGGCGCGAGGAGGCGCTGCGGCTGATGGAGCAGTTTGGCCTGACCAAGACGCGGCGCCAGAAGGCGGTGACGCTCTCGGGCGGGGAGCGGCGGAAACTGGAGATCGCCCGTTCGCTGGTGACCAACCCGTCGCTGATCCTGCTGGATGAGCCGTTTTCCGGGGTGGACCCGATCGCGGTGGAGGATTTGCAGCGGGAGATACGGCAGCTCAAGGAGTCGCTGGGGAAGGCGATTTTGATCACGGATCATAATGTGCAGCGGACGCTGGAGGTGTGCGACCGGGGGATCATCATCGACAACGGGAAGGTGCTGGCGCAGGGGACGCCGCGGGAGTTGATCAACAATCCGCTGGTGCGGCAGACGTATCTGGGGCATTCGTTCAAGGGGGATGAGTTCGGGTGAGGGTAACCGTTCACAGTTTCCGCGGTATTATTCGCGCTTGTGATTTGCGCCCGCGGCGACAAGTTGGTACAACATGAAGGATGAGCAGTTACAGTGACACGGATGTCAAGCGGTTGATTGCCGAAGCGATAGCGCCGCTGCA
>CAIPTQ010000202.1 GCA_903868035.1 uncultured Phycisphaerales bacterium
AGCATTTCACGGGGATCGGGCTGGAGAAGGCGCATACGTATTCGGCGTGGAACCGGCGGCCGCTGTCGAAGGATCAGTTCGCGTATGCCATTGACGATGTGCGGTATCTGCCGGCGATCCACCAGACGATGAGCCGGCGGTTGGAGGAGCTGGGGCATATGGGGTGGATGCGGGCGGCGTGCGACGACATGTGCCGGGAGTCGGCCCAGCCGGTGAATGCGCGGGAGTTGTTTGTGAAGATACGGGGCGCGGCGACCTTGAGGCCGCATAGTCTGGCGGTGCTGCGGGAGATCACGGCGTTGCGGGAGCAGATTGCCTTCGAGCACAACGTGCCGGCGCGGACGTATTTGAAGGATGACGTGCTGTTTGATATTGCCCAGCGGATGCCGGGGAAGCTGACGGAGCTGGCGCGGATACGGGAGATGCCGCCGGAGGAGGTGGAGGCGAACGGGGCGGAAATCTTGGCGGCGGTGAAGGCGGGGCTGGCGGTGGCGGAGGGGGAGCGGCCGAGCCTGTTTGTGCCGGGGGAGGATTCGGCGGAGGTCAAGCGGCTGGCGGAGACGCTGTGGGTGGCGGCGCAGGTGATCTGCCTGGGGCAGCAGGTGAACCCGGCGCTGGTGACGAGCCAGGGCGAGATTGCGGGGGTGGCGCGGCTGGTGCATCAGAAAAAACCCTTCGACGGCCACGCACTGATGCGCAGTTGGCACGGCGAATGTCTCGGCCAAAAACTTGCCGACTTCGTCGCCGGCAAAATCAAAATCGACCTTACTTTGAACGACGAAACCCTTCGAGCCCAATTCTCAAGTCCTTGAGCGTATTCCCGTGAAAAATGAAAACCGAATCCACCTTTTGTACTTGTACGCGGCGCGGTAAACTCTCGGTGTGAACCCACTCCGACACGTCCTTTTGCTCCTCACATTGCTGCTCCTGGCCGGTTGTTCGCACGCATCGCTTGACCAGAGCACCCCCAAGGCCGGTCTACGCGCCTATTTCGATGCGTTGGATGCGGAAGATGCCGCGACCATGCGGAGTTGTTACTTTGTGCTGCCGAAACATGCCCGCGTCGCCGCCGATGGGGCGGATGTCTCTTCCGCCATGGCGTGCTTTCGCCACGTCATGGATGCGCATTTCCCGGGCATGAGTCCGGGCATCTCTTACGGCTTTGTAACCGATGCGGCACTCACGGAAGCACGCACGCATCTTGCAGAGGCGAAGGTGACGGTGGAAGGGGACAAGGCGGTGATTGCCGGCGCGCCGCACGAGGCCGGAGCCAATGACCGTCTGGTGCATGCGGATTGGCACCTTTGCAATGACCGGGGCCGGTGGAAGATTGATATGGAATCGATGGGTTCCCCCGGTTATCTGGACAACTATCCTTCTGGGGATTCAGGGATGCTCCTCATCCTGCTTGAGGTTTGCCCGACCCTGCGGCAGATTGCCGCGGATGTGGAAACGGGGAAGAGCAAAACGATTGAGGAGGTGAGGAGCGCGGTAACGGGGGCGGTGAGCAAGGCGTTTCAAAACAGATC
>CAIPTQ010000203.1 GCA_903868035.1 uncultured Phycisphaerales bacterium
CCCCGCCCGCCCCCCACGATCCCCCCATTTCCGCCCCCGCCCGCCTCCGCGCGCAACGCCAGAGCCGCCATCACCAGCAACACCGCCACCAGCCAGATGCCAATCCGTAGCCTGTTCATCCCAAAAACCTCATTTCCTACGCATCATACCCCACTGAATTCCCGTATGCCACGTGATGCGGACGCCGGATGCGGCTCCGCATTCCCTTACGGCGAGTGAAGGGCTGGTGTTGAGGTCACGGAAATGTGTGGGGATCAAGTGGCGGTCGTCCAATCTTCGACCATCAATCCCGGGACACGTTTGAACTCGCGGAGGTTTGCCGTCACGACAGTGCATCGGCAGGCAAGGCAAATGGCCGCGATCATCAAGTCATGCGGGCCGATGATGTTGCCTGCCGTCTCCAGGGCATGGCGGATCACGGCATATTGTTCCGCGGCGGCATCATCGAATGGGAACGAGGAGTAAGGGGCGAGCGTCGCGCGAACAACGGCGAGACGGCGCTCGGGCACACCGTATTTCAAAGCGCCGTGCAATAATTCCGCCTTGACCACGGCACAGGTCAGGATGTCCGGCGGGAAGTGTTGGCGGAGGTGGTGTGCCACGGGGCTGGCGGGATTTTTCAGGTAGTGAATCCACGTATTGGTGTCAAGAAGCCACGCCATCACCAAACCTCGCGGGTTGGCACTGTCCCCTGATCTGGGCGTTCAAATCGCTCCCCGGCCAAAACTCCGGCGGTTTGGTCGAAATATGCCGCAGGCCAGGTTTGCGGGGGTGGGTCGGTGCGCGTCTGCGCCAAGTCGAGGGCGTCACGAACCAGCCTTTCGACATGTTCCGCGGTGGCGCGGTCCATCTCGCTGAGCTTGCGATCCAATTCTTCGGCAACGATATTCATGACATCAGTATATACTATTCACTCGCGCAGGCAAAAGGCCCCTTTACCCCGCCCGCGCCCGCAGATTATCCAGCACGTTCATAAAATTAATATACGCATCATACGCCGACTCATACGGCCGAAAATACCCGTGTACGCCCCCATCCGCCTTTTCCTTGGTGGACATGTAGTAAAAATGATCGCTCGTCGTCAGCTTCCGCCAGTCCGCCAGCAGCCGCGCATCGGCGTGGGGGGAGGCGGCCTTGATCCGCTCCTCCAACTCGTACAACTCCGCCAGCGCATTCTGCTGCATCGCATTGCCCATCCACGCCCCCAAATCCCGCGCCTCATCCGCCCACGAAATCGCCCCGGGCACATCCAGTTCCCCGGCCACTTCCACTTCCTCGCCGCCCACCAGCTCCCCCGGCGTCACAAACTGATTCTGCGCCAGCAGCCTCCCCGGCAGCCCCCGCATAAACTCGAAAATCCCCGTCGCCGCCGGCTGATGCTCGCCAAACGTCTCGTAGTCCATGAACAAATTGCACAGCCGCCCCCCGATCTGCGACACCAGCGTCGCAAACTTCTCCTCCGTCAGCGGATACTCCGCCGCCCGCGCGTCGGCAAACCGGAACGATATCGCATCGCTCAACCGGTGATTCCGCAGCAGCATGTACAACGCCTTCCCCGTCCCATCCGCGCCCCCCGTCATCGCCCGATACACAAATGCCGCCGACCGGTTGTTCAGCGCCGGCTCCCACCCCTCCGCCAGCACGCCGCGGAACCCCAGCTCCGCCGCCAGTTCCCCAACGCGGTTGGAATAAATCAGCTCCGTGTTCCGGAACACCGTCGGCACCTGCCCGAAGAGCCGCTTGATCATCCGCCGATGCAGCTCCACCTGCGCGCGGAACTCCCCCTCCGAGTGCAGCGCCGCGAGGCTGTGATAAAACGTCTCCCCCAGAAATTCCACGCATCCCGTCTGCGCCAGCACGTGCAGGCCCTGCACCACTTGCGGGGCGTAGCTTTCAAACTGCTCCAGTGCCGTCCCCGTGATCGACAGCGCCACCTTAAACCGCCCCCCATGCATGCGGATCAAATCCAGCAGCAGCCGATTCATCGGCACGTAACAGCGCTCGGCGATCCGCCGCACCAACTGCGCGTTCATCGCGTTGTCAAAATAGTTCGCATCCCCGTCAAACACCGTGTACTTCCGCAAGCGGAAGGGCTGGTGAATCTGAAAATATAAACACACCGTCGGCATGGGAGCGGATTATATCGCCCCCCGCCCCGGCGTCGAATGAACCGGGACACTCGGCGACTCCGTTTCACCGCAGCGCGCGCTGGCCGCTGTTTTTCCGATTCCACATTTCAGAATTTCTCGGCTATGATTCAGCGACGGAGAACAGTTAGCCTCCGCTGGGAATCCTAAGAAAGGAAAAACATGACGCTCCTATGGCATCTGTTCGTGACGTTCTGCAATTTACTCCCCTGGGTGGCCATCGCGCTCATGGCGGCCCTCGCCCTTCGCAAACGCAAGCAATCCACGCCCCTTATGCTCCAGGCGGGTGGGGCAGCCGCCATGTTTATCCTGGGCCTGGGCCAATGGGTGATCGAAGCGCTGGTGTATTGGATGTTCGGCTACGGGGCCGCGTATTCCGCCACCAGCACGATTTTCAGCTTCCTGCTGTTCATCGCGCTGGCCACTTTCGCCCTGGGCTATTGCATGGATCATCTGGCCAGCCGCAAACCCGTCGACGTCACCGCCACCCCCGCCTAGCCCGGCATGGCAATGCCCGGCAAAACTCACCGTGTCATCGTGTCACCCCGTCACCGTGTCACCCCGTCACCCCGTCACCCCCTCACGCCCGCGTCACCTTCCACGCTCCCACCAGTTTGGGGATGCCGATGGTCTGCGCACTCCCCGGGATCGAGAGGCTCTCCTCGGGTTCCATCCACGTTCCCTCCATGCTCTTGCCGTCCGCCGCCAGGTCTCCGATATGCCGGATTTTGGGATGCGGCTTGTCGGTGTCGATCACGAAGGTATTTTGTTCGGCCAACTGTTCGAGCGTCTTGCGGCTGCGTTCGTGCATCATCCGCAGCTTGGGCATCATTTTCTCGAAGACCAGCACCGTGCCCCGGAGTTTGCCCTTGATCTGGCCCTTCTCGGGGAAGCCCTCGTCGGGGTCTTCCTCGATGGTGCCGGTGACCATGCCGAACCAGCCCTGTTTGAGGACCATCTTGAACGTCACCACCTTGCCCACCACCAGGCGGCTGCCGCCGTCCTTGGTCTCTTCAAACGTGTATTCGCCTGTCCATGTGCCCGTGACGTCCATAAATGCCTCCGTGGAATTTTGCCTTGGGGGAAGGATGCGACAGTTTGCCTCCCCGGTCAAGCGCCCCGGTTCGTAGGTTCGTAGTGGTTCGTAGTACAGCCTTTAGGCTGTCGTCAAACAAGGGTCGTCAAACCCGTTCGTAGTACAGCCTTTAGGCTGTCGTCAAACAAGGTTTGAGGCCCAGGGCACAGTGGGCTATACTCTGGGGCATGAATTTCGAGTTGCCACAACTTCGCCGGGCCTTGGTCCCAGCGGCACCACCACTCCGGGTGTACCCGCCGACGAGGGCGTCGGCACCACTCCCCCCCCGATGGACGTGCGTGTCCATCCCCATTATGCGGGGCTAACCGGCCCTCACCGCCGCTTAGCCCAAATCCGATCCTTTTATCACCAGCTTTTGCCGCAGCTTGAGCCAAGCGGCGTTGGAACGTTCAAATTGAACCACGAAGTCACGAAAACACGAAGAAGAAATGAAATGTGTGAATTCTTCGTGTCTTGGTGGTTAAATCCAGGCCTTTTTTGAGAAGAGCATGCCATGTCGGAATCTGCCGGAGTCAGCTACAAGGACACGTTGAACCTGCCCAAAACCGCCTTCGATATGAAGGCGAATCTGACGCAGCGCGAGCCCGAGATGGTCAAACGCTGGGCCGCCGAGGACATCTACGGCAAGGTACGGGCGGCACGGGCGGGGTCGGCCAAGGGGCGATGGGTCTTGCATGATGGGCCGCCGTATGCCAACGGCGACATCCACATGGGCCACCTCATCAACAAAGTCCTCAAGGACATCGTCGTCAAGTTCCGGACGATGCAGGGGTATGACTCGCCGTACGTGCCTGGCTGGGACTGCCACGGCCTGCCCATCGAATCGGCAATCCAGAAGCAGCACGGCCCGAAGTTCCGGGAATTTTCCAAGGACCAGATTCGCAAGGAATGCCACGACTATGCGCTGAAGTACGTGAAGCTGCAGAGCGAGAGCTTCCAGCGGCTGGGCGTGTTTGGCGATTTTGGCCGGCCGTATTTGACGATGGATAAGAAGTATGAGGCGGGGGTTTTGGAGGTGCTGGCGGAGTTGGTGGGGCGGGATTTGGTGTACCGCCAGAAGAAGCCGGTGCATTGGTGTACGTTTGACCGGACGGCTCTGGCGGAGGCGGAGTTGGAGTATAAGGAGAAGATGGATACGTCGGTGTATGTGATGTTTGAGATGGTGAGCGGTGAATCCGGTTCTTTCTGGTCACCACTTGGAGATCTTGTACCACGAAATACCGGGGCAGTCGATATACGTACCTCGACCTACCTGATGATTTGGACAACAACACCTTGGACGCTGCCAGCGAATCGGGCGGTGGCCATACATCCTGATGCAGAATATGTATGCGTATGGACGGGAAACGATGCCTATAGTGCCAAGCGAATCATCATTGCCAAGAACCTCGTGCAGCGTGCGATGCAGGCGGCAGGAATTGAGAAATATCATGTTAGTGAGCCAACAAACGGGCGGACTTGGTACTCAATGAATCCAAAGTATCGCCATCCCCTCGACCCCACACGCATCCAACCCGTCGTCCTCGCCGACTACGTCACCCTCGAAGACGGCACCGGCCTCGTCCACACCGCCCCCGGCCACGGCAAGGAGGACTATCAGACAGGCATCAAGTATGGCCTGGAGGTTTACAATCCGGTGCTTTCGGATGGGCGGTATGACGAGACGGTGCCGGAGTTTTTGCGGGGGAAGACGATTTGGGACGCCAATGCGCTGGTGGTGGAGAAGTTGAAGGAGACGGGGGCGTTGTTTCATCATGCGGAGTTTTCGCACGAGTATCCGCATTGCTGGCGGTGCAAGAAGCCGGTGATTTTCCGGGCTACGGAGCAATGGTTTGTGAAGGCGAGTGGCGAGGATGAGAAGAAGGGCGAAAAGACTGGGAATTTTGATTCTGCCCAAGAAGTGCTTGAGGTTGCGCTGGCGCGATTGAACAAAGGGAAGAGCCTCTGGTCCACCGCTAAACGCTTCGTCAACTCCGTCCAATGGATCCCCGAATGGGGCAAAAACCGCATCGATGGGATGCTCGACACCCGCCCCGATTGGTGCGTCTCCCGCCAACGCTCCTGGGGCGTCCCGATACCGGCGCTCTTCGATCCGCAGGGCAAGTGCCTGCTAACCGAGGCCAGCGTCCGCAAGACTGCCGCCTATTTCCGGGAGCACGGTGCCGACTCCTGGTACACCGATTCCCCTGACAAGATCCTGGGCACTGATCCTGCGGCAGTCGGCTTCCCCGCGGGCACCAACATCGCCACCCTCGAAAAAGGTGCGGATATTTTGGACGTCTGGTTTGAATCCGGCGCGTCGCATCATGCCGTGCTGGAGGGTACGCATCCGGAACTGGGCTATCCATGCGCGATGTATCTGGAGGGAAGCGACCAGCATCGCGGATGGTTCCAGTCTTCCCTCCTGGAAGCCTCCGGCTACAAGCCTGTGCCGCCGTTCAAAGAAGTCCTCACCCACGGCTTCGTGCTGGACGAGAAGGGGCGGAAGATGTCGAAACAGGATGGCAACGACATTAAGGTCAACGACGCCCTCAAGCAATATGGTGCCGACGTTCTGCGACTGTGGGTGTCATCGGTGGACTATCAGAATGACATGGCCTGCGGGCCGAACCTGCTGCGCGGCATGGGCGAGGCCTATCGCAAAATCCGCAACACGATGCGGTATTTGCTGGGGAATCTGTATGATTTCGATCCGGCAAAAAACAGCGCGGACCCCGCGCTGCATTCGATTGACGCCTGGATGCTTTCCCGCGTGGCGGCCTGGGCACACGATGTGTACGAAGCCTATGACCGCTACGAATTCCACCAGGTCTTCAAGCTGATCTATGAATTTTGCAATGTGGAAATCTCTGCGGTCTATGCCAAGGCCATCAAGGACCGCCTCTATTGCGAGCTGCCCGCATCCCCCAAACGCCGCGCCAGCCAAACCGTCTGCTACCGCGCCTTGGTGCATTTGATCGAACTCTGCGCGCCGGTGCTTGCGTTCACCAGCGAGGAAGCCTGGGGCGAGCTGCGCAAGCTGCCCGGCTGCGCTAATCTGGAAGCCAGCGTCCACCTCCACACTCTTTCCCAATTACCAATTACCAATTACCAATTACAACCCTGGTCCGTCCTCCTCCCCCTCGTCGAAAAAGGCAACAAGCAACTCGACGACCTCAAACGCTCCATCGCCCTGGGCAATCCCCTCGATGCCGAAGCCGTCATCATCCTCCCCAAAGTCCAAGACGAAGTCTCCAAATTCATCGCCCACTACGCCCCCGAAATCGAAGACGCCCTGGGCGTCGGCTTCCACCGCATCGAACAAGGCGCTGGGGATTGGGATATCAAAATCGTGGACACCCGCGAAAAATACCCCTCCTGCGCCCGTTCCTGGAAGCGCCGCCCGGATGTAGGCTCAGACAAGGACTTCCCCGATCTCTCCACCCGCGATGCCCAGGTCGTGCGGGCACTGCGCGGGAAAGCGTGAGGCCGACAATCAGCCGGGCATGCGCGTCCAGCGCCGGGACATATCGCCATCGTCAGGGGTGTTGGGAATATTCTTGACGTATTCGCTCCACGGAACCGATTCGGCGTGGCCATCAAGAAACAGCGCCGCCCCGTTGCCGCCATGGCGCTCCTTGATTTCGGCCTGCGAGTTGTAGCCCGGGCCGTAGCTGGGGACATTGTAGGTGCGCGGCGCATCCGGATCGTTGTTGTTGAGTGAAAAATAGACGCCCTCGTGCCCGTTTTTGGTGATGAAGGCCACGCAATCGCCGTAGTTGTTGGCGGCATTGGAATCGCACATCAGGAGGGTCATGGCGGGCGTCTTGAAAATGGCCATGCGCTGCATGGTGGACGGCCCGGGATTATTCCCCGGCGACATGTAGCTGGCGAATTTGTAGCTCGGCAGCGGCCGATTCTCATAATAGCCGATGCCGGGTTGGCCCTTGTATATCTCCGGATCGGCCGGGCAAAACCGCGTTTTGCCGCTCAGCGTGTGGCTGGACTGGCCGGCATAAATGCCGTCAATGGTGGAGTTGGGGTCGTACAATTTGGGATCCTGATCCCATTGGCTGCCCAGGCCGCCAGGGGGGCGCTTGGAGCCGAAAAAATTGTTGTTTTCAAAGGCGTAGGTGTAAACCGCCTGCCCCCACGACCGGATCGTGGCCAGGCATTGCGTGCGCCGGGCCATCATCCGCGCCTTGCCCAGCGACGGCAGCAGAATCGCGATCAGCAGGGCAAGAATGGCCACGACCACGAGTAATTCGATGAGGGTGAAACCGCGGCGCTTGAGCATTTTCATGACGTATTTCCAACTACAAGCCAAAAAGACGTGACGGCGTCCCTCGACGACCGGGTGACAACCCTTGAGATTATTCAATCATAATAAAAAGGACATATGAAATACAAGACGGCGGGCGGTTTATAATTGTTCGATGGCCTGCTGCCGAACGCCTTCTTTGCCGGCAGGAGCTACTAAAACGTGGCGGACGCGGATTCCGCGATGGGGGCCTGGGGGCGCACGGCGGGCAGGATGGCGCAGCGCATGAACTCGCAAAGGGTGCGCGCGCCGATGGCTTGATAGAGCGAGTTGGATGGGTGATCGACCGTGCCCGTGAAGATGAAGCAGAACTGCAGGCCGCTGTCAATAATATGGCGGGCCAATGCGGCCACGACGGCCTTCCCATGGCCCCGGCCGCGGAGTTCCGGCGGCGTGTAGACGAAGTTGATGCAGGCTCCATGCTGGGTGGGCATGGTCCAGGCCGCCATGGACACCGGCTGGGGGTCCATCCACAGGAAGAGCTGCCGCTGGGCGATGAGGGTGTCGGTCAGATAGGCGTCGCGGGCGTCGGGGAAGCCCGTTTCGCGGACGAAGTCGGCGATCCAGGGCCGCACCAGCAACCGGTGCGCGGGTGCGGCGGCCTCCAGGTGACCGCTGGCCGGCGCGGGGCAACGCAGGCGGGCGAGTTGATACACCCGCTCCTCGGCGCCCATCTGCCAACGCTGCCCGGTCTGCTCCGCCCACAGCTTGGCAAAGGGCCAGGAGATATGCGCGGGGGCGTAAACCGCGCTGATCTGGCAACGGGCGCCGGTCAAACCCTGCGCCAACACGCCCAGCAAGGCCGCCGTGGTCCAGGTCAGCACCAGGTTGCCGTCGGGAAAAAGCACGGCCGCCGCCGTGATGGCGCCGTCCTCCTCCAATGAAAAGAGGCGTGGGGCGGCGCCGATGGCATGGCGGCGGACGGCGAGGATGTCGTGCATCTGGCCCAGCAGAAACGCGTTTTCGGCCTCGCGCAACAGCAGCCACTTGCCGACCCGCTGGTCAAATTGCCGGGGATCGGCATACTCCACGAAGTGATAGGGCGAGAACCGCACCGTATACATGACCGCACCACCGGGATGCCGGACCCATGGGCCGTGTCAGGGCTGACCCAAGCCGGGAAAGAAAAGCGTGGTGAAAAACTGCAAGTTGCCGAACAGGGTCTAAAAACAGGCCCGCAAGAAGGGCGGGAGAAAGGAAATGAACCGTACCGCAAGCGCCAACCGCGCATTTTTAGTATACGCATAATGGAAGAAATTCAAGCGAATAATTAGAAATTCGTTAAAAACAAATATACCCGTAGCCCACGCCGTACGGTCCAGTGCGCCAGAAAATGGTGCGATTCGCGGGATTGCCCGTGTGATTACTTCAGCCCGTAGTTGTCCGCGGTGGCGGGCATGATTTTGATGGAGATGATTTTCGGCCTGGCGCCTTTGACGGCGCCGGAGTTGGCATCGCTGGGGGTTTTGGCGATGGCGTCGACGATGTCGAGGCCCTCAATGACGTCGCCGAAGGCGGAGTAGGAGCCGTCGAGCGTGGCGTTGGCGCCGTGCATGATGAAGAACTGGGAGCCGGCGGAATCCCAGTAGGCGCTGCCGTTGCGGTCGAGATCATTGCCGCCCATGGGCGGGGCCGAGCGGGCCATGGACAGCACGCCGCGGACGTGTTTTTTGTCGGAGAATTCGTGCATTACGCCGTAGCCCGGGCCGCCCATGCCCGCCTGGTCCGTGTTGGCGTAGGCGTCGCCGCCCTGGATCATGAAGCCGGCGAGGATGCGGTGGAAGGCCGAGCCGTCGTAGAAATTCTGCCGGGCCAGGGCGATGAAGTTGTCCACGGTGTACGGGGCGACATCGTAGGAGAACTTGGCCTTGATGACGCCCTTGTCGGTGGTGATGACGGCGCAGGAGGCCAGTTCCATGTGGGTGACGGCGGGGGTGAACTGGGCCAGCGCGGATTTTTGTTCGGCGGCGGAGAGCATGTCGATGCGGGATTTGACCTTCTCGAGTTCCTTGGGGCCGCGGCCGGGGTTGAAGAGGGTTTCGATGACCAGCGGCGGGGCGTCTTTCCAGGTGAGGAAGAAGGTGCCGCCCTCCTTGAGTTGGGGGCAGATATCGGAGATTTTGTAGGTGCCGTCGGTGGTGGTGTAGGGGGCGGGTTTGATGGCGGAGAATTCGAGTTCCTTGCCGGCCGCGGAGTAGATTTTAAACAGGGGCTTGCCATCGGCGGCGGCGATGTCGGCACCGGTGGCGGGGGTGAAGAGGGCATCGAGCTGGGCGGCGGCGGCGCCCAGTTCGGCGACGGCTTTCTTGCCTTCCTCGCCCTTTTCGGTGACGAATTTGACGACGATGGGTTCGTCGGGCTTGGTGTAGGCCTTGACGGGGAAGATGTCGGCGGCCTGCGCGGCGGCCGCGGTGAGGAACAGGGTGGAAGCAACAAGGGCCGACAGGGTGGTGAGTTGGAACATGATTCCTCCGCAGGTGGGTGAGTAGATGAAAGGGGGAATTCTACCGAAGCGCGGGGGTGGGGGAAAGGGGTTCGGAGTTCCGGGGGTTCGGAGTTCCGCCTTTAGGCGGCCGTCGCCGGGTAGCTCCACGCAGTCAGATCGAGTATGTGCCCGGGGGCTTCAAGTTGAGCTTGAGGAAATTGCGAATGCGCTGCTCCATGGGTAGGGCGTGTTCGCCTTTAACGACCACGACGAGCATGCGGTCATGCCAATGGGCGCGGATTTCGTAGGCACCGGGAAGGGCGACATCGTGCCGCAGGAATTCGCTGACGGTGGCCTGCATCTTGGGGGGGAAATTGCCGGTGAAAGTGATGTCATCCTCATCGACGCGGATGACAAAGCCATTGCCGGTGCGGCCGGCCCGGGCGAACCAAACCATGATGGCGACCAGGCCCAGGGTCAGTAAAAAGAGCACCAGGTTCCACGCCCAGGGATACCGCGTGAAGAGGGATTCGGCGGAGGGATCGGGGGGCCAGGAATCCGCCAGCCAGAGAGTCATCGTCAGCCGCGTCACGCCGTGTATCCTTTCCGCGCGTCGCTTACTGCGTGCCGGCTTTTTTGATGATGCCGGACGTGCTGCGTCCCGGGAGGAACGGCGCCAGCACCACCTTGCCGCCGCGTCCTTCCACGGTTTCGCGCCCCACCACTTCCTTGCCGGAGTAATCCTCCCCCTTCACCAGCACATCCGGCCGCACCGCCTCGATCAATGCCGCCGGCGTGTCCTCGGCAAAGCTGACAACGTAATCCACGGCCTGCAAACCCGCCAGCACCGCCATGCGGTCGGCAATGGGATTCACGGGGCGCGTCGGCCCCTTGAGCCGCTGCACGCTTTCATCGGAGTTGACGCCGACGATCAGCAGATTGCCCTGTTTGCGGGCGAATTCCAGATACTTCACATGCCCCGCGTGCAGCAGGTCGAACACGCCGTTGGTGAAGACCACCTTGCCCAGCGGGCTGGAGCGGCGGCGGCGTTCCAGGTCATGCAGCAACTGCGGCAGCGTGCGCTCCTTGCCGCGGGTGTCGGAGTCGAGGCGATGCAGTTCGTCGATCACCTCATCCTTCTTAATCGGCACGATGCCGAACTTCTCGACCTCCAGGCCGCCGGCGATGTTGGCCAGCGTGGCGGCCTGCTTCCATGAGGCCCCGCAGGCGATGGCCATGGCCAGCATCGCCAGCACCATGTCGCCGGCGCCCGTCACATCGTAAATCGTCCGCGGCCGTGAGGGGATATGCGTGCCTCCGCCCGCCGCCCCCGCCCCGCCCCCGGCCTCCAGGTCGCCGCGTTCCAGCAGGTACATGCCGTGGCGGTCCAGCGTAAGCAGGCATGTTTCCAGGTGATGCCGCGTCAACAGCGCCGCGGCAAGCTGCGGCACACCTTCCAGCGAATCGGCCAGTTTCAGCCCCGAGGCGCGCTCCGCCTCAAAACGATTCGGCGTGATCGTCGAAACCCCGTCATACTTCGAATA
Source organism: uncultured Phycisphaerales bacterium (assembly GCA_903868035.1). The sequence continues at coordinate 11,513 of CAIPTQ010000203.1, forward strand.
ATCGGAAAGCAGCGCCGGATCGACCAGGATCGGCTTGCCCAGCCCGCGGGCGAAGTGTACGACCGCCCGGCAGAAGTCCGGTGCCAGCAGCCCCTTGTTGTAATCCTCCAGCGCCAACGCGGCGCAGGATGGCAGCTCCCGCCGAACATACGCCATCAAACTCGCCTGTTGCTCGGAGCTCAGCGGCGTGGTCGTTTCCTGGTCGAGCCGGAGCATCTGTTGCGGGTGGCGGTGCTGGGCCAAACCCACCAGGCGGGTTTTGGAGGTGGTGGGGCGATCGGGGCAGCGGAGGAGGCCCTCGGTGTTGACGCCCATTTTCTGGAAGAGTTCCAGCAGGAGGCGGCCCTGGAGATCCTCGCCGCAGACCGACACGCAGAGGACTTCCGCGCCCAATGCCGCCAGGCCGGCCGCCACATTGCCCGCGCCGCCGGTGCGCTGCTCACGATACCGCTCCTGCACCACCGGCACAGGGGCCTCGGGGGAGAGGCGATCGGCATCCCCATAGATGTATTCATCGAGCATCACATCGCCCAGCAGCATGATGCGCGGGCGGGAGGCGGTGCCGAAGCGTTCGACGAGGGCGAGGAGGGGTTCAAGGGACGAGTTCATATCAAGGAGTATATCGGCCAAATCGGCGGGTGCCATCGCGCGCGGAAGATTGTCAAAAGTGGCAGGCACACTCCGTGTGCCGTTGAGCCCTTGACAGACGGCACTTGGAAAGTGCCTGCTACTTTGACGGAGACCGCTATTGATTCGCCAATCCCCAATCCTCAGCACGTGGCGGGCAACGGCCTTGGCTCCATCGACAGGCGTGTGACAACACCGTCGCTTCCTGACGGTCGCGGCTCTGAAAGTCAAATATTCACTCGAAGGCGCGGGGATTGGGCGGGGCCGCATTCTTGACAACGGACGGCGGCGGTCGGAACATACTTTAAGTTCCTTTCAAAAACGGGCCTTGGCCCGGGAGATATATATGTATACATCCGCTCGCCGCTGGACGTTGTTCGCCGGCATTTTAAGCGCCGCCGGCATGGTTATGGCCGCGATTCCCGCCACTCCCCCCGCAGCGCCGGCGGCCGCACCCCTTATCTCCGGCTGGTCGGTGCTCAAGGAAGGCACGGCCGAAGGCGCCGTCGAAATCGGCGCCAAAAATGCCGCCAACCCCAATCCGAACCTCATCCGGATCGCCATTACCAATTTTCCCGAATTCGGCGCGGGCCGCATGGGCGTGAAAAACTCCCTGTCCCTCGCCGTCACGGCCGGCAAGTCCTACGACATCACCTTCAACGGCACCAGCGAAGGCATCGGCGTGGGCCTGGTCTTCTCCCTGGAAACCGATGCCGGCAAGGTGCTCTGCCGCACCACGCTGCCCGAGATCGGCCGTGGCGGCGGCGGCGGTGGGCGCGGCGCACGCGGCGGCGGCGGTGGTGGCGGCGCTGCCACCACGGCCCCGGCCAGCGCGCCTGCGGCCGCCAATGGCTATCAGACCCCCGCCTTCCGCCCGTACCGCACGAGTGTGTTGGCCCGTGCTTCGGCACCGGTCGCGCACCTGACCATCACCGCCATCGAACCGGTCCCGGTCTGGATCGAAAATTTGTCCATCGTGGAACGCCCCGCCTCCAATTAATCATTCCTCTTGCCCCAGGAGCAGCCCATGACCTTTCATGTGCGATCTCTTCTTACCATGAGTGTCCTGGCCGCCACCGTGGCCGTTGGCATCGCCCTGGGCCAGGCCCCGGCGACCCCCGCCGGCGGCGCGCCGGCCACCGGCCCAACGCCCAAGGACATCGCCCGCCAGATGGGGATGCGCAACGTCGGCGTCCATGACCCCTCCACCATCGTCAAGTGCGGCAATGAATATTACCTCTACCCCACCGGGGCCTCGATGTTCCACTCCCAGGATCTCATCACCTGGGCGCAGGGCGCCAGCCCGACGGCCGGGCTTACGCAGTCCTGGCCCGCCGCCGCCCGCAGCGGTTGGACACCCCCCGCCCGGGGCGCGGCGGCTCCCACACCTGCGCCGGCCACCGGCACGGCGTCTGCACCCGCGCCTGGACGCGGCGCCCGAGGCGGCGGTGGCGGCAGCTTCTGGGCGCCCGACGTCATCAAGGTCAAGGACCAATACTTCATCTTCCTCTCCACCTCCGGCTTCGGCGTCAACAACTCCGCCATCGGCGTCATCTCCAGCCCCACCCTCAACCCCGCCGACCCCAACTATAAATTCACCGAAGGCGGCCTCATCGTCCGCTCCGACACCCGCGATGACTTCAACTGCATCGACCCCGCCGCACTCTACGATGACGACGGCAAACTCTGGCTCGCCTTCGGCTCCTTCTGGGGCGGCATCCGGCTCCTCGAACTCAACCCCGACACCGGCTTGCGCCTCGCGCCGGATTCCCCCATGTACCACATCGCCCACTTCGACTCCATCGAGGCCCCCTACATCTACAAGCACGACGGCAAATATTTCCTCTTCGTCAACTGGGGCATGTGCTGCCGCCAGGCCACCAGCACCTACAACATGCGCGTCGGCCGCGCCGACAAAATCACCGGACCCTACCTCGACAAGGAAGGCCAGGACATGGCCACCGGCGGCGGCACCAACTTCATGGATATCCACTACGGCCCCAAGGTCGGCAACGGCTACGCCATCGTCGGCAACGGCCACGCCGGCATCATCCAGGTCGCGGGCAAGTTCTACATCAGCTCCCACGTCGAATCCAACGCCTCCGGCAACCCCGCCAACACCCCCGGCGGCGGCACCCTGAGCATCCGCCCCCTCACCTGGGACGACAAAGGCTGGCCCGTGGCGGGGATGTGGGAATGATTCCTCCGCCCGGTGTTTTCGACGTGGCCGAAATTCGGCCTGCTGAATGGATAATAACCATAAATATCATGTCATGAACCTTGACTTGAAAGTCAATGGTCGCCTACAATCTGTTCCATGGCCGTAAATGTGGAAATCACACCTGAGGCCTGGGCGCAGGCTCAGGAACTCAGTGAACCGATGTACTCGCGCGTGATGAAACTCATCGACCGTTTGAGTCATTGGCCGGATGTCAGCGGAACCAAGCCTTTGCGCCATGGTTTGAAGGGGTATTTTCGCCTTCGGACAGGCGATTATCGCGTTCAGTTTCGCGTGCATGGCAGTACCGTTGTCGTGGAACAAATCGGCCATCGCGACGGCTTCTATGGAGATAATTGACTATGGTTGCAACACTTCAACTTGACGGCAAGAAATTTGTCGTCGTGCCTGTGGCTGAATATGACGCCCTGCGCCAGCGCTCCGTCATCGCGGGTGATGTGGACCTGCCGGAACTTCCCCCCAAACTCCCCAGCGGCAACTACCCCGCCATCGCAGCGCTCCGTGTCGGCCTGGCCCGCAAACTCATCAAACGCCGCTGGGCCGTCGGTCTCTCCCAGGCCGAAGTCGCCCGCCGCGCCGGCATCCGCCCGGAAACCCTCAACCGCATCGAAAAAGCCAAAGTCACCGCCGACACCGCCACCGTTTCCCAAATCGCCCGCGTCCTTGAGCGCGCCGAACGTGAATAAACAGGCCCTACCCTCGGGTCGCCCGAAGGCGTTCCTTGGGGCACTTTCGATCCAGTCCACAGTCCCTTCGGCAGCCACCGTCAGCGTCCCTACGCCTCTGCGCCATATATGCCCGCGAAACACCCATCCCCCGGGTGGCAACTCTCCCGTATATGCTACGCACAGAAATAACGGGCGATCAATCCCGGATTGAGGAGCAACCCGCATGCGGCAATGGATTCCAAGTCGTGTCGTGCCGGTCCTGTTGGCGGCAGCCCTGCCATGGTTGTCGCTCTCCGCCCGGGCGCAGACGCCAACCACCCGCGGCGACCGCCCCCCCGTGCGCATCGTTCCTCAATTCCATCATGAGGGCAAAGGGCTTATCGATCCCACGGGACGTTTTGCCGTCGCACGCGCGTATGATTTTCGCGGCCTCCAGGTGGTGGACCTCAAGCGGCAACGCGTGGCCTGGGTTCTGGAGTTTCCGCCCCTGGGGAATGCGGGGGGTTATGCCTTTTCCCATGATGGCGGGTTATTGGCGCTCTGCGGTTCGCCCGCCGGGCAAATCCTCGATCTTGCCGCGGACCACGCGACGCCGGCTTCCTGGCTCAACGGGGCGCTTCCGGTCTTCGCGCCGGATGACAAACTGCTTTACGTGACGGCCAATTCCAAACCGATCCGTCCCCTGGAGCGCGACGTGGTGGATGAAGTCCAGGTATACGATCTTCAAGGCAAAAAGCTGAGAAGCTACCCGCTGCAGATGAACATAGTGGGGCGGATGAGCTTTTCGGACAACGGGCGGACGCTGGTGGTCGAGGGGGGCATGGGCGTGAGTTTGGGGAGCGAGTGGGGAGGCACGTTCGCGCCGGCGCAGCAGACGATCGATCTGGACAGCGGCAAGTCCCAGCAAACTACGGGAGCGGCGGAGCGCGTTTTTGGTGGTTCGTCAATGGATTTATTGAACGCGCGCTTCAGTGAAATTCCGGTGCCTGCGAAGGCTTTCAACCAGAGGTTTGCCCGCGCGGTATGGGATGCATCCACCGGTGCGCTGGCCACCGTCGGCCAAGGCGGCTGGCTTGAATTGTGGGGCCTCAAGGAGGGGACTTTCAAGAAGATGACGGGCCAGACCAGCGAGGTCCGCGAGGTGGCATTGCAGGGGCCGGGGCTGCTGGTGGGTACCGCCTGGTATGACTATCGAGCGCTGCCGCCGGAACTGGCGGCGCTGGTCGCTCCGCCGGGGCGGGGCGCTCCGCGTGGGGGGGGCGGGGGGGGCACGGTCCTGAATTTCGTCACCCAGGTTCATCTTCCGGGTGGCGAATCACAACCCGTGGCGATCCCGTCGCGGGAGTGGCTCCAGTGCCTGCCGAGCCCGGACGGGCGCTACATCGCCGGCCTGATTGGCGGGAACACGCAAGGTTTCACGTTTCGCGTGCCAGTGTGGGACACGAAAACGTGGACGCAGGTGGGAGAAATCGTCAATGAAAACAAGCCGATCATGGGCCTCCAATGGACGGGCGACGGGCGGTATCTGATCATGCGTCTGCCGAAATCTGGCCGGAGCGGCCCGTGGGAATTTTTCACGCCGCAGGGCAAATCCGATGGCACGGTGCCCGGTGTGGAAGATTTTGGAGTGACTTTCAGCCCCAGCGGGGACTTGATGGCCGTGCCAGCGCTAGGGCCCAAGGCCGATCCCTGGACGGACACGTACCGCACCAGCGTGCGAAAATCCCGTACCGGCGAGGAGTTGGCATCGTTTGACGGCGGGACACTCCGGGCAGTGACGCTGTTCCTGGACGACCAACGCCTGCTGGTTGCCGGCAGAAACGCTGGCGACCCCCTCCGATTGATCCGCCTCAGCGACCGGAAAGTCCTTTGGGAAACGAAGGCCGGCGGCGTACGTAGCCTGGCCTGGGAGCCGGGCCTTGCCAATATCGTACTTCGCTATGAGGGCATGAGCGAAGGGGCGGATGTGCTTTCGCTCAACGACGGTCAGCGTTTGCCCGCCGGTGCCGACGGGCCGACGTGGCACAATCCGACCCTGATCCTGGGCGGCCGGCTGGCGCTGGATCCGCTGTGCGGCTCCACGATCCTCCAGATGCGCGCCACGGCAACCGGACGGCTGGTGGCGACGCTCGCGGGATTGGGTGATTCCGAATGGATCATCTACACCCCCGAAGGCAAGTGGATGGGCTCACCCAAGGCGCTGGACTGGGTGTCTTTCTACCGCGGCTCTGAACCGCTGCCGGAGGCGGAAATCGCCGCGCTCCGCCAGCCCGAGGCGGTGAAAGCTCAAGTGGCTGAGGCACTGCGCTGAACAGGGCCACAGGATTTGTGCGGCAAGCGCGGGGAAACCCCGTGCCCACGAATGACACGGCCTGATTCGGGCTGTTCACGGATGAGGGTAAGTCGCAATTTCGTGTCCTCCCCCTGCTAACTCTACCTGCTCGCCACCCAGCTCATGACCGGCACCGGCGGCTGGCCCATGTCCGTCTGGCTCACCCCGCCCTCGTAACCTCGATCTTTCCTATCTTGCCATAACTTAACCCCGTACGGCCCATTTCGGCACTCTGGGCAATTTTCGACCCCCAGACCGCCAACCCCTCCCCGAGTGCATGGCGGTCTCCCCCCCGATCACACACCAGATAAAACGCCCCCAATCAGGTGAAAAACACCCGATATTTCATTGCTCGACTTCCCGCCGCCCGCCGATATGGTTAAGGCATGGACACCACCCCGTCTATTTCGTCCGCTGACTCCGGCACCGCCCACCCCATCGCCCGCCGCACCCGCGGCCTGCGCATGGCCACACCCAGCACCCCCCGGTCCCCGCGCCGCCCCGCCCCGCGTGCCGCCAACTACCAGGGCCTCGTCCGGGAACTCAAGGGCCACTACAAGATCAGCATCCGCAAGTGGCGCACCCACATGGCCGGCCACGCCTACGAACTGACCTATCGTGACGGCCGCATCAAGCGCCTCATCTCCGCCCCGCGCCCGCGCAGCCCCGTCTCCGCCGCCATCTTCCTCCACGAAGTCGGCCACCACGCCATCGGCTTCCGCCGCTACGCCTCCCGCTGCCTCGAGGAACATTACGTCTGGCAGTGGACCTTCCGCGAAATGGAAGCCCGCGGCATCCCCATCACCCACCGCGTCATGCGCCACTTCCGCCGCTCGATGTATCACTACGTCAAACAATCCCACGAGCGCCGCCAGCATGTTCCACCCGAACTCGCACATTTCGCCCACTGGCCGGGTTGAATCCCCATGTTTAACTGACAGCGGTCGGACAAACCTTATCGGTAGATCGGACCACGGTAATCTGGTCGACCACACGCTGCGGATGCTTCTGCTGCTGCTCGCGCAGATACGCACAATATTTGTGCAAATCATGGCCAAACTGTTCGCTGATCTTCATCGCCCGGGCGCGAACTTCCTCGACTATTGAACTTTGGTCGCTCATGGCGAATCCTCCAAGCGTTGAAGCTGATCCGGTGTCACCAGTTGCGGGACGCTCAAACCCAGCTCCAGGTTGACTTCCCGTAAATGCCGCGTTTTGTTCGCGTTGGCCAGATGTCGGCAATTCCACGTGAGTAAAAAATCCATCCGAAAATATGACGCCAGCGCCACATGGAGCGCATCACGCACCGGAAATCTCGGCATTAAAGTGCGCGCCTGGTAAACCGCGGCGATCCTTTCCACTTCCTCGCTCACGGCCAATTCTGGAATTCCTTCCAAAAGTGCAAGGCATTTCTCTTGGTTCGGGTAATTGCCTTCACCCAATTCGCCCAATACCACCTCTGAGATGAAACACTCATAATCAGCACGCTCAATTCCCCACCATTGCCGCGTCCGAATAATATCCGCCATCAGTTCCGGTCTCGCATCGTAGTAATACGAGGGAATAGTCGTCTCAATGTAGACCGTGGGTTTCATAACATAATTCTATGTTTTTTTTCGATCAATGGCAAAAAGTAAAAAGTCAGGTCGCTTGCACTTCATTTTGTTCCTTTTTCTTCCCTTCTCCCTTTCTCGGTTGAGTCTCTGCTTCGCCCAGTTTCTTCCCGATCCACTCTACTATCTCCCCCGCCTCGCTCATCCGCCCCACCCCCACCGTCCGGCACGCCTGCCAGCCCGACCCCGGCCCGATGCACGCCACCCCATCCTCGCGCAACCGCGCCGCGTTCCGCTGCGTCGCCGGATGATTCCACATCCCCTCATTCATCGCCGGCGCGATCACCACCCGCTTCGGGTCCGCCGCCAGCAGCAGCGTGCTGACCAGTTCGTCGGCAATCCCGCCGGCCATCTTGGCCATCATGTTCCCCGTGCAGGGCGCCACCAGGATCAAATCCTCCGCCTGCGCCAGCCGGATATGCTGCGGATCGCGCCCCTCCAGCGGCGTCCACAGGTCGGTGTACACCGGATTGGCCGTCAGCGCCTGAAACGTCGCCACCCCCACAAACCGCTGCGCCTCGGCCGTCATCGCCACGCGCACCTCCGCCCCGGCCTGCGCCAGCTTCGAGACCACCTCGCACACCTTGTACGCCGCGATCCCGCCGCAGACGCACACCAAGATCGTTCGATTCTGCAAGTTCATGCGTCCATTATATCACAGCCGTCGTGTCGTCGCGCCGTCGTGGTTTGCCGGGGTATTTGCCGCCGCATACAATCTTTCAGGAATTTCTGAAAGCCTTGCCCCATGCACAACATCGGCTGCGTCTCCTTCCTCAACTCCAAGCCCCTGATCGATCCCGTCCTGGCGCGCCCCGAGGTCCGCGTACACTTCGCCGTCCCCGCCCACCTCCTCGACCTCATCGAGGCAGACACGGTCTCCACCGCCCTCATGAGCGTTGTCGATTTCCAGACCGCCCGCACCGACCTCCTCCTCCTGCCCGTCGGCATGATCGGCTGCGACGGCCCGACCCTCACCGTCCGCATATACTCCCGCGTCCCCGTTGCGCGGATCACCGCCCTCCACACCGATACCGACAGCCACACCTCCATCATCCTCGCCCAGGTCATCCTGCGCGAACTCCATGGCCTCAACGTGCCGCTGATTCCGCTAGCCGCCCGCGCGGGCGATCCACCACGCGGCGGCGATGTCGCCGGCAAGCCCCAGGCCATGCTGCTCATCGGCGACAAGGTGGTCAACGCCGCGCCGGACCCCGCCGAATATCCCCATCAACTGGACCTCGGAGAGGAGTGGAAGCGTCTCACGGGCCTGCCCTTTGTCTTCGCCATGTGGATGATCCGCCAGGACCACGTCGCGGCGGAGGGCGCGGCCATCGCCCGCATCCTCGACGACGCCCGCCGGCAGGGCGCGGCACTCACCGACCAACTGCTCGACCGCTATGCCGCCGAAAAACGCTGGCCCCGCGACCTGGCCCGCAAGTATTTCACCGAGTATCTGCGCTACGAGGTCACCCCGCGTGCCCGCCTGGGCCTGGCCCGCTTCTTTGAACTCGCCCACCGCCACAGCCTGCTCCCCCGCCGGCGCGCAGTTGAGTTTTTTGAACTCCCGGTTAATCCTCCCCTCATGACCCAATCTGGCCTCACCGCCGTGCAACTCACCGCCCCAGGCCCGGGCGCCATTGCCGTAATCCTGCTGGCCGGCACCACAGCCGCCACGGCGCTCCAGACCCTCGCACAATCTCCGCGCGTGCCACGGTTGGCGGTGGGCGCTTTCACCAAAACCGTACTGGCCGCACCCGGCGGCATGCCGCTGGATGATGCCCTCGTCGTGCGCACCGGCGCGGATCGCTACGAACTCCACCTCCACGGCGGCACCGCCGTCGTCAATGCGGTCCTCCAGGCCCTGCACACCGCCGGCGCACGTGTGCTTCCCGCTGCGGAAGCTGGCGACCTCCTGGGCAGCGGCATCGACGCCGAACTCCAACTCGCACTGCCCCAGGCCGTCACCGAAACCGCCCTCCGGCTGCTCCTGGCCCAACCCCGCGCCTGGGCCGCCTGGACGACCCACTGGCGGCATTGGCTATCGCACCAAAATCCCGGCCAAAACCCCGCCGCCAACCTCTGGCAACTCCACTCCGCCGCCCAATGGCTCCTCGAACGCTCCACCTCCCTCGTCCGCCTCCTCCACCCCGCCCGCATCGCCATCATCGGCCCGCCCAACTCCGGCAAAAGCACCCTCGCCAACGCCCTCCTGGGGCGCCGCATCTCCATCACCTCCGATCTCGCCGGCACGACCCGCGACTGGGTAGACGCCCAGGCCGTGTTCATGGCCCAGCCCTCTGCTGCCGTTGATGCACTGCCCCCCTCGGCCGCCGTCCATGCCCCCGTCATCCTCGTGGATACCGCCGGCGTGCGTTCCACGCATGACGAACTGGAACGCGCCTCCATCGCCCGCACCCACCATCAGGCCGCCCGGGCCGAGGTCATTATTCTCCTCTTCGATGCCACGCGCCCGCCCACGCCCGACGATCTGGCCCTGCAAAACGCCTATCAACACCGCCCCCTGGTGATCGCCGCCAACAAAATCGACGCCCTCCACACCCCGCTCTCACCCGCCTACGCCTGCGCCCTCCCCATCTCCGCCAAAACCCACGCGGGCCTCGACACTCTCATGGCCGCCGTGCTGGCCCAGTTGGACCTGCGCACCGTGGGCGAGGAATGTTTCGCCTTCTCTCTCCGGCGTGAAAAGGTGCTGCGGGAAATCTCACTCTGCAACGATGCCGCCGCCTGCGCCGCCCTGCTTGTACAACTGGCATAACATGCGTCATGCGCTCCGTTCCGCGTTGGCCGCTGTCCGCTTTTTCCGTGTATGATTCGCCCATGCCCTCATCGCTCGCCCTAGTCATCGTCACGCACAACAGCGCCACCTGGCTCGGGCCTTTCGTCGAAACATGGAACCGCGCCGTCGCACATGTCTCCCGGCCCGACATTCTTGTGGTCATTGCCGATTCCGGCTCGCAGGACGACACCCTGGCCACCGCCGAAAAACTTCTTCCCACCGTCCAACTCCTGCGTCTGGCCAATGTTGGCTACGGTTCCGCCGCCAACGCCGCCATCCGACAAACCACCGCGGAATGGATTCTCCTGTGCAATCCCGATCTCACCTTCCCGCCCACATTCCTCGCCGACCTGCTGGCGCAACTCAACGCCCCCGCTCCGCCCTGGCCCGCCAACGCCGCCATCATCGGCCCGCGCCTCTTGAACCCCGATGGCTCCCACCAGCTTTCCGTCGGGTGGTTCCCGAGTTTCCTGCGGCTCTTGCGCCAGCATTTCTCCCCGCACACTCAGTGCCCCTATGTTCTGCCCCCGCCCCAGGCGGCCGGTGCCGTCGAGTGGCTTACGGGCGCCTGCCTGCTCATCCGCCGGCAGCCCTTTGATACGGTGGGAGGTTTTGATCCGGGCTTCTTTATGTTCCAGGAGGAGGTGGACCTCATGCGCCGCCTGGCCGATGTCGGATACTCGGCCTGGTACAACCCCGCCCTCACCGTCGTCCATCACGCGCCCACCGCGCAGCAGCCTCCCTCCGCCGACCGCCTGCGCTGGAGCGCCAACGCCACCCAGCGTTATCTGGCCAAACACGCCTCCTATCCCACTCTGTTGCTGCGCAATCTCTACTGGGGTATCACCGGGCGAATACCCTTGGGCGATATGTTCGCCCGCCGGGGCACGCTGCTGGCGCGCCCCACCGGTCCCGTCCCCCCCACCGATCCATCCGGAGTGCCGCCATGCCCGCACCCCTGAGCCCCTTCTCCCCCCGCCGAGTCCTCATCGAGTGTACCCGCACCTTCCTGCGCGGCGGCCACAGCGGCATTCAGCGCGTCGTCCGCAACCTGGTCCTCCATGGACCCCCCTCCGCCGCGGCCCGGAATCTCCAGTGCCTGCCCGTCATCTGGACCGGCCGCCACTTCCATCAGGTGGACGCCATTCCGCCCCGGCCCAAAGCCTGGATTCGCCTCCTCGAGGGTCTGGTCAAGCCGCTCCATCACCGCCTCCGGCACTCCGCCGCACCGGTTTCCCACCCCCGCGGTGACAGGATCAGTCAGGGCCTCCTGCACCTGGCGGCGCTGGATCGTATACTTGCCGCGCCCCTCCGCCGCCGGCATATCATGCCCGAATCCGGAGACATCCTGGTACTGTCGGATTCCCCCTGGCGCACCCCGTTGGATGGCGCGGTGTCCCGGGTGCATGCCGCCGGAGGCCGCGTCGCCGTCGTCATCTACGATCTGCTGCCGCTGTGTTTGCCGGAATGTTTTCCTCCGGACAACGCGGCCCTCTTTGCGCACTGGCTGCCGCAGGCGGTGCGCTTTGCCGACGGCCTGTTCTGCATCTCGCATGCCGTTGAGGATGAACTCACCGCCTTCATCCGCTCCCACGCGCTGCCCGCCAAACCCACCGCGGTCTTCCGCCTGGGCGCCAATCTGGAAACGGCCAACCCCAAGGGTCCAATCCGCCCCGCCTTTAGCGGCGTCTTCGCGTCAACCGATCCCGTCTATCTCCAGGTCGGCACCTTCGAGCCACGCAAAAATCATGCCTACGTCCTTGATGCCATGGAACGCCTCTGGGCGCAAGGCGCGCCCGCGCGGCTCTGCCTGCTGGGGCATCGCGGCTGGCTGTCCGACGGCCTGCATGCGCGTCTGCGCGCCCACCCCCAATGGCAAAAAAAACTCTTCGTCTTTCACGATGCCCACGACGGCGAACTCGCCTTCGCCTACCGCCACGCCCGGGCCATCCTCATGCCTTCCCTCGGCGAGGGTTTCGGCCTCCCCATCGTCGAGGCCCTCGCCGCCGGCACGCCCGTCTGCGCCAGCGACATCCCCATCCATCGCGAAGTCGGCCAGGACCACATCCGCTATTTTTCCCTCGCCTCAGCCGAAACCCTGGCGGCGCTGCTCCGCTCCGATCAAGGTGCCGCATGCATTCCCACAACAAATTCGCCCATCGCGGCCTGGCCGACATGGTCGCAGAGCACGGATGAATTATTGCGGTCCATGATGCATTTGCTAACCTCGTAACTACGAATTGGCTATCATGAGTGAACGTAACGAAAGGGATATCCCTTTGCCGAGTAATGCCATGTCTGACGCCCTCACCCCCGTCAACCTCCACCTCAAGAAAACCGAAGCCCTCCTCATCACCTGGGCCGACGGCCGCCAGTCCGTCCTCCCCCTGCGGATGCTCCGCAAGTTCTGTCCCTGTGCCGGCTGCCAGGGTGAACGCGACCTCCTGGGCCGCACGCACATGCCCATCGTCCAAACCACCTACGACGGACCCATCACCGCCACCGGCGCCGAACTTGTCGGCAACTACGCCCTCCGCATCGACTGGGCCGACGGCCACTCCGCCGGCATCTACACCTTCGCCTACCTCCGCGAATTGGACACCCAGGCCGCCAGCGGCACCGAACTCCCCATCCCACAATCCTCCCCAAACCCCGGCACCGATATCACCGCCTGACAGTCTCCACTGGCCACTAACCACTCTCCCCGCTACACTACCGCCCATGAAGCGACTTGCCTTTCTGGTACTGGTGCTGCCGCTGCTGGCGGCGTGCGGAATCTTGCAGCCCCTGCAGATCGGGATATATCATCCCCTGCAGATCGAGCCCCAGCGCAAAACCACCCCCATCGCCCCGGCTTTCAGCCAATCCTACTATTACTTCGACCGCGACCAGAACCTCTTTTTCGTGATGCGCTCCACCGCCCCCGATGCCGCCGGCAAAACCGTCGATCAGGTCGCCACCATCCGCGTCTTCTGGCGGCCCTACGGCGGCGTGACCACCCTCGATGCCTCGGCCGTCAACGCCACCTTCCGCTACCTCATCATGACCCCCGACGCCATCGGCATGTACGAAGGCGCCGGTTTCGTCCGCCTCAACTCCACCACCGGCGCCTCCCGGTTCCAGGCCCGCATCGTCGATGGCGACCTCCGCCTCACCCAGGCCAGCAACTCCTTCACCGACGCCCTCGGCCGCGCCCACATCAGCGGCACCTTCTCGGCCGCCTACGACGACGCCAAGGCCATGGAAATGCTGCTCGATTCCCAGCAGGAATTCTTCGCCCGCTCGCTGAACAGCACGCCCGCACAGACCGCCCCCGCGGCGACCACTTCGCAGCCGGCCACGCCGCCCGCGGCCTCCGGGCCTGCCGCCACGCAGCCCTGACCACCATTCTGCCGGAGCCTTACCATGATCTCCCGCCGCTCCTTCCTGGCTTCCCTTGCGGCCGCGTGTCTCCTGGCCGCCACGCTCCTCCCCGGTTGCGGCGGCGGCGGTCCGAGCAACACCATCGACCTCGGAAGTCTCGCATCCATGACCGGCCCCACCAACACCTTCGGCACCTCCTGCGACCACGGCATACGCCTGGCCGCCGAGGAACAGAACGCCAAGGGCGGCCTGCTGGGCAAAAAAATCAACATCATCACCGCCGACACCGAATCCGACGCCTCCAAAGCCAAGTCCGCCGTCCTCAAGCTTCTCGACCAGGACCGCGTCGTGGCCGTTCTCGGCGAGGTCGCCTCCTCCCGCTCCATGGCTGCCGCCCCCTATTGCCAGGACAAACACATTCCCATGCTCACCCCCGCCTCCACCAATCCGGAGGTCACCAAATACGGCGACTACATCTTCCGCTCCTGTTTTGTGGACGATCAGCAGGGTGCCTGGATCGCCCAATATGCCGCCGAAAAGAAACTCCTCACCGCCGCCCTGCTCGTCGATCAGCAGCAGGACTATTCCAAGGGTCTCGCCAAATCCATCGACGCCGAATACACACGACTCGGCGGCAAAATCGCCCGCACCGAAAATTTCCGCACCGGCGACAACGACTTCTCCGTCCCCCTCACCGCCATCAAAAACACCAAGCCCGACATTGTCTTCCTTCCCGGCTACTACAGCGAAGTCCCCGCTATCGTGAAGACCGCTCGCGAACTGGGCATCACCTGCCCCTTCATCGGCGGCGACGGCTGGGAATCCGACAAGCTCATCGAGCGCGGCGGAGCGGCCCTCGAAGGCTGCCTCTTCACCACCCACAGCGATTCCAACGACCCCGACCCCCGCGTCCAGGGCTTCGTCTCCCGCTACAAGGCGAAATACGGCAACGTCCCCGACGCCATGGCCGTCCTCGGTTATGACGCCGCCAACATCATGTTCCAGGCCATCACCTCCGCCGGCGCCACCGACGGCCCCAAAATCCGCGCCGCCCTCGCCGCCACCAGGAATTTCCCCGGCGTCTCCGGCGACATCACCATCAACCAGGACCGCAATGCCGAAAAGCCCGGCGTCGTCATCGAAATCATCAACGGCAAGTTCCAGATGAAACAACGCGTCGGCGTCCAAAAGCCCGCACCGTGATCCGAGGGGGGCATGAACACACTCCTCCAGCAATTCCTCAACTCCCTCACCATCGGCAGCGAGTACGCCCTCATCGCCCTGGGCTACACCATGGTCTACGGCGTCCTCCGCCTCATCAATTTCGCCCACGGCGAGGTCTTCATGGTCGGGGCCTACACCGGGGCCTACATCGCCCAGATGACCAACACCATGCTGGGCCATTCCCTCGGCGCCGATCAATCCCTCCTCCAGTTCTCCCTGGTCGTTCTCGGCTCCATGATCGTCGCCGGATTCCTCGGCTTCCTCATCGAACGCCTCGCCTACCGCCCCCTGCGCAAATCCTCGCGCCTCGCCGCCCTCATTACCGCCATCGGCGTCTCCCTGCTCCTCCAGGCCCTCGCCCAGATCGGCTTTACCGCCGGCGGCTGCACTTTCTTCGGCCCCACCGAGGAAACCTTCCCCCCCGTCGCCGGCATCAATATGCCCCTCGCCTGGCTCAAGGACTCCCTCAACCTCTTCGTCCGCCCGCGTGATCTCATCGAATGGGGCGCCTGCGCCGCCCTCCTCGCCGCCCTCTGGTTCATCGTCAAAAAAACCCGCACCGGCAAGGCCATGCGCGCCGTCTCCTTCAACTATGACTCCGCCCGCCTCATGGGCGTCAACCTCAACCAAATCATCAGCTTCACCTTCATCCTCGGCTCGGCCCTCGCCGCCTTCGCCGCCTGCCTCGTCGGCATGCGCACCAATAAGTGTACCTACGACATGGGCCTGATCCTGGGCCTCAAGGCCTTCATCGCCGCCGTCATCGGCGGCATCGGCAATATCCCCGGCGCGGCCCTTGGCGCTTTCCTCCTGGGCTTCGTCGAAACCCTCGTCTCCAGCATCTCGATCGGCGGCACCGGCCTGAGCCTCTATCGCAACGCCATCGCCTTCGTCATCCTCATCCTCGTCCTCCTCGTCCGTCCCGAGGGCATCCTCGGCAAACCCGTCGCGGAGAAAGTCTGATGCGCTCCGCCTCCGACACCGATGGTTCCGTGGGGGGCACCACTTCCACCCACATTCCCCCCGGCCAGCGCTCCCTCCTCCACCTGGCCGTCTTCCTCCTCCTCGCCGCCGCCCTCGCCTTCCTCTCCCCCGCCATCGACCGCCTCAACGGCTTCCATCGCAACGTCGTCCTCGAGACCGGCATTTACATCATCCTTGCCGTCAGCCTCAACCTCATCCTTGGCATGGCCGGCCAGTTCTCCCTCGGCCATGCCGGCCTCCTGGGCGCGGGGGCCTACACCGCCGTCATCCTCGCCGTCAAACCTTTCTTCCTCTTCCCGCAGCTTACCTTCTGGCACATTTGGCTCCACCTCCCCATGTCCGTGAGCTTCACCTGCATCATGCTCACCGGCGTCCTCGCCGGGGCCGCCGTCGGCGCCCTCGTCGGCCTCATCGTCGGCCTGCCCACCCTCCGCCTCCGCGGCGACTACCTCGCCATCGCCACCCTGGGCCTGGGCGAAATCCTCCGCGAAATCACCATCAACATCGAATACTTCGGCACCACCCGCGGCATCTCCGTCAATGGCGACCTCCGCCTGCTCAATTACCAGGGCCTGCCCCCCTCGCCCCTGCTGGCGGACCTCAACGCCTACGTCAGCCAGCCCATCCGCTACGTCAACTTCTTCTGGATATTCCTGGGCGCGCTCGTCACCCTCTTCATCGTCCGCAACATCAAATACTCCACCTCCGGCCGCGCCATCCTCGCCCTCCGCGAGGATGCCGTCGCCGCCGAAGCCGTCGGCATCCCCACCACCCGCTACAAGGTCGTGGCCTTCGTCATCGGCGCCGCCCTTGCCGGCATGGCCGGCGGCTTCTTCAGCTACAACGAGGCCATCGACAAGGACACCTTCACCTTCACCCGCTCCATCATGATCGTCGCCATGGTCATCCTCGGCGGCAACGGCTCGATCTCCGGCTCCCTCGTCGCCGCCGTCATCCTCACCGTCATCCCCGCCCAGCTCCTGGCCATGAACCTCGACAAATCCCGCCTCGTCATTTTCTCCCTTGTCATCATCCTCTCCATGCTCTTCCGCCCCCAGGGCCTCTTCGGCCGCCACGAAATCACCGACGTGGCACTTTGGCTCTGGCGCAAATTCTCCCCCGCCGGCCCCAAACTATCCCTCGCGCAAACCCGGGAACTCCAATCCCTCGGCCTCCTCGCCCCCACCGACGCCGAACACACCCCCGGCCCCGCCACCCTCGCCGCCGACAACGACTCGACCCCACTTGAAACTCGAAACTTGAAACTTGAAACTTCCACCCCCCTCCTGGAAATCTCCCACCTCACCATCCAATTCGGCGGCCTCCGCGCCGTGGACGACTTCAACCTCACCCTCCTCCCCGGTGAACTCGTCGGCCTCATCGGCCCCAACGGTGCCGGCAAAACCACCGTCTTCAACGCCCTCACCGGCGTCTATCCCCCCACCCGCGGCGACATCCGCTTCGCCGCCGCCACCCACGACGGCCTCCTCTCCCTCCGCCACAAAAAACCCCACGCCATCTCCCGGCTCGGTGGGGGGCTCGGGGGGGGGGGCATCGCCCGCACCTACCAGAACATCCGCCTCTTTGCCAACCTCTCCGTCCTCGACAACGTCCAGATCGCCCAGCACGCCCACCATCGCCAGGGCATCCCCGCCGCCATCCTCCGCACCCCCGCCTTCTTCCGCGAGGAGGAAACCTCCCGCCGCCGCGCCCTGGGCTATCTCGACCTCTTCGACCTCGCCCCCCTCGCCCACGAGCAGGCCGCCAGCCTCTCCTACGGCGACCAGCGCCGCCTCGAAATCGCCCGCGCCCTGGCCACCCGCCCGCGCCTCCTCCTCCTCGACGAGCCCGCCGCCGGCATGAACCCCACCGAAAAACGCGAATTGATGGACCTGATCCGCTCCCTGCGCCCGCGTTTCGGCCTCACCGTCCTCCTCATCGAGCACGACATGAAGGTCATCATGGGCGTCTGCCAGCGCATCCTCGTCCTCGACTACGGCAAAACCATCGCCGCCGGCACCCCCGAGGAAATCCGCAAAAACCCCGCCGTCATCCAAGCCTATCTTGGCGCATCCCCCCAACAAGAGTAACCTACCAGTTCGTAGTACAGGCTTTAGCCTGTCCTAGCTCGTAAGCCCTCTCCCGCGTGGTGGCCTCTCCTTCAGGAGCATCTCATGCGTATCCGCCTCAGCACCTCCCTCCTCGCTCTCATCCTCGCCGCCGTAATGGCCGGCGCCTTCTCCGCCTGCCAGCGCCAGCTCGCCCCCACCGGCGACCCCCGCCTCGAAGGCATCCTCCCCCACGAACTGCCCCGCCCCGAGCCTAACATCCTCGCCGACCCCAACCCCGGCGCCTCCGCCCAACCCACTCCCACCCCCACCCCTCCCCGAACCCGCCCCACCCCTCCCGCCACCACCTCCGGCACCGCTTCCGCCCCCGCCACCG